>NZ_KV819829.1:0-146001 GCF_001815235.1 Pseudomonas sp. HMSC065H01 | reverse complement strand
CGCACCGAGACCGTGGACAACAACGAGACCATAACCATCGGCGTCGACCGCACCGAGAAGGTCGGCAACAACGAGAAGATCAGTATCGGCGCGAACCGCACCGAGGACGTCGGCAGCAACGAGACCATCAGCATCGGCGTTGACCGCACCGAGAAGGTCGGCAGCAACGAGAAGATCAGCATCGGTGCCAATCGCACCGAGGACGTCGGCAACGACGAGACCATCAGCATCGGCGCGAACCGTAGCGAGTCGGTGGGCAACAACGAGACGATCAGCATCGGCGCCGACCGCAGCGAGTCGGTGGGCGCCAACGAGACCATCGACATAGGCGGCAACCAGAGCACCAGCATCGGCAAGAACGAGTCGCGCAGCGTCGGCCAGGGCCGCGATACCTCGGTGGGCAAGGACGATAGCCTGGACGTGGGCAAGAGCTTCACGCTCAACGCCGGCGACTCGATCACCCTGGTCACCGGTGCCGCCAGCATCCGCATGAAGAAGGACGGCAGCATCGTCATCAGCGGCAAGAACATCACCATCGACGGATCCGGGGCGATCAACGTCAAGGCCGACAAGAACGTGGTGGTGAAGGGACGCAAGATCCTCCAGAACTGAAGCGGCGCAGAGCCAGGGAGTCAGCGCATGAGTGTCGAGATCCATCTACCCGGGGCCACGACGGCCCTTCCCGCGCGCCTGGACGGCGTGGTCATCGGCGTCCTCCTCGACGTGCCGGACGCCGCCGCTCCGGTGGTCGCCTATCCCGGTTGCCCGAGCGAGCACGGCCTGGCGGCGGCCACCACCACCCAGCTCAGTCGCGCCGACATCGGCGCCCAGGTAGCGCTGATGTTCGTCGCCGGCGATCCGCGCCAGCCGCTGCTGATCGGCCGCATCCAGCGCCTGCCGCAGGAAGCGCTGGCGCAACTGGACGGCGAGCGCCTGGAGTTCAGTGCCGAACGCGAGATCGTCCTGCGTTGTGGCAAGGCCAGCATCACCCTGACCCGCGCCGGCAAGGTGATCATCCGTGGCGCCTATCTTTCCAGCCGCTCCACCGGGGTCAACCGGATCAAGGGCGGTTCGGTGCAGATCAACTGAGCGCGGCGGGCCCGACATGGAACTGTTGAACGCCACCCCGCTGGCCGCCGCCTACAACCAGGGGCTCGACGCCGAAGGCCGGGAGTCGCTGGTGGTGATCGCCAAGGGCAGTTTCGACCTGCCGCTGGACGGTCGCGAGGCGCGCCTGCTGGACGAGCAGCAGACGCTGCTGATGGTCGATGAATTCTATGGCGAGCCGGGGTTTTCCGCGCCGCGCCGGGAGTGCGAGTTCGTTCCCTTCAAGCCGTTCTGCGATGTGCTGGTGCTGGGCAGCGCCCAGGCGCCCGGCGGGCGGCCGGTACAGCAGTTGACCGCGGGCATCCGCGTCGGCCGGGTGAGCAAGGCGCTGACGGTGCATGGGCCGCGCCAGTGGGAACCGGGATTGCTCGGTGCCGGCGCGGGCGTCGCGCAGCCGTTCCAGAGCCAGGACATTTCCTACGCCAGTGCCTTCGGCGGCAGCCATGCCTCGCCGGACAACCCCGGTTTCATGGATTGCTACATGGCCAATCCGGCCGGATGTGGCTGGTTTCCGCGCAGCGCCGACACCGCCGAGATCGTCGGCACGCCGATGCCGGCCACGGAAAAGCTCGGCGAGCCGGTGGACAGCCCCCACGGCCGCTTCACGCCGATGGCGCTCGGCCCGCTCGGCCGCCACTGGCAGGCCCGGGTCGGCTTCGCCGGCCGCTACGACGACGCCTGGTTGGCCGAGCGCTTCCCGTTCCTGCCCGCCGACTTCGACGAGCGCTACTTCCAGTCCGCGCCGGCCGACCAGTGGACCGACCATCTGCGCGGCGGCGAGGAGGTCCTGCTGCTCAACCTCACCGGCGAGGAGCGCGCGGCCTTCCGCGTGCCGCGCAGGGAGGTCCCGGTGACCTTCTTCCTGAAAAAGGGTGGCCACGAAACCGCGCAGGCACGGATCGATACCCTGCTGGTGGACTGCGACGCCCGTCGCGTGGAAGTCACCTGGCGCATTCGCCGGCCGTTGAAGCGCAACCTGTTCGAGATCGCCCAGGTGCTGGTCGGCAGCAAGTCCGCCGCCTGGTGGCGCGCCCGCGAGCTGGGCAAGGACTACTACCCCTCGCTTGCCGCGTTGGCACGCAGCCGCCAGGCCGAGGAGGACGAGGCATGAGCCAGGTCCTGAGCATCGTCGCCTCCGGCATGGTCAGCGCGGTCGGCCTCAGCGCGCCGGCCAGCTGCGCGGCGATCCGCTGCGCCCTGGACAACTTCCAGGAAACCCGTTTCATCGACCAGGGCGGCGAATGGTTGCTTGCCGCCAGCGTGCCGCTGGAGCAGCCCTGGCGCGGCCGCGCCAAGCTGCTGAAGATGGCTGCGCGAGCCATCGACGAGGCCTTGCGCGGCCAGCCCGATCTCGATTGCACGGAGCTGCCGCTGCTGCTCTGCGTCGCCGAGGGCGACCGTCCCGGACGCTGCGCGGGGCTCGACGAGTCTTTCCTGCGTGACCTGGAAGGCGAGCTGGGACGACGCTTCCATCCCTCCTCGGCACTCATCGCCCGTGGCCGGGTCGGTGGCGCGGTGGCCCTGCTCAACGCGCGCAAGCTGATCCAGGGCGGCTGCCGGCAGGTCCTGGTGGCCGGCGTCGACTCCTTCGTCAGCGGCCCGACCCTGGCCGCCTACGAGGCCCGCGAGCGGCTGCTGACCAGCCAGAACTCCAACGGCTTCATTCCCGGCGAGGGCGCCGCCGCCGTGCTGGTCGCCGCGCCGCTCCACGAGGAGGCGCCGCAGTTGCTCTGCATCGGCCTCGGCTTCGGCGTCGAGAAGGCCACGGTGGAGAGCGAGGACCTGCCGCTGCGCGCCGACGGCCTGAGCCAGGCCGTGCGCGCCGCCCTCGCCGAGGCTGGCTGCGGCCTGGAGCAGATGGACTACCGGCTCACCGACATTTCCGGCGAGCAGTACTACTTCAAGGAGGCCTCGCTGACCCTGAGTCGCAACCTGCGCGTGCTCAAGCCGAAGTTCGACCTCTGGCACCCCGCCGACTGCATCGGCGAATGCGGCGCCGCCATCGGCCCGGCGTTGCTCGCCGTGGCCCTGGCCGCTTCGCGCAAGGGCTACGGCGACGGGCCGAACGTGTTCTGCCACCTGGGCAACGACGCCGGCGAACGCGCCGCCGCGCTGCTCAGCTATCGACGGGTGAGGGCTGCCTGATGGCCAACGAGGTGTACGCCAACAACATGGAGATCTCCTGCAAGGCGGCGAGCGGCAAGTCCATCGCGGCCTTCCCGGATGTCTGCTTCACCCCGCCGCAGGCGCCGCCGACGCCGTTGGGGGTACCGATCCCCTACCCCAATACCGGCCTGTCCAAGGACACCACCAAAGGCACCCGGACCATTCGCATCACCCGCAAGGAGGTGATGCTGAAGAACAAGAGCTACTACAAGACCAGCTACGGCGACGAGCCGGGGCGGGCGCCGAAGAAGGGCATCGTCACCAGCAAGATCAAGGGCAAGGTGTACTTCACCTCCTGGTCGATGAACGTCAAGTTCGAAAGCAAGAACGTGGTTCGCCACCTCGACCTGACCACCCACAACCACGCGTCCTTTCCTGGCAATACGCCGGTCTGGCCCTACCTCGACCAGGCCACCGTCGATGCTGGTGGTGGACCGTGCAGCAATGAAGTGAAGAAGGAGAAGAAGGATTGCGCTGACTTCAAGCCGCATGGCAGCAAGGATGCCTGCGCTGGCCTTGGCGCGGGCAAGCCTTCCGGCAAGAAGACCAGCAACGAAGCTGACCGACTGGCAGACAAGGTCGCTGCCCGAAAATGCCTGACCGCGCGCCGGTGTGCCCTGCAACCGTACAAGCCGAACAGTTGCTGCCCGCAGCAGACCGCTCACCACCTGATCGAGGCCAGCGCCTTGCACGACAAGGGACGTGGTGGAAAAGGCTCGGTACCCCTCAAGGGGATATCCAACTATTCGGAGAACAAGGCTCCTTGCGTCTGCGCGGAGGGCGTCAATCAGAACGTGGGTACCCACGGCCTCATGCACACGTTCCAGAGCGCCGCTGCCGCGAAGTCGCGCAGTGGAACCCTGCAATTGTCCAATGGCAGCTCCATCTCCGCGAAGAAGACCACCTACGGAACGGCGAAACGTCAATCCATGGCTGCCATGGGCAAGGTCTTTCCGCAGTCGAAATGCTCGAAGGAATGTCTGTCCGCTCAGCTCGACAACTATCACAAGCAGTGCGGAATCAACGCCAGAACACCCATCAAGGCCGTTGAAACCGGCCAGACCGACGTCACGGCTGCGACGCAGGCGATAAAGACCCGCAATGCGCGTCTTGGCGCCACGAGGAGTCGAGTCCGCTAGTGACCGTTACAGGAGATTGAAATGTTGAAGAAACTCTCGCCGATTTTCTCGAACATCACCGGCGTCGTCCGCTATCAGGACCTGGCGTACGTGGCCTCGGTATCCGACGAGATCCAGGAGCAGAACATAGCGCACAGCTATGTCACGGAGTGGGACTGCGGAACCTGGTGTGTTGCTGGCGAGGATGACGACATGCTGCCCTGGGAGATCGTGTCGGCCACGGTAGTGCACGAGCCGGTGGAACAAGCATTGTTTCTGGGCGCTCGGGGCCAGGTATTCTGCATGGGCTCCGGCGACATCCATGAAGAGCAGTTGCCCGACGGCGACGATGCCATCGGTGGCCGGGGCAATATGCGCGGCGTTGCCTGTATCGACGGGGTGGCCTATGCCTGCGGGATGGATCGACAGGTCTACCGGCGCTTCGACGAGAACGACTGGCGTGCCATCGACAGCGGCGCTCGGCCTCCGGCAGGCAGCGAAGCGGTGGTCGGATTCGAGGCCATCGGCGGCTTCGGTGCCAGGGAAATCTATGCCGTCGGCTGGGACGGGGAGATCTGGCAGTACGACGGCAAGCGCTGGCAGCCCCGGGAGAGCCCGACGAACTTGATCCTGACGGCGATCTGCTGCGCGGAAGATGGCTCGGTTTACGCCTGTGGACAGGCGGGAACGCTGCTGCGTGGACGCAACGACCACTGGGAGATCATCGCCCAGGACGATGTCGATGAAGACTTGTGGAGCCTCGCGTGGTTCGACGGCGCACTCTACGTGTCGAGCGCAACGGCGGTCTATACGCTGGTCGGTGGCCATCTCAAGGAGGTGGACTTCGGTGATGAGCAACCCCAACGCTGCTTCCACCTTAGCGCTGCCGACGGCGTGTTGTGGAGCATCGCCGCGAAAGACATCTTCAGCTTCGACGGCCAGCAATGGACGCGCATAGATTGAGCATCGCAGCGATCGTCGACCAGCACGCCGAGGAAGCCGCCTTCCTTGCCCTGCTCCGCGACTACGCCGTGCGTGCGCCCCATTACGACCTGGAGGAGCTCGCCGAGCTCGATCAGCGCATCGAGGCGCACCTGGACGGCTTGGCGATCGCCGGCCAGGCCGGCCATGACGCCCTGCTCGAGCAACTCGACGCGCACGCCCAGGGCGAGGCGTTCGCCCTCGCGGTGCTGGCCATGCAGGCAGGAGACGATGCGTTGATCGGACGGATGCGCGCCTGTCTTGCGGCGTCTCCGGAAGCCCGGCGCGGTTTCGCCGCAGCCCTCGGCTGGCTCGACTGGGACCAGGCGCGGCCCTGGGTGGAGCGCCTGCTGGCCTCGCCCGAGCCGCTGTTCCGCGCCATTGGCCTGGCCGCCTGCGGCATGCACCGGCATGACCCGGGGCCGGCGCTGCTGTCCGCCCTTGGCCACGCCGACCCGGCGGTGCTGGCGCGCGCCGCGCGCACCGCCGGCGAGCTGCGTCGGCGCGACCTGATGGCGAATATTCGCGCCTATCGCGCCCACGATGACCCGAGCCTGCGCTTCTGGGCCAACTGGGCCACCGCGCAGATGGGCGACGAGGAGGCGTTGGGGCCATTGCGTGCGTTCGCCGGGCAGCCCGGCCCGTTCCAGCTGCCGGCGACCATGGTGCTGCTCGCCTGGCAGCCGCGCGACACCAGCATGGCCTGGATTCGCCAACTGATGCAGGCGGCGGACACGCGGCGGATCGGCATCCAGGCCACCGGCCTGTTCGGCGATCCGGTGGCGGTGCCCTGGCTGATCCAGCAGATGCGCGACGAGAGTCTGGCGCGGGTCGCCGGCGAGGCCTTCAGCCTGATCACCGGCGCCGACCTGGCGCTGCTCGACCTGGAGCTGGAGGCCTTGCCCGACTACGACCCTGGCCCCAACGACGATCCCGACGACGAAGACGTCGCCCTCGACGACGATGAGAACCTCACCTGGCCGGACGCGGCACGGGTTACCGCCTGGTGGCGGGACCACGGCGCGCGCTTCGTCGCCGGGCGCGCCTACCTGCTCGGCGAACCTCTGGGCGAGGCGCACTGCCGCCAGGTCCTGCGCGACGGCCAGCAACGCCAGCGAATGGCTGCGGCGTGCCTGCTGGCGCGCTTCGTGCCGAACCTGCCGCTGTTCCCCACCGGTGCGCCGGTGCGCCGCCAACTGGACCTGTTCTGATAGCTGGCTGGCACCGGGCGGCCAGGTCATGGCCGCTGGCGCGGTGCGCCGGGTTTTCCCATTCGACGAATTTCCCTGCACGTAGCCAACCGGTTGACTGAAACCTTTCACCACTTATGCGGGGCGAATGGAAATGCCACTCGTTTGCCATGATAGCCTGTCGACATCCTCTGGAAATATCGTGAAAAAAGCTGACAACGTGCGAGATAGAGGGATTTTTTAATTTATGGTTAAGCTTCGGGCATTAGCGTTGAGCACCAGAAGTGACCGATCGGTCACGTAGGTCGCTCTGCGTTTGTTGTGCCTTTTTCCTATGGGGAAAGCGTCGGCAGACGTGGGAAAATTCAATCGATCCACTCATCGAGGTTCCGAACCATGCCAGACCGTATGCGGGGCGTTAAGTCCGATTCTCCAGAGCAGGAAAGCGCTGACGATGCATTGAAAAGGATTGTCGATGGATTCCAGCATTTCCGCCGGGAGGTCTTTCCCGAGCAGCAGGCGCTGTTTAAGAAGCTCGCCAATAGCCAGCGGCCGCGGGCGATGTTCATCACCTGCGCGGATTCGCGCATCGTTCCCGAGCTGATCACCCAGAGTTCCCCCGGCGACCTGTTCGTCACCCGCAACGTCGGCAACGTGGTGCCGCCCTACGGGCAGATGAACGGTGGCGTCTCCACCGCCATCGAATACGCTGTGCTGGCGCTGGGCGTGCACCACATCATCGTCTGCGGCCACTCCGACTGCGGGGCGATGCGCGCCGTGCTCGACCCGCAGACCCTGGAACGCATGCCGACGGTCAAGGCCTGGCTGCGGCACGCCGAGGTGGCACGCACGGTGGTGGCGGACAACTGCGACTGCGGCGCCAGCCACGACACCCTCGGGGTGCTCACCGAAGAGAACGTGGTGGCCCAGCTCGATCACCTGCGCACCCACCCCTCGGTGGCCTCGCGCCTGGCCAGCGGGCAACTGTTCATCCACGGCTGGGTGTACGACATCGAGAGTGCGCAGATCCGCGCCTACGACGCCAAGCAGGGTCGCTTCCTGCCCCTCGACGGCGAGCATCCGGTGCCGATGGCCACGCCCGCGCCGCGCTACCTGAACTCGTGATAGCGGCGGCCGTGCGGGCCGCCGGATAACAACAGCGTTTTCGCGTCACCTTTCGCCGTTCCTGCCATGGACGACCTCTGGGAAGCCCCGTTCCGGGGCTGAACGGGTCGCTATTACAAGAAAAAACACACTGCGCACACACAACCGGCGCCGGGCCTGGTCCTGGCGTCGCTCCCTCGTCGTGGAAAAAATTCGCAGGAGAACTGTGCCATGCATGTTTCAAAGGTGTTTCCGTCCCTCCGGGACACGTTGCCGCGGGACCTGATGGCCTCCGTGGTGGTGTTCCTCGTCGCCCTGCCGCTGTGCATGGGCATCGCCATCGCCTCCGGGATGCCGCCGGCCAAGGGCCTGCTCACCGGCATCGTCGGTGGCCTGGTGGTCGGCTTCCTGGCCGGCTCGCCGCTACAGGTCAGCGGCCCGGCGGCCGGCCTCGCGGTGCTGGTCTTCGAACTGGTGCGTACCTACGGGGTGGCCATGCTCGGGCCGATCCTGCTGCTCGCCGGCGCCATCCAGCTGCTCGCCGGGCGGCTGCGCCTGGGCTGCTGGTTCCGGGTCACCTCGCCGGCGGTGGTATACGGGATGCTCGCCGGCATCGGCATCCTCATCGTCCTTTCGCAATTGCACGTGATGCTCGACCTGGCGCCCAAGGCGTCCGGCCTCGACAACCTGCTGGCATTCCCCCAGGCGGCGTTCGCCGCGCTCGGTTCGCTGGGCATGGACAGCGGCCTCGACGCGGCGCTGCTCGGGCTGGGCACCATCGCGGTGATGTGGGGCTGGGACAAGCTGCGTCCGCAACGCCTGCGCTTCCTACCCGGCGCGCTGCTCGGCGTGAGCCTGGCGACCCTGGCCAGCCTCTGGCTGGCGCTGGACGTGCGGCGGGTCGAGGTACCGGCCAACCTCGGCGAGGCCATCGACTGGCTACGCCCGGCCGACCTGCTGGCCCTGGCCGATCCCTCCCTGCTGCTGGCGGCGGTGGTGGTGGCCTTCATCGCCAGTGCGGAGACCCTGCTCTCGGCGGCGGCGGTGGATCGCCTGCACGACGGCCCGCGCTCGGACATGGATCGCGAGTTGTCCGCCCAGGGGGTCGGCAACATGCTCTGCGGCATGCTCGGCGCGCTGCCGATGACCGGGGTGATCGTACGCAGCTCGGCCAACGTCAATGCCGGTGCGCGAACCCGCGCCTCGGCGATCTTCCACGGCCTCTGGTTGCTCGCCTTCGTCCTCCTGCTCGGCAGCCTGCTGCGGCAGATTCCGGTGGCGAGCCTGGCCGGGGTGCTGGTCTATACCGGGGTCAAGCTGGTCGATTTCAAGGCCCTCGGCAACCTCTCTCGCTACGGCCGGATGCCGATGCTGGTGTACGCGGCCACCGCCCTGGCCATCGTCTTCACCGACCTGCTGACCGGCGTGCTGGTGGGCTTCGCCCTGACCCTGCTGAAGCTGGTGCTGAAGGCGGCGCGGCTGAAGATCGCCCTGCGCTACACCGGCGAGCATGAAGCCGAGCTGCGCCTGAGCGGCGCCGCGACTTTCCTCAAGGTGCCGGCGCTGTCGCGGGTGCTCGACGAGGTCAAGCCGGGCACCACCCTGCACGTACCGATGGATAACCTCAGCTATGTCGACCATGCCTGCATGGAGCTGCTCGAGGACTGGGGGCGGATGGCACCGGTGCAGGGCTCGCGCCTGGTGATCGAACCGCGCGCCTTGAAGCGTCGCCTGGAAGGGCGCCTGCGCGGCAGCGTCGGGTTGGGCGGCGCGCGCAATGGCGGGGCGGTCAGCCCAGGCTGAGTTCCACCCCGAGCTGCTTCGACAGGCACGGCCACTGCTGCCAGGCGGCGACCACCCGCGGGTTCTTCAGGTTCTCGCGGTAGGCGCGGGCCGAGTCGGCGTCGAAGGTGGTGGCGTCGAGCATGTTCTCCACCGCATGGTGGACGGCTTCGTCCAGCCGGTTGGCGAACGGCTCGCCGATCAACTGGTGGGCCACCAGGTTGGCCACGGTGGTGTCCAGCGGGATCAGCGCCTGGCCGAAGTGGGCGATGTAGCGGTCGTTCACTTCTTCCACCAGGCGGTGCGCCAGGTAGGCCTCATCGAGCAGGGCGTCGAGGCCGTCGTGGCCGGCGAGCAACGCCGGCGGGGTGAGGAAGAACTGCTCGGCGACCTTCAGCACCGGCTTGATCCGTTCCTCGATGCCGGCTTCGCGGGCCACGCTGTTGGCGGCGTCGAGCAGGTCCGGTACCTGTTCGACGTAGGCGTGGACGAAGCGGGTGAGTATGTCTTCCGTGTTCTCGCCTTGCGGCTGGATGGTGCGATGCAGGCGGGGCAGGCAGCTGGCTATCAGATCAGCCAGGTGACCGTGGCGGGCTTCGCTGAGGTGCGCCTGCTGGATGAGTTCACGGAGGGCAGCGGTGTTCATGGGTTCTCCCATACAACGGGGATGGTGAAGAAGAGGAGAAACATAGCCGGCGGCGCGCGCCGGCTAAGACGCGATTGTCATAATCGCTTCGTGGTTATGCGAGGATGATATATCAGGCGGCCACCATTCGCCTGCAAAGCCACGCCGCTCGCGGCTTTTAGAGAAGAATCGGCACTTTCCAGCGACGTTTTTACGCTGCGTTGTTATGTCGCAGCCGCTGTCTATACTCCCACTCGAATGCTGAACCTGATGAACCCGGCCTGCCTTGCTGTGTGCCGAGGTGCGACGGTCAAAGTTCGTTGTCTTGGCGGTCCACCCCTTGGCCGTTGGCGTCTGCCGGCGGGATAAAAACAACGATAAGGGGAACCCGAATGCTGCGACATCCACGAGTCTGGATGGGCTTCCTTTTGCTCTCGGCGATCAGCCAGGCGAATGCCGCCTGGACGGTCAACATGGCCCCGGGCGCTACCGAGGTGAGCCGGTCCGTCTTCGACCTGCACATGACCATCTTCTGGATCTGCGTGGTGATCGGCGTGCTGGTCTTCGGCGCGATGTTCTGGTCGATGATCGTCCACCGCCGCTCCACCGGCCAGCAGCCGGCGCACTTCCACGAGAGCACCACGGTGGAAATCCTCTGGACGGTGGTGCCGTTCGTGATCCTGGTGGTGATGGCGGTGCCCGCCACCCGCACCCTGATCCACATCTACGACACTTCCGAGCCGGAGCTGGACGTGCAGGTCACCGGCTACCAGTGGAAGTGGCAGTACAAGTACCTGGGCCAGGACGTCGAGTACTTCAGCAACCTGGCCACCCCGCAGGATCAGATCCACAACCGGCAGGCGAAGGACGAGCATTACCTGCTGGAGGTGGACGAGCCGCTGGTGCTGCCGGTGGGCACCAAGGTGCGCTTCCTGATCACCTCCAGCGACGTGATCCATTCCTGGTGGGTGCCGGCCTTCGCGGTCAAGCGCGACGCCATCCCCGGCTTCGTCAACGAGGCCTGGACCAAGGTCGACGAGCCCGGCATCTATCGCGGCCAGTGCGCCGAGCTGTGCGGCAAGGACCACGGCTTCATGCCGATCGTGGTCGACGTCAAGCCCAAGGCCGAGTTCGACCAGTGGCTGGCCAAGCGCAAGGAAGAGGCGGCGAAGGTCAAGGAACTGACCAGCAAGGAGTGGACCAAGGAAGAGTTGGTTGCGCGCGGCGACAAGGTCTACCACACCATCTGCGCCGCCTGCCACCAGGCCGAAGGCCAGGGCATGCCGCCGATGTTCCCGGCGCTGAAGGGTTCGAAGATCGTCACCGGGCCCAAGGAGCACCACCTGGAAGTGGTCTTCAACGGCGTGCCCGGCACCGCCATGGCGGCCTTCGGCAAGCAGCTCAACGAGGTCGACCTGGCCGCGGTGATCACCTACGAGCGCAACGCCTGGGGCAACGACGATGGCGACATGGTCACCCCGAAAGACGTCGTCGCCTACAAGCAGAAACAACAATAGGAGACCGCCATGAGTGCTGTGATCGATACGCCCGACCACCATGCCGGCGACCACCACCACGGACCGGCCAAGGGCCTGATGCGCTGGGTGCTGACGACCAACCACAAGGACATCGGCACCCTCTACCTGTGGTTCAGCTTCATGATGTTCCTGCTCGGCGGCTCGATGGCCATGGTGATCCGCGCCGAGCTGTTCCAGCCCGGCCTGCAGATCGTCGAGCCGGCGTTCTTCAACCAGATGACCACCATGCACGGCCTGATCATGGTCTTCGGCGCGGTGATGCCGGCCTTCGTCGGCCTGGCCAACTGGATGATCCCGCTGATGATCGGCGCGCCGGACATGGCCCTGCCGCGGATGAACAACTTCAGCTTCTGGCTGCTGCCGGCGGCCTTCGGCCTGCTGGTCAGCACCCTGTTCATGCCCGGCGGCGGTCCCAACTTCGGCTGGACCTTCTACGCGCCGCTGTCGACCACCTTCGCCCCGCACAGCGTGACCTTCTTCATCTTCGCCATCCACCTGGCCGGGATCAGCTCGATCATGGGCGCGATCAACGTGATCGCCACCATCCTCAACCTGCGCGCCCCGGGCATGACCCTGATGAAGATGCCGCTGTTCGTCTGGACCTGGCTGATCACCGCGTTCCTGTTGATCGCGGTGATGCCGGTGCTGGCCGGCGTGGTGACCATGATGCTGATGGACATCCACTTCGGCACCAGCTTCTTCAGCGCCGCCGGCGGCGGCGACCCGGTGCTGTTCCAGCACGTGTTCTGGTTCTTCGGCCACCCCGAGGTGTACATCATGATCCTGCCCGCCTTCGGTGCGGTCAGTGCGATCATCCCGACCTTCGCGCGCAAGCCGCTGTTCGGCTACACCTCGATGGTCTACGCCACCGCCAGCATCGCCTTCCTCTCCTTCGTGGTCTGGGCGCACCACATGTTCGTGGTCGGCATCCCGGTCACCGGCGAGCTGTTCTTCATGTACGCCACCATGCTGATCGCGGTGCCCACCGGGGTGAAGGTGTTCAACTGGGTGACCACCATGTGGGAGGGTTCGCTGACCTTCGAGACGCCGATGCTGTTCGCCGTGGCCTTCGTCATCCTGTTCACCATCGGCGGCTTCTCCGGACTGATGCTGGCGATCGCCCCGGCGGACTTCCAGTACCACGACACCTACTTCGTGGTCGCCCACTTCCACTACGTGCTGGTGCCCGGCGCGATCTTCGGCATCTTCGCCTCGGCTTACTACTGGCTGCCGAAGTGGACCGGCCACATGTACGACGAGACCCTCGGCAAGCTGCACTTCTGGATGAGCTTCATCGGCATGAACCTGGCGTTCTTCCCGATGCACTTCGTCGGCCTCGCCGGCATGCCGCGACGGATCCCCGACTACAACCTGCAGTTCGCCGACTTCAACATGGTCTCGTCGATCGGCGCCTTCATGTTCGGCACCACCCAGCTGCTGTTCCTGTTCATCGTCATCAAGTGCATCCGCGGCGGCAAGCCGGCCCCTGCCAAGCCCTGGGACGGCGCCGAGGGCCTGGAGTGGAGCATCCCTTCGCCGGCGCCCTACCACACCTTCAGCACCCCGCCCGAGGTCAAGTGAGGAGCGCGCCATGAGCGATGCCAAGGTCGATACCCGCCGCCTGGTCGGCCGCCTGCTGCTGGTGACCGTGCTGATGTTCGCCTTCGGCTTCGCCCTGGTGCCGCTCTACGACGTGATGTGCCGCGCCCTGGGGATCAACGGCAAGACCGCCGGCAGCGCCTACAGCGGCGAGCAGCAGGTGGATGTCGGGCGCGAGGTGAAGGTGCAGTTCATGACCTCGAACAATATCGACATGGTCTGGGAGTTCCGCTCCGCCGGCGACCAGTTGGTGGTGCATCCCGGCGCGGTGAACCAGATGGTGTTCTACGCGCGCAACCCGAGCGACAAGCCGATGACCGCGCAGGCCATCCCGAGCATTGCCCCGGCCGAGGCTGCCGCCTACTTCCACAAGACCGAATGCTTCTGTTTCACCCAGCAGGTGCTGCAACCCGGCGAGAGCATCGAGATGCCGGTGCGCTTCATCGTCGACCGCGATCTGCCCAAGGATGTGCGGCACGTGACGCTGGCCTACACCCTCTTCGATATCACTGCGCGGAAGCCGCCCGTACCGGTTGCGGGACGATAAGGAGAACAACATGGCAAGCCACGAACACTATTACGTCCCCGCCCAGAGCAAGTGGCCGATCATCGCCAGCATCGGCCTGCTGGTGACGGTGTTCGGCCTGGGTACCTGGTTCAACGACCTCACCGCCGGCCACAAGGAATCCCATGGCCCGTGGATCTTCTTCGTCGGCGGGCTGATCATCGCCTACATGCTGTTCGGCTGGTTCGGCAACGTCATCCGCGAGAGCCGCGCCGGACTCTACAGCGCGCAGATGGACCGCTCGTTCCGCTGGGGCATGAGCTGGTTCATCTTCTCCGAGGTGATGTTCTTCGCCGCCTTCTTCGGCGCGCTGTTCTACGTCCGCCACTTCGCCGGTCCCTGGCTCGGCGGCGAGGGTGCCAAGGGCGTGGCGCACATGCTCTGGCCGAACTTCCAGTACAGCTGGCCGCTGCTGCAGACCCCGGACCCGAAGCTGTTCCCGCCGCCGAGCGCGGTGATCGAGCCGTGGAAGCTGCCGCTGATCAACACCATCCTGCTGGTCACCTCCAGCTTCACCGTGACCTTCGCCCACCACGCCCTGAAGAAGAACAAGCGCGGCCCGCTCAAGGCCTGGCTGGCGCTGACCGTGCTGCTGGGGATCGCCTTCCTGATCCTGCAGGCCGAGGAGTACGTGCACGCCTACAACGAGCTGGGCCTGACCCTCGGCGCCGGCATCTACGGCTCGACCTTCTTCATGCTCACCGGCTTCCATGGCGCCCACGTGACCCTCGGCGCGCTGATCCTCGGCATCATGCTGATCCGCATCCTGCGCGGTCACTTCGATGCCGAGCACCACTTCGGCTTCGAGGCCGCCAGTTGGTACTGGCACTTCGTCGACGTGGTCTGGATCGGCCTGTTCATCTTCGTCTACGTGATCTGACCGCCACCGGGGGAATCAGAAATGCCAGGGCGCGTGGCTGTTCAGCTCGCCGCTGTAGAAGCCCCAGGCGACCAGCACCAGGGTCGCCGCGGCGAGCACCACGCGGACGGTCAGCGAATTGACCACGCGGGAACCATGGCCCTGGTCCTTGACCAGGAAGAACAGGCCGCTGAACAGGCTCACCAGGGTAGCCAGCAGTAGCAGGACGATCGCCACTTTCAACATGGTGGGACTCCGGCGATGGGGGGATTCATGCAGTATAGCCAGCGCCTCGGGGAGGCCGGACGCAATGACAGACGCAGCATGCGTGGCGCGTTCCGCCCCGGCCTGCTGCCGACCCTGGTGGTCCTCGGCCTGCTGCCGGTACTGCTCTGGCTGGGCACCTGGCAGTTGCAGCGGGCCGACGAGAAGCGCGCCCTGCTGGCCAGCTACGAGGCCCGGCGCGGCGCCGAGCCGGTGTCGCCCGGGCAGCTAGAGGGACTGCGCGACCCGGCGTACGTCCGCGTGCGCCTGCACGGCCGCTTCGACCAGCGGCATACGCTGCTGCTGGATAACCGGCTGCGCAACGGACAGGCCGGGGTCGAGGTGCTGCAACCCTTCTACGACCAGGCCAGCGGCCTCTGGCTGCTGGTCAACCGCGGCTGGGTCGCATGGACTGACCGACGCTCGCCGCCGACGCTGGAAACCCCCGACCGCGTCCTCCTGCTCGACGCCTGGACCTACCTGCCGCCACCCGGCGGCCTGCACCTGGCCGACGCGCCGGCCGGCGGCTGGCCGCGCCTGGTGACCCAGCTCGACATCCCGGCGCTGTGGCAGGCCTTCGGTCGCGCCGGGCTGCCCTGGGAAATCCGCCTGGAGCCGGGCGACGCCAGCTTCGACACCGATTGGCCCCTGGTCTCGATGCCGCCGGAGCGGCACACCGGCTACGCCGTGCAGTGGTTCGCCCTGGCGACGGCCCTGCTCGCCCTCTACCTCTACCTCGGTGTGCGCCGCGCACGGGAGAAAAACCATGAGTCTCGCGATTCCGATGCCTGAACGTCCGCGCCGCGCCCGTGGCCGCCTGCAACTGCTGGCGATCATCGGCCTGGTGGTGGGGCCGATGCTGCTCGCCAGCGCCATGTACAAATGGAGTTTCTGGGTTCCGCAGGGGCGCAGCTACAGCGGCGCGCTGATCGGCAACGGCCAGACCCCCGCCGACCTCGGCGTGCAGGGACGCAGCCAGGGCGAGCAGTGGCAACTGCTGGTGACCGCGCCGGGTACTTGCGGCGAGGACTGCCAGCAACTGGTCTACCTGGCCCGCCAGGTCAACATCGCCCTCGGCCGCGAAGCCTCGCGCGCCGGCCACGCCCTGGCCGCCAGTGGCGAGCTGCCGGCGGACTTCGCCAACCTGGTGAGGCAGGACTACCCGCGCCTGCAGCGCTACGGCCTGGACCCTGTCCTGTACGACAAGGCCGGCGGCGGCGAGCGGCCGCTGCTGTGGGTGGTCGACCCGCACGGCAACCTGGTGCTGCGCTACGACGCCAAGGCCAACGGCAAGAAGCTGCTGAAGGACGTGCAACTGCTGCTCAAGCTCTCGCATATCGGTTGATCGGCGTGGCCGGCGCGGTTCCCGGCCCGATGAGGACAGAACGACAAGAAAAAGGGGCCCGCGAATGACAGGCGCAACCCGCAAACCCGGTTTCACCGTCGCCGTGCTGGCGACCCTGCTGGCCGCCGTGGTGGTCCTGCTCGGCGCCTATACCCGGCTGACCCACGCCGGCCTCGGCTGTCCGGACTGGCCAGGCTGCTACGGTTTCGTCCACGTGCCGCTGAGCGAGGCGCAACTGGCCCACGCCGAACTGCACTTCCCCGACGCCCCGGTGGAGGCACAGAAGGGCTGGAATGAGATGATCCACCGCTATTTTGCCGGCGCCCTCGGCCTGCTCATCCTTGGCCTGGCGTTGCATGCGCTGGTCCGCCGCGGGCGCGACGGCCAACCGCTGAAGCTGCCGCTGCTGCTGCTCGCGGTGGTGATCGCGCAGGCCGCCTTCGGCATGTGGACGGTGACCCTCAAGCTCTGGCCGCAGGTGGTCACCGCCCATCTGCTCGGCGGCTTCACCACCCTGGCGCTGCTCTTTCTCCTCGCCCTGCGCCTCTCCGGACGCTTCGCGGCGCGGCGCTACCCGGCGGCGACCCGCGGACTGGCGGGGCTGGCCCTGCTCCTGGTGATCGGCCAGATCACCCTCGGCGGCTGGGTCAGCAGCAACTATGCGGCGGTGGCCTGCATCGACCTGCCCACCTGCCATGGCGAGTGGTGGCCGCGGATGGACTTCGCCAACGGCTTCCACCTGACCCAGCACATCGGCCCCAACTACCTCGGCGGCCAGCTCGACAGCGACGCGCGCACGGCGATCCACATGACCCACCGGATCGGCGCGCTGTGCGTGACCCTGGTCCTCCTGCTGCTCGCCTGGCGCCTGCAGCGCAGCGGCCTGGTCTGGCCGACCGCGCTGATGCTGCTCGGCCTGTCGCTGCAGATCGGCCTGGGCATCAGCAACGTGCTGCTGCACCTGCCGCTGCCGGTGGCGGTGGCGCACAACGGCGGTGGCGCCCTGCTGCTGCTCAGCCTGGTGTTGGTCAACTATCGCCTGCGCGCGCCGGCCAGCGTCCGCGCGCCGGCACCGTCGCCGCAGCGCGTGCGCCGCACGCTGCCGCCGGCGCAAGGTTCTCGGCTGAAGGCCGCCTGACAGACAGAAGGATGGAGGTAAGGATATGGCCACCGTCATCGATCGCCACAGCCAGCCGACCTGGCGCGACTTCCTCGAACTGACCAAGCCCAAGGTCGTGGTGCTGATGCTGATCACCTCGCTGATCGGCATGCTGCTCGCCACCAAGGCGCCGCTGGATGGCTTCGTGCCCTGGCAGGTGCTGATCTTCGGCAACCTCGGCATCGGCCTTTGTGCCGGCGCGGCGGCGGCGGTCAACCATGTGGTGGACCGGCGCATCGACTCGATCATGGCGCGGACCCACAAGCGGCCGCTGGCCGAGGGTCGAGTGTCGCCGAGCATGGCGCTGGGCTTCGCGCTGCTCCTGGCGCTGGCCGGGATGGCCGTGCTGCTGGCCTTCACCAACCCGCTGACGGCCTGGCTGACCCTCGCCTCGCTGCTCGGCTACGCGGCGCTCTACACCGGCTTCCTGAAGCGCGCCACGCCGCAGAACATCGTCATCGGCGGGCTCGCCGGGGCGGCGCCGCCGCTGCTCGGCTGGGTCGCCATCACCGGCCACCTGAGCGCCGAGCCGCTGTTGCTGGTACTGATCATCTTCGCCTGGACCCCACCGCACTTCTGGGCGCTATGCATCCACCGCAAGGACGAATACGCCAAGGCCGACATCCCGATGCTGCCGGTGACCCACGGCGAGCGCTACACCAAGCTGCACATCCTGCTCTATACCCTGGTGCTGTTCGCGGTGAGCCTGATGCCGTTCGTCATCCACATGAGTGGGCTGGTCTACCTGCTCTGCGCCCTGGCCCTGGGCGCGCGCTTCCTCGACTGGGCCTGGGCGCTCTACTGTGACAGCCGGCCACATGCGGCGATAAAGACCTTCAAGTACTCTATCGTCTACCTGTTCCTGCTGTTCATGGCGCTGCTGGTGGACCACTATCTGCCGCTGAAGCTGCTTCTCTGATCCCACTCTAGAGCCTTGCCCACCCATGACTCGAGTCAACAAGACCGTCCTCGTCCTCGTCGCCCTGGTCGCCCTGGTCCTCGGCCTCACCGTGCACAAGGTGCTCACCGCCCAGCGCCAGGCCGATCCCACCGTGCTGCTCGACGCCGGCATCGTGATCCTGCCGCAGACGCGCAAGGTGCCGGCGCTGGAGTTCACCAACCAGGACGGCCAGGCGGTCAGCACTGCCAGTCTCAAGGGTCGCTGGCACCTGCTGTTCTTCGGCTACACCTTCTGCCCCGATGTCTGCCCGACCACCCTCGCCCAGCTCCGCGAATTGCAGGGCAAGCTGCCGCAGGAGGTGCGCGACGACCTGCAGGTGGTATTCGTCAGCGTCGATCCGAACCGCGACACGCCGCAGCAGATCAAGCAATACCTGGGCTACTTCAACGCCGGCTTCCAGGGGCTCACCGGCACTCCGGAGAACATCCAGAAGCTGGCCAACGCCATGAGCATCCCCTACATCCCCGCCGACACCAGCAAGCCCAACTACACCGTCGACCACAGCGGCAACCTGGTGATCATCGGTCCGGACGGCGAGCAGCACGGCTTCATCCGCGCGCCGCTGAACAACGCCAAGCTGGAAGCCCAACTGCCCGGCGTGCTCAAGCCGCAGGCCTGATTCCCTTCCCTCCCCCCACCGTCCGCTCCGGGCCTCAGGCCCGGCGCATGCCGATGTGCGGGATGTCGTCTTCCAGGTAGACCTCGGTGACCGCGACGAAGCCATAGCGGCCGTAGTAGGCCTGCAGGTGGGCCTGGGCCGAGAGGTACACCGGGGTATCCAGCCAGAGGCGCTCCGCCGCCTGCAGCGCGCGTTCCATCAACTGGTGACCAAGCCCCTGGCCGCGCGCGGCCGAGGAACTGACCACCCGGCCGATCACCACCTGGCCCTCGTGGCGAACCGGGTCCAGCAGGCGCAGGTAGGCGAGCAACTGGCCGTCGCGCCAGGCCATCAGGTGATGGGTATCGCCGACCAGGTCGAGGCCGTCGACTTCCTGGTAGGGGCATTTCTGTTCCACCACGAAGACCTCGGTGCGCAATTGCAGCAGCGCGTAGAGTTCCTTCAGGGTGAGGTCGGCGTGGTGCTTGCAGGTCCAGTCGAGCGACATGGTCGGGATTCCGGGACAGGAGACAGGAACGCGGTTATGCCATGGGCGGCGGGCCGCTGGAAAGGCGTGGCCGGTCGGTTTCGTTTCAGAACCCACGCGACTATCCTTTGCCGAACGGCTGGAGGTGTCTCATGCGTTGGGAAGAACTGAGCGAACAACCCTGTTCGCTGGCGCGGGTGCTGGCGATCCTCGGCGATCGCTGGACCCTGCTGGTATTGCGCGACTGCTTTCTCGGCGTGCGCCGTTTCGACGACTTCGAGCGCAGCCTCGGCGTGACCCGTCACGTCCTCGCCGACCGCCTCAAGCGCCTTGTCGAAGCGGAGATACTGGCCAAGGTGCCCTACCAGGAAAGGCCGCTGCGCGAGGAATACCGGCTTACCGAGAAAGGGATGGAACTGTACCCGGCCATCCTTTCCCTGGTGAACTGGGGCGACCGCCACCTCGCCGGCGTCGAGGGGCCGCCACTCGAGCATGTGCACAAGCATTGCGGCCAGCACATGCATGGCGTGCTGGTCTGTTCCGAATGCGGTGAGCCGCTGCACGCGCGGGACGTGACGGTACGCGAGGGGCTGTTCTGGAAGGGGCGCCTGCTGCGGCGCGGCTGAGCGTTCCAGGCCTGGCCGCCGACGCGAATCGGCGGATAAACGCCGATGGCGTTACGGCAGGAAGGACGCTGTCGTACCAGGCTCCGCCGACCGGTCCCCTCTCTTCAGGGAGAGGACGTGCCGGGCAGGCCGGGACAGGCAGAGTAATTGGTGCGCGGATATCACTCGAGCCCTTGCCAGTTGACAAGTTCCTTTTAAGAACTAACTATCGTCTCTATTGGGTTCTAAAAAAGAACTAACAAGAGAGGCCTCTGCAATGACCCAGCGCAAAGCGGTTCTGGTAATGGGCGCCGGCGACGCCACCGGTGGCGCCATCGCCCGGCGGTTCGCCCGCGAGGGCTACGTGGCGTGCGTCGCCCGGCGCAACGCGGAGAAGCTGGAGCCGCTGGTGCAGGCCATCCGCGACCAAGGCGGCGAGGCTCTGGCCTGCGGCTGCGACGCACGCCAGGAGCAGCAGGTGATCGACCTCTTCGCCCGCATCGAGGGTGAGGTCGGTGCGCTGGAGGCGGTGATCTTCAACGTCGGCGCCAACGTCTGGTTCCCGATCACCGAAACCACCGAACGGGTCTATCGCAAGGTCTGGGAGATGGCCGCCTTCGGCGGCTTCCTCACCGGCCGCGAGGCGGCGCGGGTGATGCTGCCGCGGCAGCGCGGAACGATCATCTTCACTGGCGCCACCGCCTCGTTGCGCGGCCGCGCGCATTTCGCCGCGTTCTCCGGCGCCAAGTTCGCCCTGCGTGCCCTGGCCCAGAGCATGGCGCGCGAGCTGGGGCCGAAGGGCATCCACGTCGCCCACCCGATCATCGACGGCGCCATCGACACCGACTTCATCCGCGAAACCCTGCCCGAGCTGTACAAGCGCAAGGAGCAGGACGGCATCCTCGATCCCGAGCACATCGCCGAGACCTACTGGCAGATCCACTGCCAGCCGCGCGACTGCTGGGTGCACGAACTGGACCTGCGCCCCTGGATGGAAACCTTCTGATCCCCGCCACGGAAAGAGCCACGCATGAGCAAGCAAATCGAGTTCTTCTTCGACTTCGGCAGTCCTACCACCTACCTCGCCTGGACCCAACTGCCGCGCATCGCCGCCGCCCATGGCGCGAGCATCGCCTGGCGGCCGATGCTGCTGGGCGGCGTGTTCAAGGCCACCGGCAACCATTCGCCGATCGAGGTGCCGGCCAAGGGGCGCTACACCCTCCACGACCTGGCGCGCTATGCGAAACGCTACGGCGTGCCGCTGGCCTTCAACCCGGCCTTCCCGATCAACACCCTGACGCTGATGCGCGGCGCCCAGGGCTATCTCGGCGGCGAAGGGTTCCAGCCCTACCTGAAAGCGGTGTTCGAAGCGTTGTGGGTACGACAGCAGAACCTCGGCAAGCCCGAGGTGGTCGCCCAGGTGCTGGCGGAGGCCGGGTTCGATCCGGATGAGTTCCTCCGCCTGGTTGGCGACGAGCAGGTCAAGGAGGGGCTCAAGGCGACCACCGAAGAGGCGGTGCGGCGCGGCGTCTTCGGCGCGCCCAGCTTCTTCGTCGGCGACCAGTTGTTCTTCGGCCAGGATCGCCTCGATTTCGTCGCCGAGGCCCTCGCCGGCTGACCTCCCCTTCCCCGCGGCGAGCCGCTCTGGCCCGCCGCCTTGCGCCATCCGAGCGCCCTTCTCCCGGCTGCGGCCCGCGCGTGCCGCGGTTCCTGGCCATTCGTCGCGCCCGCCGATAGCGGCTTGTCAGGCCGACTTCTTTGCGTATAGGCTGAACTGGTCAGACCGGTAATACCACAATAAAAATGCGTTCATCGCCCGCCTCCGCGAGGCCCGATGGAAGCGCCGAATGGAGACTCCTGCGATGTTCATCAAGCGCTGTTCCCGCTCGATATTCCTGCAAGTCGTGATTGGCCTGGTGATAGGCGTGATCTGCGGGGTCGGCATTCCCGACCTGGCCGTGCAGATGAAGCCGCTGGGCGATGGCTTCATCAAGCTGATCAAGATGCTCATCGCACTGATCGTCTTCTGCGTGGTGGTCAACGGCATCTCCGGCGCCGGCGACCTGAAGAAGGTCGGCCGCATCGGCCTGAAGTCGGTGATCTACTTCGAAATCCTCACCACCATCGCCCTGGTCCTCGGCCTGGTGGTCGCCTACAGCCTGGGCCTGGGCAGCGGCGCCAACATCCATCTCAACGAACTGCCCGCCGGCGACGTCGCCCTGTATACCGGGCGCACCCAGGAAATCCATGGCCCCGTGGCATTCCTCATGGGCCTGATCCCGACCTCTGTGTTCAGCGCCTTCGCCGAGAACGACATCCTCCAGGTCCTGCTGTTCTCCGTGCTGTTCGGCAGCGCCCTGAACCTGGTCGGCGAGCAGGCCAGCGGCGTGGCCCGCCTGATCAACGAATTCAGCCACATCGTGTTCCGCATCATGGGCATGATCGTGCGCCTGGCACCGCTCGGCGTGTTCGGCGCGGTGGCCTTCACCACCGCCCGCTACGGCGTCGACTCGCTCAGCCACCTGGGCGCGCTGGTGCTGGTGTTCTACGCCACCTGCCTGGTCTTCGTCATGGCGGTGCTCGGTAGCGTCCTGCGTCTCTCCGGGGTGCGCATGCTGCCGTTCCTGCGCTACTTCCGCGAAGAGCTGCTGATCGTGATGGGCACCGCCTCCTCCGACGCGGTGCTGCCGCAGGTGATGCGCAAGCTCGAGCACATGGGCATCCGCAGCTCCACGGTAGGCCTGGTGATTCCCACCGGCTACTCGTTCAACCTCGACGGATTCTCGATCTACCTGACCCTGGCGGTGGTGTTCATCGCCCACGTCACCGGCACGCCGCTGGCGATGACCGACCTGATCACCATCCTGCTGGTTTCGCTGGTCACCTCCAAGGGCGCCCACGGCATTCCCGGCTCGGCCCTGGTGATCCTCGCCGCCACCCTCACCGCGGTGCCGGCGATCCCGGTGGCCGGCCTGGTGCTGGTGCTTTCGGTGGACTGGTTCATGGGCATCGGCCGCGCGCTGACCAACCTGATCGGCAACTGCGTGGCCACCGTGACCATCGCCCGCTGGGAAAACGACATCGATATGCCGCGCGCGCAGGCCATACTCGACGGGCGCCTGGAGGCGCCGGCCAAGGCCGACGGCGAGCCGCTCAAGCGCAGCGCGGTGGCCGGGGAAGGCAAGCTGCATGGCTGACGCGCCGAGGCGCGTTGCACGTCCGATTGGCAAGTAAAGGGAGGCGACATGTTTTCTTCGTCCAAGCTGGTCAACGCGGTTGCCCAGCGCCTGCTCGACACCATCGAGCAGGGTCGCTGGGTCGCCGGCCAGATGTTGCCCGGCCAGCGCGAGCTGGCTGAACAGATGGAAATCAGCCGGCCGAGCCTGCGCGAGGCGATCATGGTCCTGGAGACCCTGGGCGTGGTCCGTTCGCTGCCGGGCAAGGGCGTGATGGTCCTCGAACGCAGCGAACCGCTGCGCGAGGTCGCGGCGCCCGGCGAGGCGACCATGGAAGACGTCCTGCAACTGCGCTATGCGCTGGAGCCGTTCATCGTCGGCATCGTCGCGCAGAGCGCCGGGGCGGCGGAGATCAGCGAACTGCGGCTGTTGCTGCTGGACCTGCGCGAAGCGGTCGAGGATGGCGACCCGCAGGCTCTGGTTGAGGCCTACACGGCCTTCCACCGGCGCCTGGTGAAGCTCACCTCGAACCCGATCTTCCTCAGCGTTTCCGAACAGATCGGCAGCGCCCTGGAGCGCAGCGACAACCTGGTGCGCCGCCAGCCGGAATGCGCCGAGGAGATCCTCCAGGAACACGACGCCATCCTCCGTGCGATCCGCCAGCACGACAGCGAGCGGGCGAGCCAGGCGATGCGTCAGCACATCCTCAACGAAGGCGCGCGCCTGAACATCGACCTGCGCTTGCCGCAGGTCTGATCGCCCGCGCCAGGGTTCCAACCCGGGTCCGTCGCGGCGCCCGGACGGCTTTCGTCCGCCGCCTGCGAAGGCCCACAAGCACGACTCGACAGGTGTGAACATGGTCGGATTCGAAGCACGTACCCAGCAGGGCGCCGCGCTGCGCCCCACCAGCCATTTCGTCTACGAAAGCATCTACACGGCAATCCTGGAAAAGCGCCTGGCGCCGGCCGCCAAGCTGAGCAAGGAAACCCTCGGGCAGATCTTCCGGGTCAGCAACGGTACCATCCAGCGTGCCCTCACCCGTCTCGCCGAGGACGGCGCGGTGGTGATGCCGCCGAAGGAGGTCGCCAGCGTCGCCCGCCCGGACGAGCGCCAGGCGCGGCAGGTGCTGGACGCGCGCCTGCTGGTGGAAAGCGAAGTGGTGCGGCAACTGCCCGCGGGGCTGGATCCCGCCGCCCTTGCCGAGCTACGGGCGCTGGTCGACGAGGAGCAGGCTTGCCTCGCGGCCCGCGACAGCGCCGGGCTGATCCGTCTCGCCGGGCGCTTCCACCTGCGCCTGGCCGAACTGACCGAGAATCCCTTGCTGCAGGGTTTCGTCCGTGGCCTGGTGGCACGCGCCTCGCTGGACATCGCGCTGAACAAGGGGGCGGTCTATACCGCCGAGGCCTGCGCCGCGCAGCGCGCCCTGCTCGATGCCCTGGAGGACGGCGACAGCGCGGCGGCGGCTGCGCTGATGGACGCTTACCTGCGAGGCCTGTTCGCCCGCATGCGCTTCCTGCCGCCACCCACCACCGACCTGCGCGAGGCATTCGGCATGAAGGCCCCTCGCGGGGAAAAACGCCGGAGGGCCTGACCTCCCCGGCCGCCGCCTACCAGATCTGGCAGGCGGTGGTGGCTGGTGGCCAGCCTATAGTGAAGCGGGTCAGGGATGGCGCCGTGCTGGTCGAAGTAGCCAAGGGTCCGTTGTGAGCGCCCGGTCCTGTCCGTGACGTCCTACAGGAAGCTGTGAACGCATGGTTAACGGAGATCGACATGGCATACGCAGAATGGATCGCAGTGAAGGTCGTGGTATCCAAATCCATCGGCACGGTGGGCATCCGCAACGCCACCTTGCAATGGGGCAAGTTCTACCGCTACACCAACAAGGACGACGAGATTTCCACCGAGGAAGTCAGCAGCATGAACGTGCAGGCCGGCAGCCCGCAATGGATCGCCTCCTGCGGACGGGAGAACGCTTCGTCCGGCACCCAGGGCAGCTTCGACTGCTACGACGGCAACACCAAGATGGGCACCTTCAGCTGGGATGACCCGTGGAAATCCGGCGCCACCAACACCTGGAGCTTCACGCCGGCATCGGCGGACTATGCCGGCATCACCAGCGGCGGCAACGCTACGGGCACGGACATCGGCGAGGTCACCCTGACCCTCGGCCGCTTCTCCTGACGGTACCTGGAGCTGGCCGGCAGTCCGTCGGTCAGCTCCAGCGCTCATCCCCGTCCGTGGCGAACGCTCGCCGCAGCGCCTCGATGGCGACCTTCACCTTGGCCGGCTGGGCCTCGCGCCGTGGCGTCACCGCATAGATGCCGAGCCCGGGAATCCTCCACTCCGGCAATAGCTGTTGCAGGCGCCCGTCGTTCAGCGCGTCGCGCACCTCCGGCAGCGGCTGGTAGGACACGCCGAGTCCGTCGAGGGTGAACTGACGCACCGCGAGCATCCCGTTGGCGGCCACCCGTGGCTCCAGGCGCAGTTTGCAGACTTCCCCGCCCGGCCCGCTGAGCGTCAGGTGGTTGAGGTGGTTCGAGGTGTTCAGGGAAATCCAGTCGACCTCGGTCAACTGCTCCGGACGGTTGATGGGCGCCCGTTGGCGCAAATAGGCCGGCGCCGCGCAGAGCACGCTGCTCCAATCGCCGAGGTGGCGCGCCACCAGGCTGGAGTCGGCGAGATTGCCGACGCGTATCGCCAGGTCGATGTGCTCGGCGACCAGATCGATGCGCTCGTCCTGGAAGAACAGCTGCAGGCGCAACTGGCGGTGGTTCTCCAGCAACGGTTTCAGCGCCTGGGTGATCAGCGTGCCGGAGAACCCCACCGGCGCCGCCAGGCGCAACTCACCCACCGGCGCATCGCGCCATTCGCCAAGCCGCCGCTCGGCTTCCTCGGCGATCGCCAGCATCTGCGCGCAACTGCGATAGAACGCCTCGCCGGCCTCGGTCAGGGTCAGCCGGCGGGTGGTGCGATGCAGCAAAGTGACCTGGGCGCGGCTCTCCAGCTTGCGGATCTGCTGGCTGACTGCCGAAGGGGTCATGCCCAGGCTCTGGGCCGCGGCTGCCATCGAGCCCTTGTCCACCACAGTGGCGAAGATCGCCATGCCTTTCAGCGAATCCATGCCGGTTCCTCCTTGCGGGAGACTGCGCCTGGGGAAAAATCACCGGAAAAAGCGCGAGAAAGCATGCCCAGCGGGCGAGGTCGTCGGGTTTCGGAAAAATACGGATGCGTATGGGAGCGAAGCATAAGTCAGTTAAAGAACTAATCAGGTTGAAGTGGTCGCAAGTTGGTCGCTCTCATTTGTCTGGTCGAAAAATGTCCATTTCTTGTGAGTTATGGATGTTTTGTCCGAAATAGGTCACTACGTACAAGTCAAGGTAAATATTCGTTTTGAAATATCTTGTAACCGTGTGACCACTTTCAGGGGGTAATTTCGACTCTGTCGATGCGCAAAATCTGGATTTCCTTGCCTTTAACCCGAAACGGGGCGCTGAACGGCCAGCGCTTCAGGGTCAGGGTGCGTACGCCTGGCACCTCGCTGGGCCGCCCTGCCCCCTGGTTGGCTACCTGCTGCAGCGGTTTCACCTGCTCGACGATGTCCTGAACGGCTTTCAGAGCTTTTTCCGGGCCGATCAGCACGACGTAATGGTCGTAGATGGCGTCCAGGTCGGCGGCCGCCTTACGGGTCCACTTCAGGCTCATTGCAGCCCCCAGCGCTTCTCGATCTCCGCGTGCTCCAGCAGGCGACCGGCATTGGCATCGGCCAAGCCTTCATCGATGGCAGCGACCTGCCACTGCTGCCTTTCCAGGTACTGCGCGAGCGCCTGCCGCAGGTGATACGGGCGGTCGCGGTGGGTGGCGCGGGCCAGTTCGTCGAGGGCCGCGACCAGGGCGTCATCGGCGCGGAACGAGACTACGGTGCTCATTTTCTGATCAGCTTCGTTTTCGTTGTATACGGTGTTTACAGTGAAAACGAATGTATACGAAAGCCCTCGGACGAGCAATCGCCAGGCTGTTTCGTCCGACGAAAAAACCTTTATCGATCAGTGGGTTGAATGAGGAGCCCGCCCCGAGCGGGGCGGGCGGAAGGGTGGCGCGGGATTACCAGGCCTGGTTGAAGTGGAAGCCCTGCCTGGGCGAGAAGCGGGTGTTGACGAGCTTGTAGCCTTCCTCGCCGCGTGGCTTGACCAGCGAGACCTGGCCGACCTGCGGTTGGGTGATCTGTTGCAGGGTGGTCAGGCTGGCCTGCTTGAGCACCTCGGGGTTCTTCGCCCAGTCCTTCACTTCGCGTGGCTTGACCTCGACGGTGACCAACCAGCCCTTTTCCACGGCCGGGCCGTAGTCGTCGGGCTTGGCGGGGTCCACCGAACGGACGCTGACGTCGAAGCCGCTGCTGTAGCAGAAGGCCTTCGACTCGGGCTTGTAGTCCTCGCGGCCGGCGGGCGTGAGGTCGTAGGAATCGCCGTCGCGGCGCAGCAGGCCGACGCCGACCAGCGCGTCGTAGACCGCGGCGTTGCCTTTCGCCGGGCCGGGGCCGGAGAAGCTGTCGGAGAGCGTCACCGGGAACGTCTTGAACAGGGTGGAGCTGGCGCAGGCGGGTTTGTCGAAGCCGCGCTCGGCGAGCAAGCGGGCGATCTCCTCGCTGGACGGAGCGGAGTCCGAGCAGGCGGCGAGGAGCAAGGGGAGGGCGGCGACGAGGCCGCGCAGAACGCGTGTAGGCATGGGCATGTCCTTTGTCCATTGGCGCAGCCGGATCGGCTGCGCGGCGAATTCTAGCGGCTGTGGCACCATGGGCGCACATTCGACCCAAGGAGGAGAACCCATGCGCCTGCCTGCGAACCTCGGCCGCCTGCTGCCGGCCCTGTGCCTGGGCGTCCTGTTGAGCGCCTGCAGCACCTTCGGCCAGCGCGATCCGTTGCGTATCGACCTGGTCGGCCTGGAACCCCTGCCGGGGCAAGGCATGGAAATGCGCTTCATGGTCAAGCTGCGGGTACAGAACCCCAACGACGAGCCGATCGAATACAACGGCATCGCCCTCGACCTCGACGTCAACGGCCAGCCCCTGGCCAGCGGCGTCAGCGACCAGACCGGCGAGGTGCCGCGCTTCGGCGAGCGGGTGGTGAGCGTGCCGCTGACCGTCTCCGCCTTTTCCGCCTTCCGCCAGGCCTGGGGCCTGAGCAACAACGCTCCGACCCGGGGCATGCCCTACGTGGTGAAGGGCAAGCTCGCCGGAGGCCTGTTCGGCACCGTGCGCTTCAGCGAAAAGGGCACCCTCGACTTCTCCGGGCCGGCCGTCGGCGCGCCGAAGACCAAGGGGCTCTGAGGCGGTTCGGCAGGGGAGCGAGAAACCCTATATAATCTGCGGTTTTCGTCCCCCTGCTGAAGAGAGAATGCCGTGAGCACGCTGCCGCCCTGTCCCCAATGCAACTCCGAATACACCTACGAGGATGGTGCGCTGCTGGTCTGCCCGGAGTGCGCCCATGAATGGTCGCCGAACGAGGCCGCTACGGCGTCCGATGATGGCAAGGTGATCAAGGACTCGGTGGGCAACGTTCTCCAGGACGGCGATACCATCACCGTGATCAAGGACCTGAAAGTGAAAGGCTCCTCGCTGGTGGTGAAGGTCGGCACCAAGGTGAAGAACATCCGCCTGGTGGACGGCGACCACGACATCGATTGCAAGATCGACGGCATTGGCGCGATGAAGCTGAAATCGGAATTCGTCAGGAAGGTCTGAGACGACCTTGCCTGAAGAAGCCCGGCCATTGGCCGGGCTTTTCTTTGGAGGGCTGTCTGGGTTCTTCCCCCGGTGGTGGACTCAGACCCGCGCCGTCTTCCCGGCGTAGTCCTCGCCGAGGCGCGGCTTGCGTCGCGCGTTGAGCAGCCCGAGGCAGACGGTGAAGATCGTCAGCAGAGCGGTGGCGAACACCTCGTGACGGTGCTCCGGCATGATCAGCATGATGCTCAGCGCGGCGACGATGAACAGGATCACCGCCCAGGTCAGCCAGGGATATAGCCACATGCGGAACTCGATGGGCTGGCCGCTGGCCTGCAATTGCTTGCGCATGCGCAACTGGGCCACGGCGATCACCAGGTACACCAGTAGCGCCACGGCGCCGGAGCTGGCGAGGAGGAAGGTGAAGACCTTCTCCGGTGCGAAGTAGTTGACGATGGTGGTGAGGAAGCCCACCGCGGTGCTGGCCAGCACCGCCGGGCGTGGTACGTGGGCGGTGTTGGTCAGCTTGAGCACGCTCGGGGCGTCGCCGCGCTTGGCCAGGGAGAAGACCATCCGCGACGAGGTGTAGATCGCCGAGTTCAGGCAACTGGCCACGGCGACCAGTACCACCAGGTCGACGATCAGCTTGGCGTGCGGGATGTCCAGCAGCTCCAGGGCGCGCTGGTAGGAGCCGACCTGGATCAGCAGCGGGTCGTTCCACGGCACGATGGAGATCACGATGAAGATCGACACCAGGTAGAACAGGCCGATCCGCCAGATCACCGAGTTGGTGGCGCGGGTGATCTGCTTCGCCGGGTCCTTGGACTCGGCGGCGGCGATGGT
This sequence comes from Pseudomonas sp. HMSC065H01, assembly GCF_001815235.1. Taxonomy (NCBI): domain Bacteria; kingdom Pseudomonadati; phylum Pseudomonadota; class Gammaproteobacteria; order Pseudomonadales; family Pseudomonadaceae; genus Pseudomonas; species Pseudomonas sp. HMSC065H01. Next base: position 116,213 of record NZ_KV819829.1, on the reverse strand, counting down.
GACGATCTCGGTGCCCATGAAGCTGAACATGGTCGTCAGCAGGGCGCCGAGCACCGCGCCGTAGCCGTTCGGCACGAAGCCGCCGTGGCTCGCCATCAGGCTGGACAGGCCGCTGACCTCGCGTTCCGGCAGGCCGCCGACGATGGCCACCGCGCCGAGTACGATGAAGGCGATGATGGCGATCACCTTGAGCAGCGCGAACCAGAACTCGAACTCGCCGTAGCGGGCCACGCTGAAGAGGTTGGTGACGGTGAGCAGGAAGGTCACCGCGAGGGCGAAGATCCAGGTGTCGATGGCCGGGAACCAGGCGTTGAGGATGGCCGCGGCGGCGATCGCTTCGAGGGGGATCACCAGCACCCAGAACCACCAGTAGAGCCAGCCGATGGTGAAACCGGCCCAGCGGCCGATGGAGCGATCGGCGTAGGTGGAGAAGGAACCGGTATCGGGGGAGGCGACCGCCATTTCGCCGAGCATGCGCATGACCAGCACCACCAGGGTGCCGGCGATCAGGTAGGCGAGCAGGGCGGCCGGGCCGGCGGCGGCGATGGCATGGCCGGAGCCGACGAACAGGCCGGCGCCGATCACCCCGGCGATCGACAGCATGGTGACGTGGCGTTGTTTCAGGCCGGGCGCGAGCGAGGCGTTGCGCTTGTTCGGCAGTTGTGAAGCCAGTACGACTTTGGACATCGTTGAGACCCTTTAATTGTTCTTGGGCAAGGTCTGGGCCGCCTTGTGGGCGACGCCATGGGTGCGGCCGTGGGTGAGGTTTCACGGCGGTGGAACGTTGCGGACTCCTGATTGCGGAAAAAGAAAAAAGGCATGGTCGTTACCGACCATGCCTGTTGTCGTCAGCCTTCAGAGGCTGGGGAAGGCGAATTGCGAGGCCTCGTGGCTGGCCCGCTGCGGCCAGCGCTGGGTGATGGCCTTGCGCCGGGTGTAGAAGCGCACGCCGTCCGGGCCGTAGGCGTGGAGGTCGCCGAACAGCGAGCGCTTCCAGCCGCCGAAGCTGTGGTAGGCCACCGGCACCGGCAGCGGGACGTTGACGCCGACCATGCCGACCTCGATCTCGTCGCAGAACAGGCGTGCGGCCTCGCCGTCGCGGGTGAAGATGCAGGTGCCGTTGCCGTATTCGTGGTCGTTGATCAACTGCATGGCCTCTTCCAGGCTGTTGACGCGAACCACGCACAGCACCGGGCCGAAGATCTCTTCCTTGTAGATGGTCATTTCCGGGGTCACCCGGTCGAACAGGCTGCCGCCGAGGAAGAAGCCGTTCTCGTGGCCGGCGACCTGGTAGCCACGGCCGTCCACCACCAGCTCCGCGCCCTGGGCCACGCCGCTGTCGATGTAGCCGGTGACCTTGGCCTGCGCGGCGGCAGTGACCAGCGGGCCCATGTCGAGGCCGCAGGAAGTGCCGGCGCCGATCTTCAGCGCCTTGATCTGCGGAACCAGCTTGGCGATCAGCGCGTCGGCCACCTGGTCGCCGACGCATACCGCCACCGAGATCGCCATGCAGCGCTCGCCGCAGGAGCCGTAGGCGGCACCCATCAACGCGCTGACGGCGTTGTCGAGGTCGGCGTCGGGCATCAGCACCGCATGGTTCTTCGCGCCGCCCAGGGCCTGCACGCGCTTGCCGCGCTTGGTGCCCTCGGCATAGATGTATTCGGCGATGGGGGTCGAGCCGACGAAGCTGATGGCTTTCACTTCCGGCGCCTGGAGCAGGCCGTCCACGGCTTCCTTGTCGCCGTGCACCACGTTCAGCACGCCCTTCGGCAGGCCGGCTTCGTGGAACAGCTCGGCGATCAGCAGGGTGGAGCTGGGGTCGCGCTCGGAGGGCTTGAGGATGAAGGTGTTGCCGCAGGCGATGGCCAGCGGGTACATCCACAGCGGCACCATCGCCGGGAAGTTGAACGGGGTGATCCCGGCGACCACGCCGATCGGCTGGAAGTCGCTCCAGGCGTCGATGTTCGGGCCGACGTTGCGGCTGTACTCGCCCTTGAGGATTTCCGGGGCGGCGCAGGCGTACTCGACGTTCTCGATGCCGCGCTTGAGTTCGCCGGCGGCGTCTTCCAGGGTCTTGCCGTGCTCTTCGCTGATCAGCTTGGAAATCCGCGCCTCGTTCTGCTCCAGCAGTTGCTTGAAGCGGTACAGCACCTGTGCACGCTTGGCCGGCGGGGTGTTGCGCCAGGCCGGGAAAGCGGCCCTGGCGGCATCGATGGCTTTCTGCAGGGTCTTGCCGTCGGCCAGCGGGACCTTGTGGATGGCTTCGCCGGTGGAGGGGTTGAAGACGTCGGCGCTGCGGCCGTTGTCGGCGACCATTTCGCCGTTGATCAGGTGGTGGAGGGTGCCCATCTTGTCTTGTTCTCTCTTCGCTAGGGGTGACGAAAGGGCCGTGGCCCTTTCCCTTTACCCGCTCCCTGGGGAGCGGGTGCGGATTACTTGATCTCGGTCTCGACGAAGACCACTTCGTGTGCGCTGGCGTTGATCACGTTGTGCTCGACGCCGGCCTTGCGGAAGTAGGCCTGTCCGGCGACCAGCGGCGCGTGGCGGTCGCCCTCGGGGGTTTCCAGCAGCAGCGTGCCGTCGGTCAGCGGTACCACCACATAGTCGTGGCCGTGGCGGTGGCGCCCGGTTTCCGCGCCGGGGGCGAAGCGCCATTCGGTCACGATCACCTCGGCGTTGTCCACCTGCACGGTGGGTACGGCTTGCGGGCGGCCGCTCATCAGGCGATGCCGTTGAGCGCTTCGCCGACCGCGTCGAACAGGCGGTCCAGCTCTTCCGGCCTGGCGTTGAAGGTCGGGCCGAATTGCAGGGTATCGCCGCCGAAGCGCACGTAGAAACCCTGTTGCCAGAGCTTCATGCCGGCCTCGAACGGACGCACGGTCGGATCGCCGTCGCGCGGGGCGATCTGGATCGCGCCGGCCAGGCCGCAGTTGCGGATGTCGATGACGTTCTTCGCGCCTTGCAGGCCGTGCAGGCCCTTCTCGAAGTGCGGCGCCAGCTCGGCGGACTGCTGCACCAGGTTGTCCCTGGCCAGGATGTCCAGCGCGGCGAGGCCGGCGGCGCAGGCGACCGGGTGCGCGGAGTAGGTGTAGCCGTGGCTGAACTCCACCGCGTGCTCGGGCAGCGCCTGGTTCATGAAGGTGTCGTAGATCTCGCTGCTGGCGATCACCGCGCCCATCGGCACGGCGCCGTTGGTGACCTGCTTGGCGACGTTCATCAGGTCCGGGGTGACGCCGAAGTACTCGGCGCCGCTGTAGGTGCCCAGGCGGCCGAAGGCGGTGATCACCTCGTCGAAGATCAGCAGGATGTTGTGCTGGTCGCAGATCTCGCGCAGGCGCTGCAGGTAGCCGACCGGCGGTACCAGTACGCCGGCGGAGCCGGACATCGGCTCGACGATCACCGCGGCGATGTTCGAGGCGTCGTGCAGTTCGATCAGCTTGAGCAGCTCGTTGGCCAGCTCGACGCCGCCGGTCTGGGCCATCCCGCGGGTGAACGCCATGCCCGGTTGCAGGGTGTGCGGCAGGTGGTCGACGTCCATCAGCTGGCCGAACATCTTGCGGTTGCCGCCGATCCCGCCGAGGCTGGTGCCGGCGACGTTGACCCCGTGGTAGCCGCGGGCGCGGCCGATCAGCTTGGTCTTCTGCGGCTGGCCTTTCAGGCGCCAGTAGGCGCGGGCCATCTTGATCGAGGTGTCGGCGCACTCGGAGCCGGAACCGGTGAAGAACACGTGGTTCAGTTCGCCTGGCAGCAACCCGGCGATCTTCTCGGCCAACTGGAAGGACAGCGGATGGCCGTACTGGAAGCCCGGCGAGTAGTCGAGGGTACCGAGCTGGCGAGCCACCGCCTCCTGGATTTCCTTGCGCGAGTGGCCGGCGCCGCAGGTCCACAGGCCGGACAGGCTGTCGTAGACCTTGCGGCCCTTGTCGTCGGTCAGCCAGCTGCCTTCGGCGGCGACGATGATCCGCGGGTCCTTCTGGAAGTTGCGGTTGGCGGAGAAGGGCATCCAGTGGGCGCGCAGGTTGAGTTCGCTGGAAACCGGCGGGGCCACGTTGAGCGGCTGGTTCATCGTTCGATCCTCGGGCTTTCTTGTTGGAAGGTTCCGCGCACGCGGCGGCGGAGCGTTGGATCAAGCTTGGCCCTGACGAAAGGTTAGATAAAGCTTATTCTTCTCACGTTTAGTTTCGACTGGGTAAAACAATAATGGCCAAATCCCGCAACCCGTCGCTCGGCCAGGTCAGCGATTTCGATATCCGCCTGCTGCGCATCTTCAAGACCATCGTCGAGTGCGGCAGTTTCTCCGCCGCGGAGAGCACTCTCGGCCTCAGCCGCTCGGCGATCAGCCTGCACATGGGCGACCTGGAGAAGCGCCTGGGCATGCGCCTGTGCCAGCGCGGCCGCGCCGGCTTCGCCCTGACCGACGAGGGCCGCGAGGTCTATCGCGCGACCCAGACCCTGCTGGCGGCGCTGGAGGGGTTCCGCGCCGAGGTCAACGACCTGCACCAGCACCTGCGCGGCGAACTCAACATCGGCATCATCAACAACCTGGTGACCCTGCCGCAGATGCGCATCACCCACGCTCTCAGCGCGCTCAAGGGGCAGGGACCGCAGGTGCGGATCAACATCGGCATGACCACCCCCAACGAGATCGAACTGGGCGTGCTCGACGGCCACCTGCATGTCGGCGTGGTGCCGTTGATCAGTCCGCTGTCGGGGCTCGAGTACCTGCCGCTGTATGACGAGCACGCGCAGCTCTATTGCAGCCGCGGCCACGCACTGTTCGAGCGCGCCGACGGCGATATCGCGGTGGACGAGGTGCTCGCCGCGGACGCCGTGGCGCCCAGCTACCGCCTGCCCGCCGAAGCCCAGGCGCGCCACCAGGAGCTGAACAACAGCGCCAGCGCCTCGGACCGTGAGGGCATGGCATTCCTGATCCTGACCGGCAACTTCATCGGCTACCTGCCGTCGCACTACGCTGCCGACTGGGTCGCCGCCGGGATGCTGCGGCCCCTGCTGCCGGAGCGTTTCCACTATGCCATCGCGCTGACCATCGTGACCCGCAAGGGACGCCGGCCGAACCTGGTGCTGGAGCGCTTCCTGGAGGCGGTGGCGGTGTCGTGAGGGCGCGGATGGAGTAACGCGAGCTTCGGCCGCCCGCCGAACGGCGTCTTTTCTCTACGGCGCGAGGAGGTGGCATGCAGCGACGGGCCGAGCCAACGCGGGAAAGAGACTCTCACCCCTTCACATGGCGCCGCTCCCCCATCACCCAGGTCTCCGCCACCGCGCGGTCGTCGCCCAGGGTGTTCAGCACGAACAGGGTATCGGCCAGGCCGCGCGCATGCTCCATGCGCTGGGCGATCATCGGCGTGGCGGCCAGGTCGAGGGCGACGAAGTCGGCTTCGCGGCCGGGCAGGAAGTTACCGACCAGGCCGTCCAGGTCGAGCGCCCTGGCGCCGCCGAGGGTGGCCAGGTAGAGCGCCTGGAACGGATCGAGGCTGGTGCCGCGCAATTGCTGGATCTTGTAGGCGTCGGCGAGGTTGGCCAGCAGCGACAGGCTGGTGCCGCCGCCGACGTCGCTGCCGATGCCGACGCGGATGCCGTATTGCTGGGCGCGGCCAAGGTCGAACAGGCCGGAGCCGATGAACAGGTTGGAACTGGGACAGTGCGCCAGCGCCGCGTTCTTGTGCGCCAGGCAGCGGCATTCGCGTTCGGAGAGATGGATGCCATGGGCGAACACGCTGCGTTCGCCGACCAGGCCGGCGCGATGATAGACGTCCAGGTAGTCCTGCGCCTGGGGAAACAGCTCGCCGACCCAGGCGACTTCCTTGAGGTTCTCCGAAAGATGGGTGTGCAGGTAGACGCCGGGATACTCGTCCAGCAGGCGCGCCGCCGCGGCCAGTTGCTCGGGCGAGGAGGTCGGCGCGAAGCGCGGGGTGACCGCGTATTGCAGGCGCCCGTTGCCGTGCCAGCGCTCGATCAGCGCGCGGCTCTCGGCGTAGCCACTGGCCGCGGTATCGCACAGCGCCGGCGGCGCGTTGCGGTCCATCAGCACCTTGCCGGCGATCATCCGCAGGCGGCGCTTCTGCGCGGCCTGGAAGAATGCCTCGGCGGATACCGCATGGACCGTGCCGAACACCAGCGCGGTAGTGGTGCCGTGGCGCAGCAGTTCGTCGAGGAACAGCTCGGCCTGGGCGGCGGAGTAGCCGGCATCGGCAAAGCGCTGCTCGGCGGGAAAGGTGTGGGTTTCCAGCCAGTCCAGCAGTTGGGTGCCGTAGGAGGCGATCACTCCGAGTTGCGGGTAATGCACATGGCAGTCGACGAAGCCGGGCAGCAGCAGGCGCTGCGGATGCTCCTCCAGCGGCAGGTCGGCGGGCAGTTGCGGCAGCAGGTAGGTTGCGTGATCGAGCGCGCGCACGTGGCCGTGTTCGATCCACAGCAGGCCGTCCTCGAAATACTCCCAGGCCTTGTCGCCGAGTTTCGCCGGGTCGCCGAGGAAATGCAGGATCCGCCCGCGATGGGCCGAACTGCTCATCGCGCTCCCGCCGTGGTCGGAGTGCAGGATAAGTGGGGGGACGAAGTTGCCAGCAGGTACTGCATCGTTCATCTCCTCTGCTGCCGGAATGGCGCTTTCGCCTCTTTAGTCCGGGAAATCGACGGAAATATCCCGTCTTTGGCGCGTGATCTCGCTTCCGCCATTATGCACTGTGCGCATGCTGTGGATAAGTCTGTGTGTAGCGCGTGTTCGGAGAGATTGCACGAGCCATTGCGGGATGTGCCCATCTGGCTGCCGGCAGGCGATCCGCGAAAAGCGTTCCGGCACCTTGAGTCCGCCTTGCGAAATGCCCGGTCGGCAACTGGCGCTTCTGTGGGTTTGTCTGTGGAAAAGCTGTTCGCATTCCCCGTTGAAAAAATGCCTTCGGCGGTCGGGGGAAAGGCATTGGACGGAGCCGCAGAATTTCTCCCGGTTGGCGAAAGAGCCAGGGAAAAGGTGCTGTGGAATGCGCCACGACGGTGCATCGCGAAACTGTGGACAGCGGATCCACCCATGGCGCCGCCGAGCATGCTTCCGTCGATCGCCGCGGACTTTCCTGGAAAGCCGGAAAACCCAGTATCCATGGGCATCATGGCGTCTAAAGGGGAAGTCCTGGAGACATTTTCACGGGCATTCCCGTTCCGCGGGTTTCCTGTGGAAAAGCTGTTGGCAAACTGTGCCGGAAGCGGGCCGCCGGGGCTGCCCCAGGGATTCGGCCGACCCGTGGCTTGGCCGGGAGAGATCGTCCTGCCGTGCTCCTCCGAACGGCTGTCGATATCTTGTGGATAAAGCTGTTGGCAAAGTGTTGGAAAAAATGCCTTGCCAGGTCGCGCCCATGGCCTGCCGGGTTGGCTGTTTTCTGTCCATCGCCAATGTTGCGAAAATCGCCGGGACGATCGGCGCGGGAGGCTTCCCAAGGTCCCGGATGGGCTCCCGACACGCTGTGGATAACTCTGTGAGCAAGGTGGTGATGACTGTTTTGCGACAAATGCTCACGCGGGTGCGCCGCAGGGTTGCCCGCAAATGTGCCGCGGCGTCCCAGGCGTGCTCCGGCTTGGTGCCGCTCGGCGCGGCAGCCTGGCCCGTGGCTCCCGGCGCAAGCCGCGTTCCAGGGCTTTCCTGACCTCCTGGCCAGGTATTTGCACCGGCCGTGGCATCGTCGAGCAACCGACCGGGCCCGCCATGTCCGCACCTACCTCCTTCGCGCCGCCGCGCCTCGAACTGCGCGGGATCAGCAAGCGCTATCCGGGTTGCCTGGCCAACGACCGCATCGACCTGTGCATCGACGCCGGCGAGATCCACGCCCTGCTCGGTGAGAACGGCGCCGGCAAGAGCACGCTGATGAAGATCATCTACGGCGTGACCCGTCCCGATGCCGGCGAGGTCCGCTGGCAGGGCGAGCCGGTGCAGGTACGCGACCCGGCTCGCGCCCGGGCGCTGGGGATCGGCATGGTGTTCCAGCATTTCTCCCTGTTCGAGACGCTCAGCGTGGCGGAGAACATCGCGCTCGCCCTCGGCGCCGAGGCGGGCAGCCCGCGCCGGTTGGAGGCGCGTATTCGCGAGGTGTCGCAGCGCTACGGCATGCCGCTGGAGCCTCGCCGGCTGGTCCATGGGCTGTCCATCGGCGAGCGCCAGCGGGTGGAGATCGTGCGCTGCCTGATGCAGGACATCCGCCTGCTGATCCTCGACGAGCCGACTTCGGTGCTGACCCCACGCGAGGCCGAGGATCTCTTCGTCACCCTGCGCCGTCTTGCGGAAGAGGGCTGCAGTGTCCTCTTCATCAGCCACAAGCTGGCCGAGGTCCGTGCGCTCTGCCAGCGCGCCACGGTGCTGCGCGGCGGACGGGTGGCCGGACAGTGCGTGCCGGCGCAATGTTCCGATCTCGAGCTGGCGCGGCTGATGGTGGGCGACGCCGAGGGCCTGGCGGCGGAGTATCCGAAGGTTACCGGCGGCGCGCCTTTCCTCCAGGTGCGCGACCTGCACTGGCGCAACCCGGACCCCTTCGGCGTGTCCTTCGCCGGCCTCGATCTGGAGGTGCGCAGCGGCGAGATCCTCGGTATCGCCGGGGTCGCCGGCAACGGCCAGGACGAGTTGCTCGCTCTGCTCAGCGGCGAAGTGCGCCTGCCGCGCGCCCAGGCCGAGCGCATCCGCCTCGGCGGCTGCGCCGGCGCGGACCTGGCGCCGGATGCGCGGCGCCGCGCCGGCCAGGCCTTCGTGCCCGCCGAGCGGCTGGGGCACGGCGCGGTGCCGGAGATGAGCCTGGCGGACAATGCGCTGCTCACCGCCTTCCAGCAGGGTCTGGTGAAGCGCGGGTTGGTCCGGCGGCGCAAGGTGCTGGCGCTGGCCGAGGAGATCATCCGCCGTTTCGCCGTGAAGGCCCCGGGTGCCGGGGCGCCGGCACGCAGCCTTTCCGGCGGCAACCTGCAGAAGTTCATTCTCGGCCGCGAGATCCTCCAGGCCCCGCGCCTGCTGGTGGCGGCGCATCCCACCTGGGGCGTGGACGTCGGCGCGGCGGCGCTGATCCACCGCGCGCTGATCGCCTTGCGCGATGCCGGTACGGCGATCCTGGTGGTCTCCGAGGACCTCGACGAGCTGTTCCTGCTCAGCGACCGCATCGCCGCGCTGTGTTCGGGTCGGCTGTGCCCGGCGGTCGCCACCGCGAGCGCTTCGCCGCAGCAGGTCGGCGGCTGGATGGCCGGTCAATTCGAGGCGCCGGCGGCAGTCGCCGGCGCCGTTGCCCAAGGGAGCCTGTGATGCTGTTGTCCCTGGAACCGCGCGGCCGGCAGTCACGCTGGATGCTGCTGGCCTCTCCGCTGCTGGCGGGGCTGCTGACCCTGGTCTGCGGTGCGCTGCTGTTCGCCTGTCTCGGCCACGATCCGTGGCAGACCCTGCATACCGTGCTGGTACAGCCGCTCAGCGACCTCTATGGGCTCGGCGAGCTGCTGGTCAAGGCCATGCCGATCCTGCTCTGTGCCCTCGGCCTGGCACTGGCCTACCAGGCGCGCGTGTGGAACATCGGCGCGGAGGGCCAGTTGCTGGTCGGCGCCCTGGCCGGCAGCGCGGTGGCGATCCAGTTGCTCGACTGGCAGAGCCGCTGGGCGCTGGCCTGGGTGCTGCTCGCCGGCACCGCTGCCGGGGCGCTCTGGGCCGGGTTCGCCGCCTGGCTGCGAACGCGCTTCAACGCCAACGAGATCCTGACCACCATCATGCTCAACTACATCGCGCTGAACCTGCTGCTGTACGGCGTGCACGGGCCGTTGAAGGACCCGGATGGCTTCAACTTCCCGCAGTCGGCGCTGTTCGGCGAGGCCAGCCGCCTGCCGGCGCTGTTCGAGGACAGCCGGGTGCACCTTGGCGCATTGTTCGGCCTGCTGGCGCTGGCGGCGGTCTGGGTGCTGGCGCAGCGCAGCTTCCTCGGTTTCCAGGTCCGCGTGCTCGGCCTCGACCGCCGCGCCGCCGGTTTCGTCGGTTTCCGCGAGAAGCGCCTGGTCTGGTTCGTGCTGCTGTTCTCCGGCGCGCTGGCAGGCCTGGCCGGCGTCTGCGAGGTCGCCGGGCCGATCGGCCAACTGGTGCCGCAGGTCTCGCCGGGCTACGGCTATGCGGCGATCACCGTGGCCTTCCTTGGCCGTCTCAATCCGTTCGGCATCCTCTGCGCCAGCCTGCTGATGGCGTTGCTCTACCTCGGCGGCGAGGCCGCGCAGATGAGCCTCAACCTGCCGTTGGCGCTGACCGGGCTGTTCCAGGGGATGATGCTGTTCTTCCTCCTCGCCTGTGACGTGCTGATCCTCTACCGCCCACGTTTGCACGGACGCTGGCGCAAGCGCCCGGCGCTGCGCGACGCCCTGGCCTGACCGAACCGCCGAGGAACCAAGATGGATATCGATCTGCTCGACAACCTGCTGTTCGCCATGGTCCGCACCGGTACTCCGCTGCTGCTGGTGGCCCTGGGCGAACTGGTCTGCGAGAGAAGCGGAGTGCTCAACCTGGGCCAGGAGGGGATGATGCTGTTCGGCGCGGTGATCGGCTTCATGGTCGCCTTCTCCAGCGGCAGCCTGTGGCTCGGCGTGCTCCTCGCGGTGCTCGCCGGCATGCTGCTGGCGGCGCTGTTCGCCGGGGTCGCCCTGTACCTGAACGCCAACCAGGTGGCCTGCGGCCTGGCGCTGACCATCTTCGGCGTCGGCCTTTCGTCGTTCGTCGGCGCCGCCTGGGTCGGCAAGCCGCTGCAAGGGTTCGCCCCGCTGGCGCTGCCGGTGCTGGGCGAGTTGCCGCTGCTCGGGCGCATGCTGTTCGCCCAGGACGCGCTGGTCTACCTGAGCCTGGCGCTGTTCGCCGCGGTCGCCTGGATGCTCCTGCGCAGCCGCGCCGGGCTGGTTCTCCAGGCGGTCGGCGAGAACCCTGACGCGGCCAGCGCGATGGGCCTGCCGGTGCTGCGCGTGCGCACCCTGGCGGTGCTCTTCGGCGGCGCCATGGCCGGCCTGGCCGGTGCCTACCTGTCGCTGGCCTACACGCCGATGTGGGCGGAGAACATGACCGCCGGACGCGGCTGGATCGCCCTGGCGCTGGTGGTCTTCGCCAGTTGGCGGGTGTTCCGCGTGCTGCTCGGTGCCTGGTTGTTCGGCCTGGCCAGCATCCTGCACCTGGTGGCCCAGGGGATCGGGCTGTCGATTCCGGCCAACCTGCTGGCGATGCTGCCCTATGCGGCGACCATCCTGGTGCTGGTCCTGCTCTCCCGCGATGCCCTGCGCACCCGGCTGTATGCCCCGGTTTCCCTGGGCCAGCCGTGGAAGGCCGGGCACTGACGAGGGCAGGTTCTTCGATTAGTTGTTTTAACTATTTATATATTCTTCGATAGATTTAGATAATTTCACTGATGGCCTAAATCAATGGGGCATTTTTGCCGAACCCCGTTAAGATTCTCCCAGTCGATTTGAAACACCCCATTCAACTGAGAGAGGAACGACTGATGTCCCTGATCAACACTCAAGTCCAACCGTTCAAGGTCAACGCTTTCCACAACGGCAAGTTCATCGAGGTGACCGAGGAATCCCTGAAGGGCAAGTGGTCGGTCCTGATCTTCATGCCGGCTGCCTTCACCTTCAACTGCCCGACCGAGATCGAAGACGCCGCCAATAACTACGGCGAGTTCCAGAAAGCCGGTGCCGAGGTCTACATCGTGACCACCGACACCCACTTCTCGCACAAGGTCTGGCACGAAACCTCCCCGGCAGTCGGCAAGGCCCAGTTCCCGCTGATCGGCGACCCGACCCACCAGTTGACCAACGCCTTCGGCGTGCACATCCCGGAAGAAGGCCTGGCCCTGCGCGGTACCTTCGTGATCAACCCGGAAGGCGTGATCAAGACCGTCGAGATCCACTCCAACGAGATCGCCCGTGACGTCGGCGAGACCGTGCGCAAGCTGAAGGCCGCCCAGTACACCGCCGCCCACCCGGGCGAAGTCTGCCCGGCCAAGTGGAAGGAAGGCGAGAAGACCCTCGCTCCGTCCCTGGACCTGGTCGGCAAGATCTAAGACCGCGCCGGCGGCATTCGCCGCCAGCCTCTCCGGCGGACGATCCCTCGCGGATCGTCCGCCCTTCACCCAGCCAACGCGCCGTGCAGGGCGGATGTCCCATCCGCCGGGGATACGTTTGCCCGAATTTCGAGGAGCTGAACCATGTTGGACGCCAATCTTAAAACCCAGTTGAAGGCCTACCTGGAAAAGGTCAGCCAGCCGTTCGAGATCGTCGCGTCCCTCGATGACAGCGACAAATCCCGCGAGCTGCTGGGCCTGCTGCAAGACATCGTCGGCCTGACCGACAAGATCACCCTGAAGACCGACGGCAGCGATGCGCGCAAACCGTCGTTCTCGCTGAACCGCCCCGGTGCGGACATCGGCCTGCGCTTCGCCGGTATCCCCATGGGCCACGAATTCACCTCGCTGGTGCTGGCCCTGCTGCAGGTAGGCGGCCACCCCTCCAAGCTCGACGCGGACGTGATCGAGCAGGTCAAGGGCATCGAGGGCACCTTCGAGTTCGAAACCTACTTCTCGCTGTCCTGCCAGAACTGCCCGGACGTGGTCCAGGCGCTGAACCTGATGGCCGTGCTCAACCCGAACATCCGTCACGTCGCCATCGACGGCGCGCTGTTCCAGGATGAGGTCGAGGCGCGCCAGATCATGTCGGTGCCGAGCATCTACCTCAACGGCGAAGTCTTCGGCCAGGGCCGCATGGGCGTGGAAGAGATCCTCGCCAAGATCGACACCGGCGCCGCCGCCCGCGACGCCGAGAAGCTGACCGCCCGCGACGCCTTCGACGTGCTGGTGGTCGGCGGTGGCCCGGCCGGCGCCGCGGCGGCGATCTACGCCGCGCGCAAGGGCATTCGCACCGGCGTCGCCGCCGAGCGCTTCGGCGGCCAGGTGCTGGACACCATGGCCATCGAGAACTTCATCTCGGTGCAGGAGACCGAAGGGTCGAAGCTGGCGCGGGCGCTTGAAGAGCACGTGCGTCACTACGAGGTCGACATCATGAACCTGCAGCGCGCCAGCAAGCTGGTTCCGGCGAAGAACGCCGGCGAGTTGCACGAGGTGCAGTTCGAGAGCGGCGGCAGCCTCAAGGCCAAGACCCTGATCCTCGCCACCGGCGCTCGCTGGCGCGAAATGGGCGTGCCCGGCGAGCAGGAGTACAAGGCCAAGGGCGTGTGCTTCTGCCCGCACTGCGACGGCCCGCTGTTCAAGGGCAAGCGCGTGGCGGTGATCGGCGGCGGCAACTCTGGCGTCGAGGCGGCCATCGACCTGGCCGGCATCGTCGCCCACGTGACCCTGCTGGAATTCGACAGCAAGTTGCGCGCCGACGCCGTGCTGCAACGCAAGCTCTACAGCCTGCCGAACGTCGAGGTGATCACCAGTGCTCTGACCAGCGAAGTGAAGGGCGACGGCCAGAAGGTCACCGGCCTGGTGTACAAGGACCGCAACTCCGAGGAGTTCAAGTCGATCGAGCTGGAAGGCATCTTCGTGCAGATCGGCCTGCTGCCCAACACCGAGTGGCTCAAGGGCAGCGTCGAGCTGTCGCCGCGTGGCGAGATCATCGTCGACGCCCGTGGCGAGACCTCGCTGCCCGGCATCTTCGCCGCCGGCGACGTGACCACGGTGCCGTACAAGCAGATCGTGATCGCCGTGGGCGAGGGCGCCAAGGCTTCGTTGAGCGCCTTCGACCACCTGATCCGGACCTCCGCGCCGGAGTGACCCGGCCAGCGACCGTCGAACCAGGGACGCCCGGAGCGCGAAAGCGCCCCGGGCGTTTTCGTTGGCGCGACCGCCCGCCTCAGGCCGGGATATCCAGGTTCGCGTGGCCCGGCGCGGCGGCCGCCTCGGCGTAGACCTTCTCGTCGTCCTCGATCACCCGCGAGGCCGGCCCCACCAGCAACGGGTCCGGCTCATGGGCGATGCGCCGGTCCTTGTCCGGGTAGTCCAGCGAGTGCAGGAAGTGGCGGATGCAGTTGAGTCGCGCGCGCTTCTTGTCGTCGGACTTGATGACCGTCCACGGCGCGTCGGCGGTGTCGGTATGGAAGAACATCGCCTGCTTGGCGGCGGTGTAGTCGTCCCACTTGTCCAGAGACTTGATGTCGATGGGCGACAGCTTCCAGTGCTTGAGCGGATCGTCGCGGCGCGAGATGAAGCGCCGCAGTTGTTCCTCGCGGCTCACCGAGAACCAGTACTTGAACAGCAGGATGCCGCTGTTGGTGAGCATGCGCTCCAGCTCCGGCGCCTGGCGCATGAACTCCAGGTATTGCAGCGGCGAACAGAAGCCCATGACCCGCTCGACGCCGGCGCGGTTGTACCAGGAGCGGTCGAAGAAGACCATCTCGCCGGCGGTGGGCAGATGTTGGATGTAGCGCTGGAAATACCACTGGCCCTGCTCCTGGGAGGACGGTTTCTCCAAGGCTACGATCCGCGCGCCGCGCGGGTTCAGGTGTTCCATGAAGCGCTTGATGGTGCCGCCCTTGCCGGCGGCGTCGCGGCCTTCGAACAGGACCACCACGCGCTGGCCGGTCTCCTTCACCCAGCTCTGCACCTTGAGCAGTTCGATCTGCAGGTCGTGCTTGGCCTTCTCGTACTCGTTGCGGCGCATCCGCGTGTGATAGGGATAGTTCGCCGGCAGGCTCGCCGAGGTGCTGTCCTCGCTGCTGCCGTGGGGCGCACTGGCGACCTGCAGGGCCACCGGCTTCTGGCTGATTGCCTGGATCTCCTCGCGGGCCTTCTGCGCCGGGCTGGCCACTCGCGGGCGGCGGGTCGCCGGCTTGCGCGGGGCGCGGCGGGCGGCTGGCCGGGCCGGCTTGGCCGGCTGCGCGGCGGGTTGCTCGGGGGAGGGGGGACTGACAGTGGGTTCTTCGCTCATGCGGGACTCCTTCCGTTCTACGTTTTCAGCTATGCAGTCCCCCACTCTATGCCCCTGCCGGGAGGCGTCCGTTGACCCCCATCAAACCGCGCCCGGCCGCCACCGGGAGGAAAGCCTTACACCTCTCCAGAAATCCCTTGTAGGATATCGCCACGCGCGTGGCGTCCCGTCGTCGCCCCGCGGACCTGGATCAGCAGACAGGGTGAACACTGAGCTGGCTCTCATCAACCGAGGGCCGGCAGCGTTCGCGCCGGCCCGCCGATCCGACGAAGGTCCGCACATGTCCCGCACCTGGATTCGCAATCCCCTCGCCATCCTCACCGCCAACGGTCTCGACGCCGCCGGCGGCCTGGTCGTCGAAGACGGCCGCATCGTCGAGCTGCTCGGCGCCGGCCAACAGCCCGCGCAGCCCTGCGCCAGCCAGTTCGACGCCAGCCGGCACGTGGTGTTGCCGGGGTTGGTCAACACCCATCACCACTTCTACCAGACCCTCACCCGCGCCTGGGCGCCGGTGGTCAACCAGCCGCTGTTCCCCTGGCTGAAGACCCTCTACCCGGTCTGGGCGCGGCTGACCCCGGAGAAACTCGCACTGGCCACCAAGGTGGCGCTGGCCGAGCTGCTGTTGTCCGGCTGTACCACTGCCGCCGACCACCACTACCTGTTTCCCGGCGGCCTCGAACAGGCCATCGACGTGCAGGCCGGGGTGGTCGAGGAACTGGGCATGCGCGCCATGCTCACCCGCGGCTCGATGAGCCTCGGCGAGAAGGACGGCGGCTTGCCGCCGCAGCAGACGGTGCAGGAAGCCGAGACCATCCTCGCCGACAGCGAGCGACTGATCGCCCGCTACCACCAGCGCGGAGATGGTGCCCGGGTGCAGATCGCCCTGGCGCCCTGCTCGCCGTTCTCGGTGACTCCGGAGATCATGCGCGCCAGCGCCGAACTGGCGGCGCGCCACGACGTACGCCTGCACACCCACCTGGCGGAGACCCTCGACGAGGAAGACTTCTGCCTGCAGCGCTTCGGCCTGCGCACCGTGGACTACCTGGATAGCGTCGGCTGGCTCGGCCCGCGCACCTGGCTGGCCCACGGCATCCACTTCAACGCCGAGGAGATCCGCCGGCTCGGCGAGGCGGGCACCGGTATCTGCCATTGCCCGAGTTCGAACATGCGCCTGGCCTCGGGCATCTGCCCGACCGTGGAGCTGGAGGCGGCCGGCGCGCCGATCGGCCTGGGAGTCGATGGCTCGGCTTCCAACGACGCCTCGAACATGATCCTCGAGGCGCGCCAGGCCCTGTACCTGCAACGCCTGCGCTACGGCGCCGAGCGGATCACCCCGGAACTCGCCCTGGGCTGGGCAACCCGTGGCTCGGCACGCCTGCTCGGGCGCAGCGACATCGGCGAGCTGGCCCCCGGCAAGCAGGCCGACCTGGCCTTGTTCAAGCTCGACGAGCTGCGCTTCTCGGGTAGCCACGACCCGCTCTCGGCGCTGCTGCTGTGCGCTGCCGACCGCGCCGACCGGGTAATGGTCGGCGGCGTCTGGCGAGTGGTCGACGGTGCCGTGGAGGGCCTCGACCTGGCCGCCCTGATCGCCCGCCACCGCGCTGCGGCGAGTGCCCTGATCGCCGGTTGATGCGGGTTCCGGTAGGGGAAGCGCCGTGCTTCCTCTGTCGGTTCGCATAGGTCGGCGCGTGGCCCGCAACTGGCTAGACTGTGGCATTCCCCACCAGGAGCCGCCCCATGTCACGCGCCGCCCGCCCATGCAATCGCTTTTGCAGCCTTCTGCTAGGACTCGCCCTGCTGATGCCCGCCAGCCTTCCTCTGTCCGCTGCCGAAACGGTGGCGCCGCCATCGCCGCGGACGCTGATCATCGACACCGATCCGGGCGCCGACGATGTGATCGCCCTGCTGTTCGCCATGGCCTCGCCGAAGGAGCTGAAGATCCAGGCGCTGACCACCGTCGCCGGCAACGTGCCGCTGGAAAAGACCGCGCGTAACGCCCGGCTGGCCCGCGAGTGGGGCAAGCGCCCGGATATCCCGGTCTACGCCGGCGCCCCGCGACCGCTGCTGCGCACGCCGATCTACGCCGCCGACGTGCACGGCAGCGAAGGCATCAGCGGCGTCGAGGTGCATGAGCCGAAGCAGCCGCTGGCCGAAGGTAACGCCGTGGACTACCTGATCCGCACCTTGCGTGCGGCGCCGGAGAAGAGCGTGACCCTGGCCATGCTCGGCCCGGAGACCAACCTCGCGCTGGCCCTGACCCAGGCCCCGGACATCGTCAAGGGCATCCGCGAGATCGTGATCATGGGCGGCGCCCACTTCAACGGCGGCAACATCACCCCGGCCGCCGAATTCAATATCTTCGCCGACCCCCACGCGGCGGAAATCGTGCTCAAGAGCGGGGCGCCGATCACCATGCTGCCGCTCGACGTGACCCACAAGATCCTCACCAGCCCCGAGCGCATCGCCAAGCTGCGCAACCTCGGCAACCAGGCCGGCAAGACCGTCGCCGACATCCTCGACGCCTACGTCCAGTACGACATCAAGTACTACGGCCTGAAGGGCGGCCCGGTGCACGACGCCACGGTGGTCGCCTACCTGCTCAAGCCCTCGCTGTTCAAGGGCAAGCGGATCAACGTGCAGGTCGACAGCCGCGAGGGCATCACCTTCGGCCAGACCGTGGCCGACTGGTACGGCGGCCTCAAGCAGCCGGCCAACGTCGAGTGGATCAACGAGGGCGACGCCCAGGGGTTCTTCGACCTGCTCACCGAGCGTATCGCCCGCCTGCCCTGAGTCTCTCGCCGTACGGCCGGCGCCGGGTCAGCCGTGGCGCCGGCTGGCGAGTTGGCGCAGGGCCTGCTCGGCGTCGCCGACGACTAGCGTTGCCGGCACCGCCAGCATCAGGTTGAGCGGCAGGCCGAACTCTTCCAGGGTCATGCCGTCGCGGTCGCGGGTCGGATCCTCGCCGATCAGCTCCGGGGTGTGCCGGCGGATCCGCTCGGCGTAGCTGCCGGCGTCGTCGACGTAGCCATAGACCGGCTTGCCGAGGGCGGTGGCATAGCCGACCTCGAAGGCGGTGCCGCTGTCCGGCTCGGCGCCGCGGAAGAAGTTCAGGTTGGCCAGCACCGCGTCGGCGCGTTCGATCAGGCCGATGTTGGCGCGGTAGATCCAGGCCGCCTGTTCGCGCGGCTCGGCGAGCTGTTTCGGCAGCGCGTTGTCCAGCGGGTAGAGGCCCTCGAAACCGTAGCGTGCGCACAGTGCCTTGAGTGCTTCGCCGTGGGCGACGGCGTCGGCGCGGAACACATCGGGACCGGCCAGATAGAGTTTCCGCGGCCTGGCCGCGGCGCGTACGCCCGGCAGGCTGCCGAGCAGGGCGCCGGCGGGCAGCAGCAGGGCTGCCAGGCGCAGGAAGGTACGACGGCTGCTGGAACCCTTGGATCGGTTCATCGGATGCCTCTTGCAGGCCGGCCTCCCGGATGGGGCCGTTGTTGTCCAGGATTATGGCCGGCAAGCGACGGGCCGGGCGGCGGCTATCTGCCAGCAGCTAGGCGACGGCCTTCCCGCGATGTCAGGCGCGCTCGAGTTCCTCGGCGAGGCGTCGCAGGGCCTCGCGCGGGCCGCCGGCGACCAGCCGCGAAGGCACCGCCAGCATCAGGTTCAATGGCAGGCCGAAACCCTCCAGTTGCCATCCGTCGCGGTCCTCGCCGGGGCGCTCGCCGAGCCATTCCGGCGCCAGCCGGGCGAGGCGCTCGGCGTAGGCGCCGGCATCGCTGAGGTAGGCATATACCGGCTTGCCCAGGGCCAGGGCGTAGCCCACTTCGAAGGCGGTGCCGCTGTCCGGCTCGCTGCCGCGGAACGGTTCGAGGTTGGCCAGCACGCAGTCGGCGCGCTCGATCAGGCCGACATTGGCGCGGTAGATCCAGGCGGCCTGTGCGGCCGGCTCGCGGATGTCGGCGGGCAGGGCGTGGTCGAGCGGGTAGAGGCCGAGGAAACCGAACTCGGCGCAGAGCGCCTTGAGCATTTCGCCGTGGGCCTCGGCGTCGGGGCGGAAGACGTCCGGCCCGGCCAGGTAGATCGCGGTCATCGCGTGCGTGCCTTGTTACGGAAAGCCAGCGCCCATGGTAGGCCATCGTGGCGGCGCCGGCATGCACCAAGCGATGGCGCGCTGCACCGTCCTGCAGCCGCGCCGGCATGGCGCGGCACGCAGAAGCGCGGGCTTGAGCGGAGTTGTCCGGGTGGTCAGGTAATTGCATCGGCGGGCGGGCTGAACGCGAAGCCACGCCCGATGGCCAACCCTGCACTCACCGGAGCACGCCCATCCATGAAACACCGTCGCACGCAATCCCACATGTCCGTCCTGCGCCGCCTTGCCGCCGTCCTCGGCCTCGGCGCCTGCGCTCTCGCCGCCGAGGCCGCCGAACCACTGAAGATCGGCTTCGTCTATGTCGGCCCGGTCGGCGACCACGGCTGGACCTACCAGCACGAACTGGGCCGCCGCGAACTGGTGGAGCACTTCGGCGATAAGGTGAAGACCAGCTTCGTCGAGAACGTCGCCGAGGGCGCCGACGCCGAGCGGGTCATCCGCAACCTGGCGAAAGACGGCTACGGCCTGGTCTTCACCACTTCCTTCGGCTACATGAACCCCACCGCCAAGGTGGCCCGGCAGTTTCCCAAGGTGACCTTCGAGCACGCCACCGGCTACAAGCGCGACAGGAACCTCGGCACCTACCTGTCGCGCTCCTACGAGGGACGCTACGTCGGCGGCTTCCTCGCGGCGAAGATGACCCGCAGCCACAAGATCGGCTACATCGCCTCGTTTCCGATTCCCGAGGTGATCCGCGACATCAACGCGATCCAGCTGGCGCTGGACAAATACGACCCGCAGGCCGAACTCAAGGTGATGTGGGTGAGCACCTGGTTCGATCCGGGCAAGGAGGCCGACGCGGCCAACGCGCTGATCGACCAGGGCGTCGACGTGGTGTTCCAGCACACCGATAGCCCGGCGCCGATCCAGGCCGCCGAGCGTCGCGGGGTGTACGCCGTGGGCTACGCCTCGGACATGCAGCACTTCGGTCCGAAGACCGTGCTCACCTCGATCGTCAACGACTGGGGCCCGCACTATATCCGCTCGGCCCAGGCGGTGATGGACGGCACCTGGAAATCCGAGGACTTCTGGGGCGGCCTGGCCGAGAGTACGGTGGTCCTGCCGCTGAACCAGGAGGTGCTGCCGGCGCCGGTACGGGAAGAGGCGGGCAGGCTGATCGAGTCGATCCGCAGCGGAGCCTTCCACCCCTTCACCGGGCCGATCCGCGACCAGTCCGGCAAGGAGCGTTTCGCCGCCGGCGTCAGCGCGACCAATGCCGACCTGGCGTCGATGAACTATTACGTGGAAGGCATCAAGGCCGACCTGCCGAAGTGAGCCCTGGCCTTGTATGGAAAAAGTCGCCGAGCGCAGGCACTTTCCGTACAGGGCCCATCGAGGAGAGCGCGATTGGACCGTCTACCCATCATCGACATCGCCCCGCTCTACGGCGCCGACCGTGGCGCCTGGAACGACGTGGCGCGGCGGATCGACCAGGCCTGCCGCGAGTGGGGCTTCTTCTACATCGCCGGACACCCGTTGCCGGCCGCGCGCTTCGAAGCCCTGCTGGCGGCAGCGCGGGAGTTCTTCGCGCTGCCCGTCGAAGAGAAGCTGAAGATCGATATCACCCGTAGCCGCAACCATCGCGGCTATGGCGCGATCGCCACCGAGCAGCTCGACCCGGCGTTGCCCAGCGACTTCAAGGAGACCTTCGACATGGCCCTGCACCTGCCGGCGGAGCATCCCGACGTGCGCGCCGGCAAGTCCTTCTACGGGCCCAACCGACACCCCGACCTGCCCGGCTGGGAGGCCCTGCTGGAAGGACACTATGCCGACATGCTGACGCTGGCCCGTACCGTGCTGCGCGCCCTGGCCATCGCCCTGGGGATCGAGGAGGACTTCTTCGATCGCCGCTTCGAGCAGCCGGTCAGCGTGTTCCGCCTGATCCACTATCCGCCGGCCTCGGCCCGGCAGAGCGCCGACCAGCCCGGCGCCGGCGCGCACACCGACTACGGCTGCGTGACCCTGCTCTACCAGGACGCCGCCGGTGGCCTGCAAGTGCAGAACCGCCAGGGCGAATGGATCGACGCGCCGCCCATCGACGGCACCTTCGTGGTCAACATCGGCGACATGATGGCGCGCTGGAGCAACGACCGTTACCGCTCGACCCCGCACCGGGTGATCAGCCCGCGCGGGGTGCACCGCTACTCCATGCCGTTCTTCGCCGAACCGCACATGGATACCGAGATCCGCTGCCTGCCGGGCTGCTTCGACGCGGACAACCCGCCGAAGTATCCGCCGACCACCTGTGGCGATTGGCTGATCTCGCGCTTCGCGCAGACCTATGCCTATCGGCGCGGCGAAACGGCCTGAGCCGCCCGTCGCGCGCGGGAGCGGCTCGCGGGTTTGCCGCGGGCCTGACTCCCGGGACAGGTTAAACTTGCCGGCCAAGACCAGCCTGATCGAGAACCCACCCCATGTACGAATGGCTCAACGCCTTGCCCAAGGCCGAACTGCACCTGCACCTGGAAGGTACCCTGGAGCCGGAGCTGCTGTTCGCCCTCGCCGAGCGCAACCGCATCGCCCTGCCCTGGAACGACGTCGAGACCCTGCGCAAGGCCTACGCCTTCAACAACCTGCAGGAATTCCTCGACCTCTACTACGCCGGCGCCGACGTGCTGCGCACCGAGCAGGACTTCTACGACCTGACCTGGGCCTACCTGCAGAAGTGCAAGGCGCAGAACGTCGTCCACGTCGAGCCGTTCTTCGACCCGCAGACCCACACCGATCGCGGCATTCCCTTCGAGGTGGTGCTCGCCGGCATCCGCGCCGCGCTACGGGACGGCGAGAAGCTGCTGGGCATCCGCCATGGGCTGATCCTCAGCTTCCTCCGCCACCTCAGCGAGGAACAGGCGCAGAAAACCCTCGACCAGGCGCTGCCGTTCCGCGACGCCTTCATCGCCGTCGGCCTCGACAGCTCGGAAGTAGGGCATCCGCCGAGCAAGTTCCAGCGGGTCTTCGACCGCGCCCGCAGCGAAGGCTTCCTCACCGTCGCCCATGCCGGCGAAGAGGGGCCGCCCGAGTACATCTGGGAAGCCCTCGACCTGCTCAAGGTCGAGCGCATCGACCACGGCGTGCGCGCCTTCGAGGACGAGCGGCTGATGCGGCGGCTGATCGACGAACAGATCCCGCTGACCGTCTGCCCGCTGTCCAACACCAAGCTCTGCGTGTTCGACGACATGAGCCAGCACACCATCCTCGACATGCTCGAACGCGGCGTGAAGGTGACGGTGAACTCCGATGACCCGGCCTACTTCGGCGGCTATGTCACCGAGAACTTCCATGCCTTGCAGCAGAGCCTGGGAATGACCGAGGAGCAGGCCAGGCGCCTGGCGCAGAACAGCCTGGATGCGCGCCTGGTGAAGTGAGGGGCGGCGCGCCGGGCAACCCGGCGCGCGACCCGCAAGGCGTTTCGTCGTCGCCGGCTTCTCGGTATTGATGATAAGCATTATCATTTGTGGGCTGCTCAGCATTCCCATGGCGCCGCCCCGGCGCCGGCTTTCGTGCAGCCGTCCCTCACCGATGCCCGACCGCGACCTACCCTCCGGCCCGCGCCCGGATGCCTTGCCGGCAGACGGCGAGGCGGCGCGCCGCGCGGATCTGCTCAAGGCCTTCCTGGCCCAGCGCCAGCGCATGGAAAGCCTGGTCAGCCGCTGGGTCGGCTGCCGGGCGACCGCCGCCGACCTGGTCCAGGAACTGTTCCTGCGCTTCTGGCGGCGCCCGGCCGCCCCGGTGGAGGAGCTTGGCAGCTACCTCCTGCGCAGCGCGCGCAACCTGGCCATCGACCACTTGCGTGGCGAAGGATCGCGGCAGCGGCAACTGGACGACTGGCTGCCGGAGCAGCGCCAGGGCGAGCCGGTCGGTCCCGAGCAGGCGCTCGAGGCCGGCGACCAGTGGCGCCGGGTCGAGGCCGCCTTGCGCGGCCTGCCCGAGCGGACCCGGCGGATTTTCCTGCTCAATCGCATCCACGGCCGCACCTACGCGGAGATCGCCCAGGCCATGCAGCTTTCCCAAAGCGCCGTGGAAAAACATATGATGCGCGCCCTCGACGCCTGCAAGGCGAGCCTGGCCGGCCCGGCCGGCGAGCAGGCAAGGAGCGCCCAGCCATGACCCGACCCGATAGCGACGCCGCGCCCTACGATCCCGTCCTCGAGCAGACCGCCCAGGCCTGGCTGGTGCGCCTGCGCGGTACGCCGGATGCGGCGACCCGGCGGGCCTTCGAGGACTGGCTGGCGCAGCGGCCGGCGCATGCCGAGGCCTATGCTCGCGCCGAGGCGCTCTGGCGCCTGACGGAAATACCGGCGAGCCGCCTGGCCATCGAAGAGGCCGATGCCCTGGAAGCCTACCTGCGGCCGCGCCGAGCGTCGCGCAACCCGCGGCGCTGGGCCTACCCGCTGGCCAGCGTCGCCTGCCTGCTGGCGATGCTCTGGCTGGGCGGCTGGTGGCAGCCCGGCGACTGGCTGCAGGACTGGCGTGCCGACTATGTCGCCGCGCCGGGACAGGTCGCCGAATGGAAGCTGGCCGATGGCTCCTACCTGAGCCTGGACGCCGGCAGCGCGGTGCGCGTGCGTATCGACGGCGGCCAGCGGCGGGTCGAACTGCTGCGCGGCGCCGCCGCGTTGCGGGTGAAGCGCGACGCGCTGCCATTCGTGGTCGAGGCCGGCGAAGGTCGGGCGCGGGTACTGGGCACCGAGTTCGAGGTCCGTCGCGGCGCCGGGGCGACCCGCGTCACCGTGTTGCAAGGGCGGGTCGCGGTGAGCGCCGGCACCGGTGCAGGCGCCGCCGAGGAAGTGCTGGGCGCCGGCCAGCAGGTCGGCTTCGCCGACGGCAAGCTGGGCCGGCCCGTGGCCATCGACGCCGCCGCCGCGCTGGCCTGGCGCCAGGGTTGGCTGAGCTTCTACCGGCGGCCGCTGGCAGAAGTGCTCGACGAACTCGCTCGCTACTACCCCGGACGCATTCTCCTGCTCGACGACGCGCTCGGTCGCCAGCCGGTCAGCGGCAGCTTCCGCAGCGATGATCCCGAAGCCGCGCTGAAGTCGCTGCAGGCGGTGCTCGGCTATCGCCAGCAGATCCTGTTCGGACGCCTGGTGGTGATTCGCTGACGGTGGCCCCGGTCCGTTTGGCCGCAGGAATCTTTCCCGGCGAAGAATTTTTTTGCCCTGCGGGGTGAGGTAAATCCGGCGCCGCTTCGTGTAGTGCTCATGACCGCGATTGATTCGCATTAGAAAAGCGACCGACACGAGCAACCCATGACCCCGTTCCCGCGCTTCGCCCTGCGTACTCTCCCCGCCCTGTTCCTCAGCCTCGGCTGTCTCGCCGCCACCGTGCAGGCCGCCGAGGCGGTTCGCTACCGCTTCAGCCAGGCTGCCGCGCCGCTGGCCCAGGCGCTCAACGCGTTCAGCCGGGCCAGCGGGCAGACGCTGCTCTACACCGCCGAGCTGCCGCCGCAGGCGACCGCTCCGGCATTGCACGGTTCGCTGGACGCGGAGGAGGCGCTGCAACGCCTGCTGCAGGGCAGCGGCCTGCGCGCGCGGCGGATCGACGAGCGCACCCTGACCCTGGAACCGATCCCCGCCAGCGGCGCGCTCGACCTCGATGCCACGACGGTCTCCGCCGCCGCCCCGGCGCAGGGCTACCGGCCGGCGGCCAACGCCTCGATCAGCCGCGGCGATGCGCCGCTACTGGAAATCCCCCAGGCGATCAGCGTGGTCCCGGCACAGGCGCTGCAGGACCAGCGCCCGCGCAACCTTGACGACGCGCTGGGCAACATCAGCGGCATCACCCAGGCCAACACCCTCGGCGGTACCCAGGACGCGGTGATGAAGCGCGGCTTCGGCGACAACCGCGACGGCTCGATCATGCGCGACGGCATGCCCTCGGTGCAGGGCCGCAATTTCACCGCCACCGCCGACCACGTCGAGGTGCTGAAGGGGCCAGCATCCCTGCTCTATGGCATCCAGGACCCGGGCGGGGTGGTCAACGTGGTGAGCAAGAAGCCACAACTGCAACAAGCCAACGCCCTGACCCTGCGTGGCTCGGCCTACGCCCACGGGCACAACGGCAGCGGCGGCCAGCTCGACTCCACCGGCCCGCTGGGCGACAGCGGACTGGCCTACCGGATGATCCTCGATCATGAGGACGAGGATTACTGGCGCGACTTCGGCAAGAGTCGCGAGACGCTGGTGGCGCCCTCGCTGGCCTGGTACGGCGAGGACACGACGGTCAACCTGAGCTACGAGCACCGCGAGTTCACCACGCCGTTCGACCGTGGCACGGCCATCGACCCGCGTACCAACCGCCCGCTGGACATCCCGCGCAGCCGGCGCCTGGACGAGCCCTTCAACATCACCGAGGGCCGTTCCGAGCTGACCCGCCTGGATCTCGAACGGCAGCTCGACGACACCTGGAAGGCCCACTTCGGCTACGGCTACAGTCGCGAGACCTACGACGACAACCAGGCCCGGGTGATGGCCGTGAATGCCGACGGCACCCTGACCCGGCGCATGGACGGCACCCACGGCGCGGTCAGCAGCGACAGCTTCGCCACCCTCGGCCTGAGCGGAACGCTGCAACTGGCCGGGATGCAACATGACCTGCAATTCGGCATGGACCACGAGAAGCGCAAGATCTTCCGCGCCGACCTGCTGCGCGACAGCAAGACCAGCCGCTTCGACTACCTCGACCCGGTCTATGGCCAGGTGGTGCCGTCGACCCGGGTGGTCGCCGGCGACAGCGACCAGACCGACAAGCTGCGCAGCGACTCGCTGTACTTCCAGGACTCGATCCACCTGGACGAACGCTGGATCCTGGTCGGCGGCGCGCGCTACCAGATCTACGACCAGCTCGCCGGGCGCGGCCGGCCGTTCAACGCCAACACCGATATCAACGGGCAGAAATGGGTGCCGCGCGGCGGCCTGGTCTACCGCCTGAGCGACGAGGTTTCGCTGTACGGCAGCTACACGCGCTCGTTCAAGCCGAACTCGACCATCGCCCCGCTGAGCACCGGCGAGACCATCGATTCGGCGATCCTGCCGGAGGAGGCGACCTCCTGGGAGCTGGGCGCCAAGCTGGATGTGCCGGGGCGTCTCAGCGGCACCCTGGCGCTGTTCGACATTCGCAAGAAGAACGTGCTGGTCAACGAACTCGACGGTGCCGGCAACAGCAGCGTGCGCGCCGCCGGCCGGGTCCGCTCGCGCGGCCTGGAGCTGGACCTCACCGGCCAGCTCAGCGCACGCTGGAGCCTGATCGGCAGCTACGCCTGGCTCGCCGCGGAAGTCACCGAGGACCCGACCCTGGAGGGCAAGCGCCTGCAGAACGTGGCGCGCAACACCGCGTCGCTGTCGGCGGTCTACGAACTCGGCCAGCTCTTCGGCGGCGACCGCCTGCGCCTGGGCGGCGGCGCGCGCTACGTCGGCAAGCGCCCGGGCGACCCGGCCAATTCCTTCGACCTGCCGTCCTACACCGTGGCCGATGCCTTTGCCAGCTACGACACCCGCTTTGGCGGACACGGCGTGAAGTTCCAGCTCAACGTGAAGAACCTGTTCGACCGCACCTACTACCCGTCCAGTGCCAATCGACTGTACGTGGCGATGGGCGAGCCCCGGCAGTTCCAGGTGTCGACGACGGTGGAGTTCTGAGTCGGCGCTCGCTCCAGGTGGGGTTCCCCGGCGTCCTCCTGGACGTGGAGGCCCCCCTGAAGGGCGAAGGGTCGGCGCGATGCTGCCCGACCATGCTCCATCTGGTTCCTTCTTCCCCAGGGAAGGGATTGCCCGGCGCGTGAGTCGTTCCGCCATCCAGTGCCTTCTCTCTTTGGGGAAAGGAAGGCGGAGAACCGCCTGGCACGACCTCGCCGCACGCCACACCTCGTTCCCAACCCGCCCGTTGGGTACCATGCCCGCACCACTCGCCGCCACGGCCGCCCCATGAACCTCGACAACCGCATCAAGTTCCGCCACCTCGCCTGCTTCCTCGAAGTCGCCCGCCAGCGCAGCTTCGCCAAGGCGGCGGATGCCGTGGCGGTGTCGCAGCCGGCGATCTCCAAGACCCTCAAGGAACTGGAGGAAATCCTCGGCGCGCGCCTGTTCGAACGGAGCAAGGCCGGCGCCGAGCTGACCGAGGCGGGCGTGACCTTCCTGCGCTATGCCGGCCCCTGCGTGCAGGCCCTGCGCGACGGGGTGAACACCCTGCGCGGCCACGAGGCGCAGGTCGAGACGGTGCGGGTCGGCGTGCTGTCGACGGTGGAGAGCCTGGTGGTGCCCGAGGTGATCCGGCGCCTGCACCGGCGCCACGGTGCGCTGGTGGTCAGCGTCGCCACCGGACCCAGCGCCTACCTGCTGGCGCAACTGAAGGTCGGCGAGCTGGACCTGGTGGTCGGGCGGATGACCGATAGCCCGGACATCCAGGGCCTGACCTTCGAGCACCTGTACAGCGAGTCGATGATGCTGGTGGTGCGTCCCGGCCACCCCTTGCTCGCCGCGCCCCTCGGCGACCTGCAGCGGCTGGCCGAATTCCCACTGGTGCTGCCGCTGGCCGGCACCACCATCCGCCGCCACGCCGACAGCCTGTTCGTGCAGTGGGGCATCGCGCTCGCCGGACAGCGCCTGGAAACCCTCTCGCCGACCCTCAGCCGCAGCTATGTGTTGCGCAGCGAGGCGATCTGGGTGGCGCCGCGCGATGCAGTGCGCCTGGACGTCGGCAACGGCGAGCTGGCCGAGCTGGACCTGGGTATCCGCGAACCGGGCGGTTCGGTCGGGCTGTGCCACAACGCGGCCTTGCCGTTGCCGCTGGGGGCGCAATGGTTCAGCGCGGTGTTGCGCGAGGTGGCCGCCGAGTTGCACTGATAAAGCATAACCAAATGGTTATGTATGGGGCCGGATAATTCACTGTCCCCGTCCCGCCTCCTGCGCAAGACTTCGTTTTCCATGCCTGAATCCACAAGCCTGGCGACCGATAACGCGAATAACAGGAGCCCGACATGCACGACGCCGAAAGCCGTCGTTTCGTCATCCGTGACCGAAACTGGCACCCCAAAGCCTTGACCCCCGACTACAAGACCTCCGTGCCGCGCTCGCCGAGCCAGGCGCTGGTGAGCATCCCGCAATCGCTCTCGGAAACCAGCGGGCCGGACTTCTCCCACCTCAGGCTCGGCCGCCACGACAACGACCTGCTGCTCAACTTCGACCACGGCGGCCTGCCCCAGGGCGAGCGCATCATCATGTTCGGCCGGGTCTTCGACCAGTACGGCAAGCCGGTCCCGCACACCCTGGTGGAGATGTGGCAGGCCAACGCCGGCGGGCGCTACCGGCACAAGAACGACCGCTACCTGGCGCCGCTCGACCCGAACTTCGGCGGCGTCGGCCGGACCCTCACCGACAGCGAGGGCCACTATTACTTCCGCACCATCAAGCCCGGGCCCTATCCCTGGCGCAACGGCCCCAACGACTGGCGCCCGGCGCACATCCACGTGTCTGTCAGCGGCCCGGCGATCGCCGCGCGGCTGGTCACCCAGATGTACTTCGAGGGCGACCCGCTGATCCCCAAGTGCCCGATCATCCGCACCCTTGCCGACCCGGAGGCGGCGCAGAGCCTGATCGGCCGGCTCGACATGAGCATGGCCAACCCGATGGACTGCCTGGCCTACCGCTTCGACATCGTCCTGCGCGGGCAGCGCAAGACCTTCTTCGAGAACGCCTGAGGAGCCGACCATGAGCCACGAACTGCTGCGGGAAACCCCTTCCCAGACCGCCGGTCCCTATGTCCACATCGGCCTGGCGCTGGCCGCCGCCGGCAACCCGACCCGTGACCTGGAGATCTGGAACCGCATGGCCCGCGAAGACGCGCCGGGCCAGCACATCCTCCTGCTCGGCCACGTCTACGACGGCAACGGCCACCTGGTGCGCGACTCGTTCCTGGAGTTCTGGCAGGCCGACAGCGAAGGCCGCTACCAGGAGCGCTACGATCCGGAGCGACCGTTCAACAGCTTCGGCCGCACCGCCACCACCTTCGATGCCGGCGAGTGGACCCTGCACACGGTCAAGCCGGGGGTGGTGCGTAACGCCCAGGGCGTGCCGATGGCGCCGCACATCAACGTCTCGCTGTTCGCCCGCGGCATCAACATCCACTTGCAGACCCGGCTGTACTTCGATGACGAGACCGAGGCCAACGCCGCCTGTCCGGTGCTCAACCTGATCGAGCAGGCGCCGCGTCGCGACACCCTGCTCGCGCGGCGCTGCGAAGTGGACGGACAGCTCGCCTACCGTTTCGACATCCGCATCCAGGGCGACAACGAGACGGTGTTCTTTGACTTCTAGGCGCATCGATCGCGCGGGAAGGAAGGGCGCCCTTGCCGGAGCGGCAAGGGCGTACCCAGAACCCGCCGATGGGTACCTGACATTACTCCCGGAGGGCGATGGGTAGCCCCGACAGTACTACAGTCGGAGGCGCTCCGGTCAATTGCGATGATCGAACGAGTGTCCGATAATCGGCGAGCCTTTCCGTGACCCGAGCCCGAACGTCCATGAGCGAACTCCCGGAACACCCCGCCACCCTGGCGCCGCCGACCGTCCTTTCGCCGGCCAAGCGCATCGAGGCCTTCACCGGCGATCCCAACTTCATGACCTCGCTGGCCCGTGGCCTGGCGGTGATCCATGCGTTCCAGGAGCGCAAGCGGCACCTGACCATCGCCCAGATCAGCCACCGCACCGAGATACCCCGCGCCGCCGTGCGTCGCTGCCTGCACACGCTGATGCAGCTTGGCTACGCCACCACCGACGGGCGCACCTACTCGCTGTTGCCGAAGGTGCTCACCCTCGGCCACGCCTACCTGTCGTCGACGCCGCTGGCGATCACTGCGCAGCCGATCCTCGACCGCCTCAGCGAACAGCTCCACGAAGCCTGCTCGATGGCCACCCTGGAGGGCGACGACGTGCTCTACATCGCCCGTTCGGCCACTCCCCAGCGGCTGATTTCGGTGGACCTCAACGTCGGCAGCCGGCTGCCCGCCTATTGCACCTCGATGGGCCGCATCCTCCTCGCCGCGCTGGACGACGACGCGCTGCACGCCTACTTCGGCGGAGTGGAGATGCAGGCCAAGACCAGCCGTACCCTGTATACCCCCGAGACCCTGCTGCCGTGCCTGGTGGAGATTCGTCGCCAGGGCTGGTGCATCGTCGACCAGGAGCTGGAAGTCGGCCTGCGCTCGCTGGCGGTGCCGGTACGCGACTCCGCCGGCCATGTGCTCGCCGCGCTGAACGTCGGCACCCATGCCGGGCGGGTCTCCCGCGCCGAACTGGAAAGCCGTTTCCTGCCGTTGCTGCTGGAGGCCAGCCGCGAGCTGAGCGCGCGCCTGTTCACCTGACGCCGGAGGCGATCCCCTCCACAAGTTTGGAAAAGGAACCCCCGCTTCCATCTGATAGTCGCAATCCTTGGGGACGCGGCTAGAATCCCTGCCAATTCCGGGAGTTTCCGGCCGGATCGGCCGGTATCTGTATGGATCGCGAAGGGGAAGGCATGTCAGACGCCAGAGGCGCTTTTCATTCCAAAGGTCGCTGGTCGCGGATGGCGCTGCCCGCCATCCTGTGCGCCGGCCTGCTTGTCGGTTGCGGCGCCGAGCCGCCCGCCGAGGAACACGTCCGTGTGCTGGCGCAGACGGTGAAGATGGCCGAGTTCGCCTCGGCCACCTCGATCACCGGCGACATCCAGGCACGGGTACAGGCCGACCAGTCGTTCCGTGTCGGCGGCAAGATCGTCGAGCGCCTGGTCGATGTCGGCGACCACGTCGCGGCTGGCCAGGTGCTGGCGCGGCTCGACCCGCAGGACCAGCGCAGCAACGTGGAGAACGCCCAGGCGGCGGTCGCCGCGCAGCAGGCGCAGTCGAAGCTCGCCGACCTCAACTACCAGCGGCAGAAGGCGCTGCTGCCCAAGGGCTACACCAGCCAGAGCGAGTACGACCAGGCGCTGGCCTCGGTGCGCAGCGCGCAGAGTTCGCTGAAGGCCGCCCAGGCGCAGTTGGCCAACGCCCGCGACCTGCTTTCCTATACCGAGCTGCGTGCCTCCGACGCCGGGGTCATCACTGCCCGCCAGGCCGAGGTCGGCCAGGTGGTGCAGGCCACCGTGCCGATCTTCACCCTGGCCCGCGACGGCGAGCGCGACGCGGTGTTCAACGTCTACGAGTCGTTGTTCAGCCACGATGTCGACGGCCAGCGGATCACCGTCAGCCTGCTCGGCAAGCCGGAAGTCACCGCCAGCGGCAAGGTCCGCGAGATCACCCCGACGGTGGACGAGCGCAGCGGTACGCTGAAGGTCAAGGTCGGCCTAGACTCGGTGCCGGCGGAAATGAGCCTCGGCAGCGTGGTCAACGCCAGCGTCGCCGCGCCGGCCGCGCACAGCGTGGTGCTGCCCTGGTCGGCGCTGTCCAAGGTCGGCGAGCAGCCGGCGGTCTGGTTGCTCGACCAGCAAGGCAAGGCGCGTCTGCAACCGGTGCGGGTGGCACGCTACGCCAGCGAGAAGGTGGTCATCGACGGTGGCCTGGAGGCGGGCCAGACGGTGGTCACGGTGGGCGGCCAACTGCTCCATCCGGGCCAGGTGGTCGAGGTGGCCCAGCCGCCGCAGCCGACCCAGAGCACCGCCAGCCGCGACGCCGTGGGCGGAGGCCAGCCATGAAGCCGTTTTCCCTCGCCGGCCTGTTCGGCTTCGCCCTGCTCCTCTCCGGCTGCGGCGACGAGCCGCCGCCGGCACCGCCGCGGCCGGTGCTGACGGTGACCGTGAAGACCCTGAAGAACGACGACCTCGGTCGCTTCGCCGGGAGCATCCAGGCGCGCTACGAGAGCGTGCTCGGCTTCCGCACCAACGGACGGATCGCCTCGCGCCTGTTCGACGTCGGTGACTTCGTCGGCAAGGGCGCGCTGCTGGCGACCCTCGACCCCACCGACCAGCAGAACCAGTTGCGCGCCAGCCAGGGCGACCTGGCCAGCGCCGAGGCACAGTTGATCGACGCCCAGGCCAATGCCCGGCGCCAGGAAGAACTGTTCGCCCGCAGCGTCACCGCCCAGGCGCGCCTGGACGATGCGCGGACCCGCCTGAAGACCAGCCAGGCCAGCTTCGACCAGGCCAAAGCGACGGTGCAGCAGGCCAGGGACCAGCTTTCCTACACGCGCCTGGTGACCGATTTCGACGGCGTCATCACCACCTGGCACGCCGAGGCCGGGCAAGTGGTCAGCGCCGGCCAGGCGGTGGTCACCCTGGCCCGGCCCGAAGTGCGCGAGGCGGTCTTCGACCTGCCCACCGAGGTCGCCGAGAGCCTGCCGGCCGACGCGCGCTTCCTGGTCAGCGCCCAGCTCGACCCGCAGGCCAGGACCACCGGCAGCATCCGCGAGCTGGGTCCGCAGGCCGACGCCTCGACCCGCACCCGTCGCGTGCGCCTGAGCCTGGCGCAGACGCCGGAGGCGTTTCGCCTCGGTTCGACCATCCAGGTCCAGCTGAGCAGCGCCGGTAGCGTGCGCAGCGTGCTGCCGGCCAGCGTGCTGCTGGAGCGCGACGGCAAGACCCAGGTCTGGGTCGTCGATGGGAAACAGTCCAGCGTGGCCCTGCGCGAGGTACAGGTGCTCAGCCGCGACGAACGCCAGGTGGTGATCGGACAGGGCCTGGCCGACGGCGACCGGGTGGTCCGCGCCGGAGTCAACAGCCTCAAGCCCGGCCAGAAGATCAAACTCGACGAGGATGCGCGATGAAGGGCGGTTTCAACCTGTCGGACTGGGCCCTGCGCCACCAGTCCCTGGTCTGGTACCTGATGGCGGTATCGCTGGTGATGGGCGTGTTCTCCTACCTCAACCTGGGGCGCGAGGAGGATCCCTCGTTCGCCATCAAGACCATGGTCATCCAGACCCGCTGGCCGGGCGCCACGGTGGACGACACCCTGGAGCAGGTCACCGACCGCATCGAGAAGAAGCTCGAGGAGCTGGACTCGCTGGATTACGTGAAGAGCTACACGCGACCCGGCGAATCGACGGTCTTCGTCTACCTCAAGGACACCACCAAGGCCGGCGACATCCCGGATATCTGGTACCAGGTGCGCAAGAAGATATCCGACATCCAGGGCGAATTCCCCCAGGGCATCCAGGGACCGGGTTTCAACGACGAGTTCGGCGACGTGTTCGGCAGCGTCTACGCCTTCACCGCCGACGGCCTGGACTTCCGCCAGCTGCGCGACTACGTGGAGAAGGTGCGCCTGGACATCCGCTCGGTGAAAGACCTGGGCAAGGTGCAGATGATCGGTGCGCAGAACGAGGTCATCTACCTCAACTTCTCTACCCGCAAGCTGGCCGCCCTCGGTCTCGACCAGCGCCAGGTCGTGCAGAGCCTGCAGGCGCAGAACGCGGTGACCCCGTCCGGCGTGGTCGAGGCCGGCCCCGAGCGCATCTCGGTGCGCACCTCCGGCAACTTCCGTTCGGAAAAGGACCTGCAGGCGGTCAACCTGCGGGTCAACGATCGTTTCTACCGGCTGTCCGACCTGGCCAGCATCAGCCGCGATTTCGTCGACCCGCCGACCTCGCTGTTCCGCTACAAGGGCGAGCCGGCCATCGGCCTGGCGGTGGCGATGAAGGAGGGCGGCAATATCCTCGAGTTCGGCGAGGCGCTCAATGCGCGCATGCAGGAGATCACCGGCGAACTGCCGGTTGGTGTCGGCGTGCACCAGGTGTCGAACCAGGCCCAGGTGGTGAAGAAGGCGGTCGGCGGTTTCACCCGGGCGCTGTTCGAGGCGGTGGTGATCGTCCTCATCGTCAGCTTCGTCAGCCTCGGCCTGCGCGCCGGGCTGGTGGTGGCCTGCTCGATCCCGCTGGTGCTGGCGATGGTCTTCGTGTTCATGGAATACACCGACATCACCATGCAGCGGGTTTCCCTCGGCGCGCTGATCATCGCCCTCGGCCTGCTGGTGGACGATGCCATGATCACCGTGGAGATGATGATCACGCGCCTCGAACTGGGCGACTCGCTACACGACTCGGCGACCTACGCCTACACCTCGACGGCCTTCCCGATGCTCACCGGGACCCTGGTGACGGTGGCCGGCTTCGTACCCATCGGGCTCAACGCCAGCTCCGCTGGCGAGTACACCTTCACCCTGTTCGCAGTGATCGCCGTGGCGCTGCTGCTGTCGTGGATCGTCGCGGTGCTGTTCGCCCCGGTGATCGCCGTGCACATCCTGCCGAAGACTCTCAAGCACAAGTCGGAGCAGAAGAAGGGCCGCATCGCCGAGCGTTTCGACAGCCTGCTGCACCTGGCGATGCGCCGGCGCTGGACGACCATCTTCCTCACCGCGCTGCTGTTCGGCGTGTCGCTGTTCCTGATGAAGTTCGTCCAGCACCAGTTCTTCCCGTCTTCCGACCGTCCGGAACTGCTGGTCGACCTCAACCTGCCGCAAAACAGCAGCATCCACGAGACCAGGGCGGTGATGGACCGCCTGGAAGCGACGCTGAAGGACGACGAGGACATCGACCACTGGAGCGCCTACGTCGGCGAAGGCGCGATCCGCTTCTACCTGCCGCTGGACCAGCAGTTGCAGAACAACTTCTATGGCCAGCTGGTGATCGTCACCAAGGACCTGGAGGCCCGCGAGCGCGTCGCCGCACGCCTGCGCGATCGCTTGCGCAAGGACTACGTCGGCATCAGCACCTACGTGCAGCCGCTGGAGATGGGGCCGCCGGTGGGACGGCCGATCCAGTACCGGGTCAGCGGACCGCAGATCGACAAGGTCCGCGAGTACGCCATGGGCCTGGCCGGCGTGCTCGACGGCAACCCGAACATCGGCGATATCGTCTACGACTGGAACGAGCCCGGGAAGATGCTCAAGATCGACATCGCCCAGGACAAGGCGCGCCAGCTCGGGCTTTCCTCCGAGGACGTGGCGCAGATCATGAACAGCGTGGTGACCGGCAGCGCGGTGACCCAGGTGCGCGACGACATCTACCTGGTGAACGTCATCGGCCGCGCCGAGGATAGCGAGCGCGGCTCGCTGGAGACCCTGGAGAGCCTGCAGATCGTCACGCCCAGCGGCACCTCGATCCCGCTCAAGGCGTTCGCCAAGGTCAGCTACGAGCTGGAGCAGCCGCTGGTGTGGCGCCGCGACCGCAAGCCGACGATCACGGTGAAGGCGTCGCTGCGCGGCGAGATCCAGCCCACCGACCTGGTCGCCCGGCTGGCGCCGGAGGTCAAGCGCTTCGCCGACGGCCTGCCGGCGAACTACCGGATCGAAGTGGGCGGCACGGTGGAGGAGAGCGGCAAGGCCGAGGGCCCGATCGCCAAGGTGGTGCCGCTGATGCTGTTCCTCATGGCGACCTTCCTGATGATCCAGTTGCAGAGCGTGCAGAAGCTGTTCCTGGTGGCCAGCGTCGCGCCGCTGGGGCTGATCGGGGTGGTCGCGGCGTTGCTGCCGACCGGCACGCCGATGGGCTTCGTGGCGATCCTCGGGATTCTCGCGCTGATCGGCATCATCATCCGCAACTCGGTGATCCTGGTGACCCAGATCGATGCCTTCGAGAAAGACGGCAAGACGCCCTGGGAAGCCGTGCTGGAAGCCACCCACCACCGCACCCGGCCGATCCTGCTGACGGCGGCGGCGGCCAGCCTGGGGATGATCCCCATCGCCCGCGAAGTGTTCTGGGGGCCGATGGCCTATGCGATGATCGGCGGCATCGTCGCCGCCACGCTGCTCACGCTGATCTTCCTGCCGGCGCTGTACGTCGCCTGGTACCGGATTCCGGAACCGGGACGCTGAGCGCGGCGTAAGGGGAAGGGGGCGCCGCCGTAGCAGAGTCTGTGCGGGGGGAAGGAGAGCGGACGGCGGGTGGGCCATCCGCCCCGACGCCGGGCAGGGTATGCCCGGCGTTGCTACGGCGACGGCGGCCAGTATAGGCAGCCCGGCGCCAGGGAAAATCCGACCAATTTACGAATCTGTTTTGCAACCGAGGTAATAGTGGACACATTGCAAGGCATGCGCGTGTTCGCCAGGGTGGTGGACAGCGGCAGCTTCACTTCCGCCGCCCAGGCCCTGGACCTGTCCACCGCGCAGGTATCGCGGCTGATCTCCGACCTGGAGGCGCACCTGCAGACGCGCCTGCTGCACCGCACCACCCGGCGCCTGGCCCTGACCGAGGCCGGCGAGCGCTACCTGGAGCGGTGCCGCGGGATCCTCGAGGACATCGAGGTCGCCGAGGCCGAAGCCGCCGGCGCGCACATCCGCCCCTGCGGCCGCTTGCGCGTGCAGTCGCTGATGGGCATGGGCCAGCATCACCTGGTGCCGATGATCGCCCGCTACGGCGCACTGTTCCCCGACGTGGTGATCGAGCTGACCCTGTCCCAGCGCAACCCGGACATGCTCGAGGAAGGCCAGGACGTGCTGATCACCGGCGAGCGCCAGTTGCCCGACTCGGAGTTCGTCGCCCAGCGCCTGGGCAGCATCCACAGCGTGCTCTGCGCCAGTCCCGGCTACCTGCAGCAGCGCGGCGTGCCACGCTCGGTGGACGACCTGGAGCGCCACGTCTGCCTGCGCCTGCAGGACCCGGCCTACCCGGAGGGCTGGATCTTCGCCGACGAGCAGGGCGAGCGCACCGTCAGCCCGCAGAACACCTTCATGGTCAATGTCGCCGAGGTCATGGCCCAGGCGGCCAAGGCCGACCTCGGCATCGCCCTGCTGCCCAGCTACGTGGCGGCCGCGGCGCTGCGCAACGGCGAGCTGCTACGAGTGTTGCCCGGCCATGCCATGCACCAGCGGACCATCTATGCGCTGTATCCCTCGCGGCGTTACCTGGACGCGAAGATCCGCACCTGGGTCGATCTGTTGCAACAGGAACTTCCCCAGGCATTCGCCCGCGACGAAACTACCATGCAAAGTTCAAGTTACTGGGCACAGTGAAGGATTGTTGTTATTGAGGTAATACTCTCTCGTCTGTTTGGCTATTTTTCCGAGCATGGCGGTTAACTAATATGGCGCCTGTCCCAAGTGAACAGGGTGTCATCGGAGACCCGCCATGAATCGCCAGATCCTTGCTGCCGCCATACTCAGTTTGTTTTCCCTCGCATTTTCCCAGGCCGGTTTCGCCGAAGAGTCCTCGCTGATGACCAACCGCATGGTCGACGCCAACCAGCAGGCCATCGAGCACCAGCAGGAACTTTCCGCCTCCGCCGCGCAGGCCGGGGCCCGCAGCGACTCCTGATCTAGCGCATGGCGCCAGCCGCGCCATGGCTTCCCCCGGGTACTCGGGAAGCGTGAGCCTGGGTACCCTGTCCTTGCGCCGCATATGATATGCGGCGTTTTTTTTGCCTTCCTGACCGTTCGGACAATTCTTGCAGAATATGTAAAAGACTTTCGTTGGATATCGGGTTTTTCCGATAGTGGCAAAAAAATATAATCGCGCCAGCTCAATGGATAATTGTCGCTGGCTGTCGACGATATTCGTTCTGTCTTCATCGATCTCGCCATGCAAGAGCGGGACGTGGAAAGCCTAAAGCCTGATGAGTCGAAGAGACTTTCAATAGAAGAGTCCGACTGCGTTCCAGCCGGTTTCCAGTGTCCGGAAATACACTGGCAAGACTTCCCGACGCCGAACTTTGATTGCTCCTATTCGACGTCTTCTCAAGGCCGCTGATACCAGCGGCCTTTTTTTTCGGGTTGCGCCCGGCTGGGCGCCCCATGGGAGCGATCGCCCGCGCGACGCCAGCAGAAGCGTCGCCGGGAACGACACCACAACACGCTTTCCGGCCTTGCCGGATTTCACCACGCTGTAAGAAGGAGCAACCGCAATGAGGAATCTGTTCGCCTTGACGCCGATGGCGCTGGCGCTGTGCACCGCGTCCGCCGCCTGGGCCGATGAGGGGGAAGCCAAAGAAGGCTTCATCGAAGGCTCCAGCCTCCAATTGCTGACCCGCAACTACTACTTCAACCATGACCGCCGGCACGCTTCCGGGCACGACAGCAAGGAATGGGCGCAAGGCTTCATCGCCACCTTTCAGTCCGGCTACACGCCCGGCGTGGTCGGCTTCGGCGTCGACGCCTACGGCATGCTCGGGCTGAAGCTCGACGGCGGCGGCGGTACCGGCGGCACCAGCATCCTGCCGATCACCGCGCCGAGCAAGGAAGGCTACGAATCCGGCAAGGCGCCCGATGAGTTCTCCAGTGGCGGGGCGGCGCTGAAGATCCGCGCCTTCGACACCGAGCTGAAGCTGGGCGACCAGTTCCTCAGCAACCCGGTGGTCGCCGGCGGCGAGTCGCGCATGCTGCCGCAGACCTTCCGCGGTGTGAGCCTGACCAACAACAGTTTCGAGGACCTGACCCTCACGGCTGGCCAGGTCAGTTTCACCAAGTACTACAACCAGAGTGGCCACCGTCGCCTCGGCTCGTACTACGGCGAACTGCCGGGCGACCGCGACAGCCATCATCTCAGCTGGCTGGGCGGCACCTGGGGCGGCATCGAGGGCTTCACCAGCAGCCTGTACGCCGCCGAACTGCAGAACGTCTGGAAGCAGTACTACGCCGACGTCGACTACACCTACGAGATCGACGACAACTGGTCGCTGAACCCCGGCGCGCACTACTACAAGACCGTCGACAGCGGCGACTCGTTGCTCGGCCGGATCGACAACAACACCTACAGCCTGCATTTCGCGGTCGGCTACAGGCAGCACACCGTCACCGCGGTGCTGCAGAAGGTCAACGGCAACACGCCGTTCGACTACATCAACCAGGGCGACAGCATCTTCCTCGACAACTCGCAGCAGTATTCCGACTTCAACGGTCCCAACGAGAAGTCCTGGAAGCTGCAATACGACTACGACTTCGTCGCCCTCGGCCTACCCGGCCTGAGCGCCTCGGCCTCGTACTCGCGCGGCAAGCTGGACCTGACCCGGGTCGATCCGGACAGCCCCGGCTACGGCGGCTGGTACAGCGCCGACGGCAAGAACGCCAAGCACTGGGAACGCGACCTCGACCTGCAGTACGTGGTCCAGGGCGGTCCGGCCAAGGACCTCTCGCTGCGCCTGCGCTGGGCCACCCACCGCGGCACCGGCGGCTACAGCGCGGTGGACAACGACATCGACGAATACCGGGTGATCGTCGACTATCCCATCGACGTGTTCTGAGCCCCGCGCGCTGGGCCCTTCGCCGGGCTCAGCGCTGGCGGAACAGTTCGCCGGGAGTGAAGCCGAAGAGTCCCTTGAAGGCGGCGATATAGGCCGAGGTCGAGTCGTAGCCGCTGTCCAGGGCGGCGCCGGTGACGCTGTCGCCGGCCTCCAGCGCGTTGAGCGAGGCGAGCAGGCGCTGGCGTTGGCGCCAGAGCCGGTAGTTCATCCCGGTCTCGCGCTGGAACAGGCGCGACAGGGTCTTTTCCGAGGTGCCCAGGCGCTGCGCCCAGTCGCCCATGGTCAGGCTCTGAGTCGGTTCGTCGATCAGTGCCTGGCACAGCCGCAGCAGGCGCGGCTCGCGCGGCATCGGCAGGGAGAAGGCGACCTCCGGCAGCAGCCGCAACTGGTCCAGCAGCACCTGCACCAGCCGCGATTCGGCGCTGTCGCCCTCCGGGTAGTCCACCGGCAACTCGCAGAAACTCTTGATCAGCTCGCGCGCCAGCGGCGTCACCTCCAGCACCCGGCAGCGCGTCGGCGCCCAGGCGCAGGCGTCGCCACGGATGTACAGGCTGCGCATCTCGGCGCGGGTGGAGGTGACCACCTCGTGTTCCAGCTGCGCCGGAATCCAGATCGCCCGCTGCGGCGGGGCGAAGAAGCTGCCCTCGGCGGTATGTACGCCGAGCACGCCGCTGATGGCGTAGGAAAGCTGTACCCAGGCGTGCCGGTGGCGCGAGGTCCAGGAGCCGGCGCGCAGGCTTTCGGCGCGCGCGTAGACCGGCCGTGGCAGGCGGGCGAGGGTGGGAATCGGGCGGTGCAGTTCCGCAGGCTGTCCGTTCATCGTCATGACTTGGCGTCGTGTCGCTAGTCGGCAGAGTCTGGCAGGGCTAACCTGCCGCCTCAAGTTTCCCGGAGCCCACGCCGATGCTCGACTTCTCCGCCCACGCGCTTCCCTACGCCTCGCAACGTTCGCCGGTCCATGCCCGCCGCGGCATGGTCGCCACCTCGCAGCCGCAGGCGGCGCAGGTCGGGCTGGAGATATTGCGCCGTGGCGGCAATGCCATCGACGCGGCGATCGCCACCGCCGCCGCGCTGACGGTGGTCGAGCCGACCGGCTGCGGGATTGGCGGCGATGCCTTCGCCCTGGTCTGGACCCGCGGACGCCTGCACGGCCTGGACGCCAGCGGGCGCGCGCCGGGCCTGCTCGATCGCGAGCGGGTGCGCGCCGCCGGCCACGAGCGGATGCCGCTGTACGGCTGGACGCCGGTCACCGTGCCGGGCTGTCCGGCGGCCTGGGGCGAACTGTCGCGGCGCTTCGGCAAATTGCCGTTCGAACAACTGCTGCGGCCGGCGATCGAGCTGGCTCGCGATGGCTTTCCGGTCTCGCCGGTGATCGCCCGCCTGTGGCAGAGCGGCCTGGACAAGTTCCGCGCGGCGTTGCCGCAGCGGCCCGAGCTGCGGGCCTGGTTCGACGAGTTCCTCATCGACGGCCGGGCGCCGCGCGCCGGCGAGGTGTTCCGCCAGCCGGGCCAGGCCGACACCCTGGACGAGCTGGCGCGCAGCCAGTGCGAAAGCTTCTATCGCGGCGAGCTGGCCAGGGCCATCGTCGGCCACGCCGAGCGCAGCGGCGGCTACCTGCGCGCGGAGGACCTGGCCGGCTACCAGGCGAAGTGGGTCGAACCGATCTCACTGAACTACCGTGGCTATGACGTCTGGGAGATTCCGCCGAGCGGCCAGGGCCTGATCGCCCTGATGACCCTGAACATCCTCAAGGGCTTCGAATTCGGCGAGCGCGACTGCGCGCGGACCTGGCATCGCCAACTGGAGGCGATGAAGCTGGCGTACGTCGACGGGCTGCACTACATCAGCCAGCCGCAGTCGATGCGGGTCTCGGTCGAGGAACTGCTGCACGAGGACTACGCCGCCAGCCGCCGTGCGCTGATCGGCGAGCGCGCGCTCGATCCCAGCCCCGGCCAGCCGAGGCCGGGCGGCACGGTGTACCTGGCCTGTGGCGACGAGGAGGGCAACCTGGTCTCGTTCATCCAGAGCAACTACCACGGCTTCGGCTCCGGCGTGGTGGTGCCCGGCACCGGCATCGCCTTGCAGAACCGCGGCGCCGAGTTCAGCCTTGATCCGGACCACGTGAATTGCCTGGAGCCGGGCAAGCAGACCTTCCACACCATCATTCCCGGTTTCCTCAGCAAGGACGGCGTGCCGCTCGGCCCGTTCGGCGTGATGGGCGCCTATATGCAGCCGCAGGGCCACGTGCAGATGGTGATGAACCTGGTGGACTTCGGCCTCAACCCCCAGGCTGCCCTCGACGCGCCGCGCTGGCAGTGGCTGGGCGGGCTGCGCGTCGGCATCGAACATGCCGCGCCGCGCGCGCTGGCGGCGGAGCTGGCGCAGCGTGGGCACCAGGTGGAGATCGCCTACGACTCGACCAGCTACGGGCGCGGCCAGATCGTCCTGCGCGACCCGGCCAGCGGCGTGCTCTGTGGCGGCACCGAGC
The DNA here is from genome assembly GCF_001815235.1 of Pseudomonas sp. HMSC065H01. Taxonomy (NCBI): domain Bacteria; kingdom Pseudomonadati; phylum Pseudomonadota; class Gammaproteobacteria; order Pseudomonadales; family Pseudomonadaceae; genus Pseudomonas; species Pseudomonas sp. HMSC065H01. Next base: position 74,538 of record NZ_KV819829.1, on the reverse strand, counting down.
CGCGCACCGATTCGCAGATCGCGGTGTGGTGAGGGGACCCATGTGGGTGAGGCGGGGAGACCTGTCCGGCGGATAATGCCCAAGGCGTATCCGCCCTGCGGATGGCGAAGCAAGAAGTCCCGGCAGGCATAGGCTGCCAGGCGACCCGTACTCGAGCGCGCTCCGCTACGCAACATCGAGAGCGCCTTCTGGATGTCATGCCACCGGAGTCTCCCAGGCCCTGGCGAATTTACGTCCGGGCGTCCTGAAACCCGACGAAAAACCCCATTCGGGGATGAATTCCGCCCGCCGTCTCTGGCATCATCCGCGCCGCTTCTCGCCCGAACGCCGGGGCGGTGATGTGTAGAAAGACCACGCACTGTTTTGTGTACAAAAGTCTGCTGATTCTTTTTGTCACAAATCGTTTTTGTGTATCCAGTTTTCTTCGCGCTGCCAACCCAAAGTCGAGCACGCCCCTCCCGACCACGCACCAGTGCAAGGCAAAAACTGTCCTTGGGGTCAGGTTTTTGCCGTCGTAGAGAGGTTGGAGGCATTTCGCCGCCTTTGTCCAAAACACTGAAAAAACAGGCGTTCCCTTCGCCGCAGGAAACCCGGCGAAGCGCCCGCGCCGTCTTGGCTTCGTTCTTGCTATCCATGGCGAGGCCTGACCGCTCGGACAGGTTCGCCCACTAGAAGAAAAGCTATTCACTCCAGGAGCGTTTCAATGAGCCGCACACTCGCCACCGTGATGCTAGCCGGGGGGCTACTGGCCGCAGGCCAGGCTGTCGCCGAAGACCATGACATGACGCCGACCCACGAGACCGACTCGGGGCCGCTGCTCTGGCACAACGAGAGCCTGACCTACCTCTACGGCAAGAACTTCAAGATCAACCCGCCGATCCAGCAGACCTTCACCCTGGAACATGCCAGCGGCTGGACCTGGGGCGACCTGTTCATCTTCTTCGACCAGATCAACTACAACGGCAAGGAAGACGCCAGCAACGGCAAGAACACCTACTACGGCGAGATCACTCCGCGCCTGAGCTTCGGCAAGCTCACCGGAGCGGACCTCTCCTTCGGCCCGGTGAAGGACGTGCTGCTGGCCGGCACCTACGAGTTCGGCGAAGGCGACACCGAGGCCTACCTGCTCGGCCCGGGCTTCGACCTGGCGATCCCCGGCTTCGACTACTTCCAGCTCAACTTCTACTACCGCAAGCCCGACGGCAACCGCGTGCGCGCCGGCGCCTGGCAGATCACCCCGGTGTGGTCCTACACCATTCCGGTGGGCAACTCCGACATCCTCATCGACGGCTACATGGACTGGGTGATCAACAACAAGAGCGCCAGCACCAGCCGCCGCAACCAGAGCGACTATCACGCCAACCTGCACTTCAACCCACAGGTCAAGTACGACCTGGGCAAGGCCCTCGGCTACGAGCCTAAGCACCTGTACGTGGGCCTGGAGTACGACTACTGGTCCGACAAGTACGGTGTGAAGGACTCGCAGTACTTCACCACCGACCAGAACACCGCAAGCTTCCTGGTCAAGTACCACTTCTGAGTCCGTCGCGCGGGGCTGCCGGCCGGGCCCCGCCAGCGCGCCCCGTCATTGCGCGCCGTGCATCGGCACGGTGCGCGACGGTCGCCTTCGTCGTCCTTGCGTTTGCCTCCCGTTGTTCGCTCGACCCACGCCGGGCGCGCCCTGCAGCCTGAGCGGCAGGAATAAGCTGATCACCTGGACAGCTTTTTGCAGAAGCCGTGCATCCTCCTCCTGTCCGAGGAGCGCCACTTGAGACGGCCCGATGCATAGCGAAGACCAGCGCCCCAACGACCTCATCTACGGCCTCGACGACCGGCCGCGCCCGCTTCCCGCCTTCCTTGCCGCGCTACAGCACGTGCTGGCCAGCTTCGTCGGTATCGTCACTCCGCCGCTGGTGATCGGCTCGCTGCTCGGCCTCGGCGAGCACCTGCCATACCTGATCAGCATGGCGCTGATGGTTTCCGGCGCCGGCACCCTGATCCAGGCGCGCCGGCCGTTCGGCATCGGCGCCGGGATGATCTGCCTGCAAGGCACCAGCTTCGCCTTCCTCGGCGCCGTGCTGGCCGCCGGGATGCTGGTGAAGCAGCGCGGCGGCGGTCCCGAGGAGATCCTCGCGATGATCTTCGGCGTGTGCTTCTTCGGCGCCTTCGTGCAGATCGTCCTCAGTCGTTTCCTCGGCCATCTTCGCCGGGTGATCACGCCGCTGGTCACCGGCATCGTCATCACCCTGATCGGCGTCAGCCTGATCAAGGTCGGCATCACCGACCTCGGCGGCGGAGCCGGGGCCACGGACTTCGGCGCACCGGCCAATCTCGCGCTGGGCGCGCTGGTGCTGCTGAGCATCGTCCTGCTGAACCGCTCGCGCCTGCCCTGGCTGCGCCTGGCCGCCATCGTCATCGGCCTGGCGCTGGGTACCCTGGCGGCCTGGGCGACCGGCCTGTTCGTTCCGCGGGCGCTGCCCGAGCTGCCGCTGGTCAGCCTGCCGCAGCCGTTCCGCTTCGGCTTCGCCTTCGACTGGATGGCCTTCCTGCCGGTGGCGCTGATCTACCTGATCAGCAGCATCGAGACGGTCGGCGACCTGACCGCCAACTGCATGCTCTCGCGGCAACCCCTGGAGGGGCCGGCGTACCTGCAGCGGTTGCGCGGCGGGGTGCTCGGCGACGGCGTCAGTTGCCTGCTGGCAGCCACCTTCAGCGCCTTCCCGAACACCACCTTCGCGCAGAACAACGGGGTGATCCAGCTCACCGGGGTGGCCAGCCGGCACGTCGGCATCTACATCGGCGGCGTGTTGCTGGCGCTCGGCCTGTTCCCCTGGGTCGGCGCGATCCTCCAGCAGATCCCCAAGCCGGTGCTCGGCGGCGCCACCCTGGTGATGTTCGGCAGCGTCGCCGCCGCCGGCATCCGCATTCTCGGCCAGACCGCGATGGACCGCCGCAGCGTGCTGATCATCGCCGCCTCGTTCGGCGTCGGCCTCGGCGTGGCCGCGCAGCCGACCCTGCTCGACCAGATGCCGGCGGTGGTGAAGACCCTGTTCGACTCGGCGATCACCAGCGGCGGCATCACCGCCATCCTGCTCAACCTGCTGCTGCCCGAGGAGCGCGTTGCCGAAGCGGCGCAGGCCAGCGCGAAGGGCGGCGCCCTGGCGCGCTGGCGCAAGCCGCTGGGTTGATACGGGCGTTTGCAAATTTTTCCGCGCCTGGCTTGTGTCCCGCGGCCGGGCTGGGGTATCAACGCGGGGATCACGCCGATGGAAACCTGCGCATGACCCTGACAGTGCCCGCCCACGACCCGGCCGCCCGCGACAAGCCGGCCGGGCGTATCCGCCAGAAGAACGAGGAGGCGATCCTCGCCGCGGCCGAGGAGGAGTTCGCCCGCCACGGCTTCAAGGGCACCAGCATGAACACCATCGCGCAGAACGTCGGCCTGCCCAAGGCCAACCTGCACTACTACTTCGGCAACAAGCTGGGCCTCTACACGGCGGTGCTGAGCAACATCCTCGAACTCTGGGACAGTACCTTCAACACCCTCGGCGTCGACGACGATCCGGCCGAGGCGCTGGCCCGCTACATCCGCGCCAAGATGGAGTTCTCCCGCCGCTACCCGCTGGCCTCGCGGATCTTCGCCATGGAGATCATCAGCGGCGGCGAGTGCCTCACCGCGCATTTCAACCAGGACTACCGCAGCTGGTTCCGCGGCCGCGCCGCGGTATTCGAGGCCTGGATCGCCGCCGGCCGGATGGACCCGGTGGATCCCGTGCACCTGATCTTCCTGCTCTGGGGCAGCACCCAGCACTACGCCGACTTCGCCAGCCAGATCGGCCTGGTCACCGGCCGCAAGCGCATGTCCAGGCAGGACTTCGCCGCCGCCGCCGACAACCTGGTGCGGATCATCCTCAAGGGCTGCGGACTGACCCCGCCGGCGGCCTGAACGCGATGCCGAGCACCCTGCAAGGCCTCGCCGAATACCGCGAGGAAATCCGCAAGAGCCGCTTCCACACCATCGCCGCGCCGGTGGCCGACGAGGACGAGGCGCAGGCGTTCATCGCCGCCCACCGCGACGCTTCCGCCGGACACAACTGCTGGGCCTGGAAGTGCGGCGCGCAGTACCGCTTCAGCGACGACGGCGAACCCGGCGGCAGCGCCGGGCGGCCGATCCTGGCGGCCATCGAGGGACAGGACATGGACTGCGTGGCGGTGCTGGTCAGCCGCTGGTTCGGTGGCATCAAGCTCGGCACCGGCGGCCTCGCCCGCGCCTATGGCGGCGGCGCGGCCAAGTGCCTGCAGCAGGCGCCGCGCAGCGAGCTGGTCGAGCGCTGTCGGGTGCGCTTCGCCTGTGCCTTCGCCGACCACGCGCTGCTCAAGGCGCGCAGCCTGGCGCTGGGCGCCAGCGTGGCGGCCGAAGACTACGGCGCCGACGGCGTCGTCCTGACCCTGGAGTTGCCGGTGGCGCGCTTCGAGGCGCTTCAGGCGCTGCTGGTGGACCTCAGCCGAGGCCAGGTGCGGCCGCAGCGGCTGGACGCCTGAGGAGGCTCAGCGCGCTGGAGCCGGGCGGGAAGGGGCAGGAAGCGGCGGGAGCGCGGCGAACACGCATTTGTCGCGGCCGCTGCGCTTGGCGTCGAGCAGTGCGGCGTCGGCGCGATTGACGGTCTGCGAATAGGTTTCGCCGATGCGGTGTTCGGTAACGCCGACGCTGGCGGTGACGCTCAGCGCCTCGGTGCCGACGCGTACCGCCAGGGTCCGTACGCTGTCGCGCACCCGCTCGAGTACCGGGCCGGCGTCCTGCAGGCGGGTCTGCGGCAGCAGCAGGAGGAATTCCTCGCCGCCCCAGCGGCCGCAGAGGTCGTATTCGCGTAGCTCGGACTCCATGGCCCGGGCGATTTCCACCAGCACCCGGTCACCGCTGTCGTGGCCCCAGGTATCGTTGACCTGCTTGAAGAAGTCCACATCGAGCATTGCCAGCACGTAGCTCTGGCCGTGGCGCTGGGAGCGTTCGTTCTCCTCCCTGAGGCGCTCCAGCAGCATGCGTCGGTTGGGCAGGCCGGTCAGCGGGTCGCGGATCGAGGCTTCCTTCAGCGCCAGGTTGAGGTCGCGCATCATCTGCTGGTAGCGGTCGGAGATCCGCGCCACCTTTTCCAGGCGCCGCAGCTGCTTGTGGTAGCGCTCGGACAGCGACAGGTTCTGCTCCCGCGCCATCGACTGGAAACCGTCGGAGATCCGGGCGATGCGCTCCAGCCGCACCAGTTGCTCCAGCGATTGCTGGCGCAGGCGGGCCAGCGCCTGGTGCAGCGGATGCCCGTGGAACTGCGGATCGGCCAGCAGGCCGTCGATCCAGGCGTCCAGTTCGCGTTCGCGGCTCATCGTCGGCTACTCGTCGTGGGCCTGGATGGCGAAGGGGAAGCTGCAGTCCTCGCGGAACTCCTCGGCCAGCTCGGCGACCCGTTCGTTGCGCCGGTCGTAGTGCCAGCGCAGGCTGACCGGGCGACCGCCCTGGTGGGCCTCTTCGAGCAGGTCGAGGATGTCCATCATGGCCTTGATCGAACTGGTGTTCAGGTACAGCAGGCGCAGGTCCAGTTCCAGCGGCCGCTGCCCGGCGGCGAGGAAGCGCTCGACCCAGTCGATCACCTGGCCGAACAGTTCATAGGAGTTTTCCGGGTAGGAATCGCCTTGCATGGACAGGCGTCCGGCCTGCCAGTCGCCCTGGATGGCGGGCGTGGACTGGGTGCCGGGTATGTGCAGGTCACTCATGATGGTGTTCTTCCTAAAACACGGGGTCAGATCACGGCGCGCAGGCTGAAGAAGGCGCGCCCGTCGGGCTGTTCCTTCAGCGATGCGGCCAGTGGTTCGCTGGACTTGCGGGCGATGTCCAGCAGGCCGAGACCGGCTCCGCTGGCGCAGCCGCTGTCGCGCGGGCGGCGTAGCTGCTCCTTGTAGGCGGCCTTGAGGGCGGCCTTGTCGAGGTTGGCGATGGCCTGGATGCTGCGCACCAGGCTCTGGCCGTCGTCGCGTTCCACCAGGTTGCCGGCGGACACCACGTAGTGGCCGTCCTCGTTGCGGGCGATGGCTACCGTGGCCGCCGCCTCGTGTTCGCCGTAGCCCTTGAGATTGGCGTAGTGGCGGATGTTCTGGGTCATCTCGATGTACACCGCGAAGACGTCCATCGCTTCGCTCGGCTTGGCCTGTTCGGCGTGCAGGTAGTTGCGCAGCGCGTGGCCTATCTCCTCGATCAGGCTGCGCGAGATCGGTCCGTTGAAGCAGAGCAGGATGCGTTGGCGGGTGTAGCTTTCACGCATGGCCAGCAGGTCTAGCGTTTCCATGGGTGCCCCTAGTCGAATCGGAAGGACAGGATGGTGATGTCGTCGCGTTGCGGGTGCTCGCCCTGGTACTCGGCGAGCGTCGCCACGAAGGCCTCGGCCTGCTCGGGGAGCGGCTGCCGCGCGTGGTCGCGGAGCATGTCGGCGAAGCGCCGGCTGCCGAAGCCGAAGCCGTGTTCGCCGCCGGCCTGGTCGAGGAAACCGTCGGTGCTCAGGTAGAAGGTCCAGCCCGGCGCCAGCGGTACCTCGATGTTGCGGTAGTCGCCACGGCGCTTGTCGCCGATCGCCCGGCGCGCGCCCTTGAGTTCCTGGACCTCCTCGCCGTCGCTGGCGTACAGCGAGATCTTCGCCCCGGCGAAGGCCAGCTGGCGGCGCCGGCGGTCGACCCAGACCAGCCCGGCATCCATGTTGGTGGCCAGCGCCTGGGGGATCTGCTCCTGGCTGAGCATGCTGCGCATCGCCTGGTCGGTCTCGCCGAGGATCGCCGCCGGGTCGCGGCTGCCCACCGCCTCGATGGCGTGGTCGATGGCGGCGCGGGCGAGCATGGTCATCAGCGCGCCGGGCACGCCGTGACCGGCGCAGTCGACCACGCCGATCAGGTAGCCGTCGGTCTGCTCGCGGTACACGTAGAAGTCGCCGCCGACCACGTCGCGCGGTTTCCACAGGATGAAGTGATGCTCGCCGAGGGTGGCGCTGAGCTGGCGGTCGGGGAGGATCGCGCGCTGGATCAGGCTGGCATAGTCGAGGCTGTCGCCGATCTTCTTCTGCGCGGCGGCCATCTCGCGGTTGGCTTCCTCCAGCGCCTGGGTGCGCTCCTGGACCTTGTCTTCCAGCTCGGCGGTGTGCCGGCGGACCTGGTCGGCCATGCTGGCGAAGGCCTTCGACAGCGAGCCGATCTCGTCCTGGCGCGCCAGCGGCAGCGGCGTGTCGTAGCGCCCGGCGGCGATCGCCTTGGCCGAGCGCTTGAGGCTGCGCAGGGGGCGCAACAGCAGGCGCTCGACGGCATAGGCGAAGCCCAGCAGCAGGGCCACCAGCAACAGCAGGAACGTGCCCGCCAGCGGCCAAAGCCAGCGGTTGTCGAGGACCTGGGCGGCGTGCAGGTCGACGGCGGTGAGCACGTACCAGCGCAGTTGGGGAATGTAGGCCACGGCGAAGAGTTGCTGGCGGCCGTCGAGGCCGGCCCACAGGCAGTGCACCGAGCCGGCCTTGGCGCGGGCCAGGCGCATGGCCTCGCGCAGGGCGTCGCGCTGTTCCGGCTGGTCGAGCAGGTCGAACACCCGGTGGCGTTCGCTGGCGCCGCCGGCGGCGGAGCTGTAGGCGATCAGGCGGCGGTCCGGGTGGGCCTGGATGGCGCCGTCGTCGCCGACGATCATCGGCGTCACGCCCGGCTCGCGGGCGATGATGAAGTCGTCGAGGAAGCCGCTCAGGTCCAGGCCGCTGCCGGCCAGGCCGATGGGCCGGCCCTGGTCGCGGATCACCAGGTTGAACCAGACCTTGGTCAGGTTCAGCTTGCTGTCGACATTGACGTTGATGTTGTAGGCGGCGCTGTTGCGCAGGGTATTGAAGTACCAGGCGTCTTCCGGGTCGCCGGCCTCCAGGGTGTAGCGCGGCCGTTCGCTGTAGGGTTGGCGGCCGTCGTTGAAGTAGTAGTGCTGGGAGCCGCTGGCGATGATGAAGTAGGCGTGGTCGCGGAAGTCGCCGCGGTAGCCCTCGGCCTCGCGGAAGAACAGCGCGCGGCGCGCCGGGTCGTCTTCCTTCAGCAGCCAGTCGCGGGTCACCACCGATTCGGCGAAACGGCGCGACAACGCCAGTTCGCGGGAGACCGGGGCGAGGATCTTCTGCCGGTGCAGCAGGGTGAAGTTCTTCGCGTAGGCCAGGCCGAAGTGCGTACGGATGTCGTCCATCGCGCGCCAGCCCAGCAGCACCGCCGGGACCAGTGCCAGGGCACAGGCCAGCAACAGCGCCACCACCGATTTGCCGCGCAACCCCCAGTTCGCCGCCATGGCTATCCCTATCAGTTTCTCGCCCGGCCCGCGGCCGAAATCATGGATCGAAAGCGTGTGTCGAACTTTTGGCGAAAGGGCCAATTGTGCAGATGTGCATTATTTCAGGCAACGTAATTTGGTTTTATTTCGCCATTAATTTGACGTCACAATGATGGCGAGCAGGCAAAGGCCCGTGGTTCGGGCCTGTCGTCGGCGGGGTCTCGGCGGGGGAGGTTGCGGGGGGGCGGCGAAAAAGCGCAGCGGGCCGGCCAGGATCCCGCTCAGAGGCGGTTGCCGCTGCCGCGCCGGGCGGCTTGCTGGAGCAGCGCGGCGGCGATCCGTTCGAGCGGCAGCACGTCTTCCGCGGCGCCCAGTTCCACCGCTTCGCGGGGCATGCCGTAGACCACGCAGGTAGCCTCGTCCTGGGCCAGGGTGTAGCCGCCGGCCTGGCGGATCGCCAGGAGCCCGCGCGCGCCGTCCTTGCCCATGCCGGTGAGCAGCCCGGCGAGCAGGTTGCGCCCGGCGCAGCGAGCCAGCGACTCGAACATCACGTCCACTGCCGGGCGGTGGCCGTTGACCTGCGCCTGGCGGTTCAAACGCACCACGTAGTTGGCGCCGGAGCGCTGCACCTCCATGTGGTGGTCGCCCGGCGCGACCAGGGCGTGGCCGGGCAGTATGCGGTCGCCGTCGCGCGCTTCGCTGACGCTGAGCCGGGTCAGGCGATCCAGGCGCTCGGCGAAGCTGCGGGTGAAGCCGGGAGGCATGTGCTGGGTGATGACCACCCCGGGACTGTGCGCCGGCAGGCCGAGCAGCACTTCCTTGAGCGCCTCGGTGCCGCCGGTGGAGGCGCCGAGGGCGATGATCTTCTCGGTGCTGAGCAGCGGCGCCGCGCTTTCCGGCGGCGCCGGCGCGTCCGCCGCACGGCGGCGCAGGCGGGCGCGGGCGACGGTCTTGAGCTTGGCGCGGATTTCCTCGGCATAGGCCTGCATGCCTTCGGCGATGCCCAGCCGGGGCTTGGCGATGAAGTCCACCGCGCCCAGTTCCAGCGCGCGCAGGGTGGCTTCGGAACCGCGCTCGGTGAGCGAGGAGATCATCAGCACCGGGGTCGGCCGCGCCTTCATCAGCTTGTCGAGGAAGGTCAGGCCGTCCATTCGCGGCATTTCCACGTCGAGGCTGATCACGTCCGGCGCGTGCTGCTTGATCAGGTCGCGGGCGACGAAGGCGTCCGGCGCGCAGCCGACCAGGCGCAGCTCCGGGTCGGCCTGGATGATCTCCTTGAGCAGGCTGCGGATCAGGGCGGAATCGTCGACGACCAGGACACTGATGGGCATGGCGGGCTCTCCCGGAGAGTCAGAACAGGTCGATGGGGCCGCCGTCCGCGTTGCGGTCGATACGGCGGCGGTAGTCGCGTTCACGCTGCAGCACGGTGTCGTTCTTCAGCTCCACCAGGGACTTCACCAGGACCCGGCCATTGCGCGGGAAGAAGTAGATCTTGCGCGGGAAGGCCTCCAGCACGTCGCTGGCGAGCAGCGGGATACGCTCGGTGGCCAGGTAGTCGAGGGTGAACTCGACGTTGCGCTGGCCGATGGCGGCGCTGATCTGGCGCAGTACCGAGCCGCCGCCGAAGACCTTGGCCTGCAGGCGCTCGCGGCTGGCGCCGAGGGCCAGCATGCGGTTGATCAGCAGTTCCATGGCGTGGCTGCCGTAGCGCGCCGACGGCGAGGCCGGGTCGCCGCCGAGGCCGCGCTCGGGGAGCATGAAGTGGTTCATCCCGGCGATGCCGTTGAGCGGGTCGCGCAGGCACACCGAGACGCAGGAGCCGAGCACGGTGACGATCACCAGGTCTTCGCCGCTGGCGAAGTATTCGCCGGGCAACAGCTTCACCGCATCGCAGGCGAAGTACGGATCGTAGTAGCGGTTCAGTGGCGCGCCTTCCCGGGCCTGGAGGTTCATCGCGATCAGGCCGGGCGATAGACGGTCTGGCCGACGGAGCGCACCAGGTGGCTGGCGTGGACGAAGTTCTCCGAATGCCCGGCGAAGAACAGGCCCTCCGGCCGCAGCAGGGCCACCATGCGTTCCAGCAGGCGGGTCTGGGTCGGCTTGTCGAAGTAGATCATCACGTTACGGCAGAAGATCGCGTCGAGCTCCCCGGCGATCGGCCAGTCCGCTTCCAGCAGGTTGATCTGGCGGAACTCCACCAGCTGCCGCAGTTCCTCCACCACCCGCGCCTTGCCGGCGTTGGGCCCGGTACCGCGGAGGAAGAAGCGTTTCTTCAGCGGCGCCGACATCTGCTCCAGGCGCTCCAGCGGATACACGCCCTGGCGGGCGCAGTCGAGCACCCCGGTATCGATGTCCGAGGCGACGATCTTCACCGGCGGATCGAAGCTGCCCAGCGCCTCCACCAGGGTGATGGCGATCGAATAGGGTTCCTCGCCGGTACTCGCCGCCGCCGACCAGATGCGCAGCGGGCGATGCCGCTGCAACTGGCGGCGGGCGAGGTCGGCGAGCAGGGGGAAGTGGTGGCGTTCGCGAAAGAATGCGGTGAGGTTGGTGGTCAGCGCGTTGACGAACAACTGCTGCTCGCCCGGCTCGCGGTCGAGGTGGGTGAAATATTCGGCGAAGCTGCCGAGCCGCAACAGGCGCAGGCGCCGCGAGAGGCGGCTATAGACCAGTTGCGCCTTGCTCTCGGCCAGGCTGATGCCGGTCAGCCGGTAGAGCCGCTCGCGTACTTGCTGGAAGTCCTCGCGGGTGTAGTGGAACTCCTGGTTGCCGAACACCGGCGAAGGCGTGGAGGTGGGCATTGGCGTCGGGTTTCCCTGGTCGACCCTAAGGGCTTGCCGCCCTCCGCCTGGCGGAGGCGCGGCGTGGTCTCAGAACTCTTCCCAGCCGTCTTCCTTGCGCGCCTTGCTGGCCCGCGCCATGCCGCTGCGGGCCAGCGGCGCCGGCGCGCTGGGGCGTGGCGCGGACGGCCGCGCGCTGGCGAGCTGGACCACGCTCGGCGGAGTGTCCAGCCTGAACACCGCCACCGACTGGTTGAGCAGGCCCGCCTGCTCCTGCATGGCCTCGGCCGCGGCCGCGGCTTCCTCCACCAGCGCGGCGTTCTGCTGGGTCATGTCGTCCATCTGCGAGACCGCGCTGTTCACCTCTTCGATGCCGGTGCTCTGCTCGGCGGAGGCGGCGGCGATCTCCGACATGATGTCGGTGACCCGGCGGATCGCCACCACGATGTCGCTCATGGTCTGTCCGGCCTGGGCCACCAGGGTGTTGCCGTTCTCCACCTTGTCCACCGAGTCGGAGATCAGCGTCTTGATCTCCTTGGCCGCGGCGGCGGAACGCTGGGCGAGGGTGCGCACTTCCCCGGCGACCACCGCGAAGCCGCGGCCCTGCTCGCCGGCGCGGGCTGCCTCGACCGCGGCGTTGAGGGCGAGGATGTTGGTCTGGAAGGCGATGCCGTCGATCACCCCGATGATGTCGGCGATCTTGCGCGCCGACTCGTTGATCGAGGACATGGTGCTGACCACCTTCTGCACCACGGTGCCGCCCTGGGTCGCCACTTCCGAGGCATTGGCCACCAGCGAGTTGGCCTGGCGGGCATTCTCGGCGTTGAGCTTCACCGTGCTGGTCAGTTCTTCCATGCTCGAGGCGGTTTCCTCCAGGCTCGACGCCTGCTGCTCGGTGCGCGCCGACAGTTCGGCGTTGCCGCTGGCGATCTCGCTGGCGGCGGTGTTGATGGTGTCGGCGGCCTCGCGAATCTGCCCGAGCATCCGCGACAGGCTTTGTGCGGTGTCGTTGGAGAAATCCTTGAGCTGGCCGAAGGTGCCCTGGTAGTCGGCCTCGATGCGCTGGGTGAGGTCGCCCTGGGCCAGCGCCCCGAGCATCCGCGAGACGTCGCGCAAGCCGCGGTCGGCGGTATCCACCAGGCTGTTCAGGTCCTTCGCCAGCCTGAGGAAGAAGCCTTCCTTGCCGGCCTCCTCGACGCGCTTGCTGAAGTCGCCGGCGGCCGCCGCCTGCACCAGTTGCGAGACTTCCTGCTCGGCGCGGTGTTCCTCGGTGCGGTCGGTCCATTGCACGGCGGAGCCGAGGCGTTCGTTGGCGTCGTTGAACACTGGCACCACGTCGAGGGAGAAGCGCCGGCCGCCGAGGTTGAGCTCGGCCTTGTGCACGCCGGTGAGGTTGGCCAGCAGGTGCCGCTGGTGCGCCGGATTCTTGTGGAACACGTCGATGTTGGCGCCCATCAGGCGGCCGGCGTCGAAGTTCGGCAGTTGCTTGCGGATATCCGCTTCGGCGCGACCGAGCATCTCGCTGACGGTGCGGTTCATGTAGATGATGTTGAGATCGTTGTCGGCGATCATCACGTTGGCCGAGACGTTGTCCAGCGCGCTCTTGATCCGCGCGTTGTAGGCCGCCGTGGCCAGTTGCGCCGAGGTCGCCTCGGCGGCCCCGCGCAGGCGTTCGCGAACGCCGTCGATGGCTTCGGTGATCTGCGCCTTCTTGCCCGGCAGGCGGTCCATCAGCGGCTCGAAGTTGCCCTGGCCGTAGGCGGTGACCACGCTGACCACCTTCATCTTCACCGCGATGTGCGCGGCCACCAGTTCGTTGACGCCCTTGGCGATGCGCGCCGCGCGACCTTCCAGGCGTTCGGCGGGAATCGTCTGGTCGATCCAGCCGGCTTCGTGCTGGCGGCTCATCTCCGCCAGCCCCGCCTCCAGGCTTTCCACCTGCTGGAGTTCGGCGCGTTGTTCGCGCAGTTGCCGCTGCAGCGCCCGCAGGCTGTCGTAGAGACGCTCGTAGCCGGGCGCCGGGGCCTCGCCGACGGCGGTGTCGAGCTGGCCGTCGGCGAACGACTGGAGGAGCGTGGCGATCCGGTCGGCGCGTTGCTGCGCCACCGCATGTGCATTGAACAGACCCATTTCGATATCCCCTGCCTATCCCTCGTTGGCGCCGCTCAGGCCGCGGCTTCGTCGACCAGCGCCATTTCGCGGCTGGTCATCAGTCTCTCGATGTCCACCAGGATCAACATGCGCTCGCCCGCGGTGGCCAGGCCGAGCAGGTATTCGGTGTCGAAGCTGGCGCCGAACTCCGGCGGCGGCCTGATCGCGTCGCCGCCCAGTGCGATCACGTCGGATACCGAGTCCACCACCACGCCGACGATGCGCCGGCCGATGTTGAGGATGATCACCACGGTGAACGGGTCGTAGGTGACCTCGGCGAGGTGGAACTTGATGCGCAGGTCGACGATCGGCACGATCGCCTCGCGCAGGTTGATCACGCCCTTGATGAAGGGCGGCGCGTTGGCGATCGCGGTGACCTGGTCGTAGCCGCGGATCTCCTGCACGCGGAGGATGTCGATGGCGTACTCCTCGCGGCCCAGGGTGAAGGTCAGGTATTCCTGCGCCGGGCCGTTCGCCTGGCTTGCCTCAGTGCCGTTCATCGGCGGTGTCCTCCCGCGCCGCCAGGCGTGGCAGCGCATCGACGTCGAGAATCAGGGCGACGCTGCCGTCGCCCATGATGGTGGCGCCGGCGATACCCTCCACGCGGCGGAAATTCTGTTCCAGGCTCTTGATCACCACCTGCTGCTGGCCGACCAGTTCGTCCACCTGCAGGGCGAAGCTGCGCCCCTCGGACTCGAGGATCACCACGATGCCCTGCTCCGGCGCCGGCGCTTCGCCGCCGATGCGCAACAGCTCGTGCAGGCTGAACAGCGGCAGGTACTCGCCGCGTACGCGGATCATCGCGTTGTCTTCGCCGCCGAGGCCGCGCACGTCGTCGCTGCGCGCCTGCAGCGACTCGACGATGTAGGTCAGCGGAATCACGTAGTTGACCGCTTCGACGGCGACGATCAGGCCGTCGAGGATCGCCAGGGTCAGCGGCAGGCGGATGCCGATGCGAGTGCCCATGCCGGGCGCCGAGTCGATGTCGATGCGCCCGCCCATGGCACCGATGTTGCGCTTCACCACGTCCATGCCGACGCCGCGTCCGGACAGCTCGGTGACCGTCTCGGCGGTGGAGAAGCCGGGCATGAACACCAGTTGCCAGACCTCGGCGTCGCTCATCCCGTCATGCACCGGCAGGTTGCGCTCGCGGGCCTTGGCGAGGATACGCGGACGCGACAGGCCGCGACCGTCGTCGGAAACCTCCACCACCACGCTGCCGCCCTGGTGGCTGGCGGCGAGCTTCACCGTGCCGCTCGCCGGCTTGCCGGCGGCGAGGCGTTCGGCGGGCGTTTCGATGCCATGGTCGATGCTGTTGCGGACGATGTGGGTGAGCGGATCGCTGAGTTTCTCGATCACGCTCTTGTCCAGTTCGGTGTGCTCGCCGTGCAGGTGCAGCTCGACCTGCTTGCCCAGGCGCGTGGCGGTGTCGCGCACCAGCCTTGGGAAGCGGCTGAAGATGAAGTTGATCGGCAGCATGCGGATCGACATCACCGACTCCTGCAGGTCGCGGGTGTTGTGTTCGAGCTGGGCCAGGGCGTGCTGCAGGCGCTCGTGGCGGCTCGGGTCGAGCTGCTCGCCGAGCTGGCCGAGCATGGCCTGGGTGATCACCAGTTCGCCGACCAGGTTGATCAGGCTGTCGATCTTTTCCACGCTGACCCGGATCGAGCCGGACTCGCCGTCGCCACGCACGGGCGCGACTGCGCCCCTGGCCGTCGCGGCGACGGCTTGCGCGGGCGCACTGGGCGCGGCGGGGCTGCCGGGGGCGCCGTCGAACAGGCCGAAGGCGCGTTCCTCCGCCGGTGGGGAACCCGGTGCCTCATCGAAGAGGCCGAACGCTTCGCTCGCGGCCGGTGCGCCGGGCGCCTCGTCGAAGAGCCCGAACGCTTCCGGCGCGGCCGCTCGTTCCGGAGCGCCCGGGCCTTCGTCGAAGAAGCCGAAGGCATCGTCGTCCGCGGTTTCCCTGGCGGGCGCGTCGTCGAACAGGCCGAAGCCTTCCTCCGCCGCTTCCTGTTCCGGCACCCGCAGCCAGCCGCGCAGCCGCTCGACCGTCTCCAGCAACGGCACCCCGGGGTCGGGACTGCCGCTGCGATGGGCGTCGAGCAGGCGCTGCAACACGTCGCGGGCTTCGAGGAAGGAACTGATCATGTCCGGCCGCAGGTGCATCTGGCCACAGCGGATGCGGTCGAGCAGGGTCTCCAGTTCGTGGGTGACGGCGGTGATGTCGTCGAAACCGAACATTCCGCTGGAACCCTTGATCGAATGCGCGGCGCGGAAGATGCCGTGCAGCGTCTCGCTGTCCGGCCGGTCCAGGTCGAGACCGATCAGGAGGAGTTCGAGGGTGGCCAGGTGTTCCTCGGTTTCCTCGAAGAACACCTGGAGAAACTGGCTCATATCCTGGGGCATGGGACCTCCCCCGCGGGGGAACGGGAATCAGGGCAGGACCTTGCGCGTCACTTCGAGCAGTTTCGGCGGGTCGAACGGCTTCACCAGCCAGCCGGTGGCGCCGGCGCTGCGTCCCTGCTGCTTCATCGCGTCGCTCGATTCGGTGGTCAGCATGAGGATCGGCACGCTGCGGTAGCCGGCCAGGTTACGCAGGCTGCGGATCAGCGACAGGCCGTCCATGTTCGGCATGTTCTGGTCGGTGAACACCAGGCTGTAGCTCTTGCTCTGGGCCTTGCCGAGGCCTTCCTTGCCGTCCGCGGCCTCGTCCACCTCGTAGCCGGCGGACTTCAGGGTGAAGCTCAGCATCTGGCGGATAGACGCCGAGTCGTCGACGATCAGAATCGGTTTGCCCATGGTCTTGCGTCCTCACGGTGTCCCTACCGCAGCGCCAAGCTCGGCGGCGAAGGTGGTGTGTGCCAGGTGGCTGTGACGGAGGGCTCTGATGGCCCTTTGCTAGTTCCAGTAAAGACAATGTCCGGTGGATTTCAATTATTGGCGCCGGTTTCTCGTCGGATAGTTATCCGGTTAGACGGATTGGCTATCGATACCCCTCAGAACAATTCCACTTCGCCCACGTTGACGCTGTTCTGGCTCACCGGGCTGGGCAAGGGCCGGCGCAGTTCCTCGACCTCCCGTGCGACCCGTTCGGGCCATTCCTGGCGCGGTCGCGCCTCCAGCGCGCCGAGGCCGAGGGCGAAGGCGCCAAGACGCGCATGGTGCTTGCGCATCTGGCCGAGCAACTGGCTGCCCATGTCCTGGAATTGCAGGGCGGTGACCGCCGCGTCGACGCCCTGGCCGACTTCCAGCGAGAGCCGGTCCAGTTCGTGGATGACCTTCAGGGTGTGCCGGTTCATCGCCTCCAGGTCATCGAGCATGCCCTGGATCTTGTGCTTGGAATCGAGGGCGAAGGACATGTCCTTGTCGGCCAGTTGCGAGATCGCGCTCTCGGCGTCCTGGATCTCGTGGTGGACCACGTCGACGTGCTTGCGGATGGCGGCGGAAAACTCCGTGGAGCGGGTCGACAGCGCGCGCACTTCATCGGCGACCACGGCGAAGCCGCGGCCGCTCTCGCCGGCTCGGGCGGCCTCGATGGCAGCGTTGAGGGCGAGCAGGTTGGTCTGCTTGGCGATGGCGTCCATGTCCTGGGTCGACTGCAGGATCTCGGTGATCTTCAGCCGCACCTGGTCCATGCGTTCCACCAGTTGCTGCGAGGTCCGGCTGGTTTCCAGGGTAGCCTCGACGAACAGGCTGAGGGTCTGCTGGGTGGTCCTGACGAAGTCCTGGAAGTTGATGCCTTCGTCGACCTGGCCGCGCCCGTCGTAGCGCTCGATCAGCGAATGGGACAGGCCGCGCTGGGTATCGATGCGTTCGGCGAGGCCGTGGAAGCTGTCGCTGAGCTGGCGGATCGCCGAATGCAGCAGTTCGTCGATCTGCCGGGCGTGACCGTCCAGTTGCGCGGTTTCGTCGGCGAGCGCCCGTTGCGCCGCGCTCCAGGCCGGCGAAGCGGCATCCGCCTGCGGGTTGGCATTCGCTACCGCTTGCCGAGGGGCGCGCAGGAGGAGGACGAGCATGGCCAGGCTGGCGAACCAACCGAGCGCCAGGACCAGCCAGACGCCGAGGCCGACGGCATGCAGCCCGGCGCACAACGCCCAGGGTAGGGAAAGCAGGCCCAGCTTCAGCAGCAGGGGCCGGGATGGTAACGAAACACCGAGGGACTCGCGCATGCTGCACTCCATGTGCCGGATCGGAGCAGGGCTTCCAGGCGGTCCCTCGGGACCGTGCGGAAGCCGCCTTCCAAGCTCGTCGGCGGCGTTTTCTAAAACTAGAGTCCCAATCGGTAATGTCAAACTGCCGTTTTTCCGGCGAGGCCGGTGCCAGGGCCTTTTCCCGTTTGCCGAGGCGACGGATGGCTGGCGCTAGCCGGTTGGGAAGGCGGAGAAGCGCCGGGCCAGGTCCTGGCGGCGGAAGTAGTCGACGACGAAGTCGACGAAGACCCGGGTCTTGGCCGGTAGCAGCTTGTTCGCCGCGTAGTAGAGGCTGGTGTTGCCGGCGTCGACGTACCAGTCCGGCAGGACCCGCACCAGGGCGCCGGACTCCAGGTAGGCATAGGCGTGCTGCATGCATACCAGGGTGATGCCCAGGCCCATGGCGGCGACCTCGCAGGTGGCTTCCGGGTCGCTCATGGTCATGCGTTCGCGCAGCTCGATCGGCGCCTCCTCGCCGTTGCGCCGGCGCAGCGGCCAGGAGCGCACGCGGCCGGTCTGCGGCGAGCGGATGCGGATCCCGTCGAAGCCGCCCAGGTCGCCTGGATGGCGGATTGGCGGCTTGTCGCGGAGGTAGGCGGGCGAGGCGAGGAGGATCAGGTGGCCCGGCGTCAGGTTGCGCGCCACCACCCCGGGCGGCAGTTCGAAACCACCGCCGATGGCGGCGTCGAAGCCTTCGCCGATGAGGTCGACCTGGCGATTGTCGAAATGCCAGTCGGGCACGATGTCGGGATAGCGTTCGAGGAACTCGCCGAGCAGCGGCAGGATGTAGTCGCGGCCGAAGGCCAGCCCCATGCTGACCTTCAACGTGCCGCTGGGTTGGTTGCCGACGCTGGAGACGTTGGCGAGAGCGGTCTGGATGCCCTCCAGGCTGCCGCCGACCTCTTGCAGGAAACGCTCCCCGGCTTCGGTCAGGGTCAGGCGCCGGGTGCTGCGCTGGAACAGGCGCACGCCGAGGTTGCTTTCCAGGCGGGCGACGTTCTTGCCCACCCCGGCCGGCGTCAGGCCCAGGCGCCTGGCGGCCTCGGCGAAGCTACCGGCCTCGGCGCTGCGGACGAAGCACTGGATGTTGCTGAGGGTTTCCATGGGAAAGGGCCCGAATAAACCATTGGTATCGGCTGAATATAGCGATTACCCGCTACCAGGTCTGCAATGGACGACGGAAACTCGGGGCCTGTCTATCCACTCCGATGGAGATTTCCATGTCCGTATCCTCTGCATCCCTCGCCGGCAAAGTCGCCTTCGTCCAGGGCGGTTCCCGCGGCATCGGCGCCGCCATCGTTCGCCGGCTGGCCGCCGAAGGCGCCAGCGTCGCCTTCACCTACGTCAGCTCGGCGGACAAGTCCCGGGCCCTGGCGGCCGAACTCGAAGGCGCCGGAGCCAGCATCCTGGCCCTGCATGCCGATAGCGCCGACGCGGCCGCGCTCGTCGCCGCCGTCGACGAAGCGGCGGCTCGCTTCGGACGCATCGACATCCTGGTCAACAACGCCGCCGTCCTCGCCCTCGGTTCGGTGGAAGAGCTGCCGCTGGCCGACTTCGAGCGGACCCTGGCGATCAACGTGCGCAGCGTCTTCGTCGCCACCCAGGCGGCGGTCAAGCACATGGGCGACGGCGGGCGGGTGATCAGCATCGGCAGCACCAATGCCGAACGCATGCCGTTCGCCGGCGGCGCCACCTACGCGATGAGCAAGTCGGCGCTGGTCGGCCTGACCAAGGGCCTGGCCCGCGACCTCGGCCCGCGCGGGATCACGGTGAACAACGTGCAGCCGGGTCCGGTGGATACCGACATGAACCCGGACGACGGCGACTTCGCCGAGGCCCTCAAGGGCCTGATGGCGCTGCCGCGCTACGCCCGCAGCGAGGAAATCGCCAGCTTCGTCGCCTACCTGGCCGGGCCGGAAGCGGCCTACATCACCGGGGCCAGCCTGACCATCGATGGCGGTTTCTCGGCCTGACCCGGGTCGCCTCGTTCCACCCGGCGAAGTAGCCCCTCTCCCCGACCTTCTGGCCAGACGTTCCCTCCTGAAGGGAGAGGGCGAGGGGAGAGGTTCCGCTTATCGCAGCAGGAAAGGCGAAGCCCCCTCTACGACACCGGTCTCGCTGACGTATCGCTTCCAATGCTCGATCAGCTCCGCCAGCTTGCCCGGCTGGCTGTCAGCGAGGTCGTGGATCTCGCCCGGGTCGCGGGCCAGGTCGTAGAGCTGCCAGGTGGCCGGGCCCACCGGGGCCGGCAGGTACACCGCCTTCCAGTCGCCCTGGCGGATCGCACGCATGCCGAACAGCTCCCAGCCGGTCACGGTGTTCTCGTCGTGGGCCGCCTCGGTCTCGCCGGAAAGCCAACCCAGCCAAGACCTGCCGCGCGGCTCGGCGATCTCGCGGCCGCGCCAGCGCTTGCCTGGGTGGCGGACACCGGCGAGGTCGAGGAGGGTCGGGGTGACGTCCATCACCGTGGCGAAGGCATGGCTGATCGCACCCTGCCGGCTTAGCCGCGGGTAGCGCACCAGCGCTGGCACGCGAATCCCGCCCTGGGTTGTGAACGCCTTGTACAGGCGCGATGGTGCGGTGGCCGCCTGGGCCCAGCGCGGGCCATACCAGACGTAGGAATTGGCGCGGCCGATGTTTTCCAGGCTGTTGTCGTAGTGCCGGTCGAGAAAGCCCAGCAGGTCCGGGCCGAATTTCGGGAACGCCTCCAGCAGGGCGCCTTCGGCGCCGTTGTCGGACATGAACAGGACGAAGGTGTTGTCCAGCTCGCCCTGCCGGCGCAGGTAGTCCACGACCCTGCCGATGTTCCAGTCCATGCGCTCGACCATCGCCGCGTAGACCTCCATCGCCCGCGCCGACTTAGCCCGCTCCTCGTCCTCCAGGGCCTCCCACTCGCGGGTCAGGGCGAGCACCGGATGGGCTTCGACGTCCGCTTCCACCAGGCCCAGCTCCTTGAGCCGGGCCAGGCGTTCCTGGCGCAGCGCTTCTGGACCGGCGTCGTAGCGACCGCGGTACTTCTCGACGATCTCCCGCGGCGCTTGCAGCGGCCAGTGCGGCGCGGAGAACGGCAGGTAGGCGAAGAACGGCCGGCTCTGGTCGCGCTCCTTGAGGTATTGCAGCAGCTTGTCGCCGAAGGCGTCGGAGGAATAGAAGCCCTCCGGCAGCGTGTCGAGGTAGCGCTCGTCTTCCACGTAGAGCGCTGGCGTACCCTTGAGGATGCGCGGAGTGCTTTCGTCGTAGGGCGGCTCGAAACCATAGTGGTTGGCGGCGCCCGGCAGCAGCGAGAAGGAGCGCTCGAAACCGCGTGCATGGGGCGTCTGTTCCGGCTTCAGGCCGAGGTGCCACTTGCCGGCCATGAGGGTCTGGTAGCCGGCCTCGCGGAGCAGCTCCGGCAGCGCCACCACGCGCTCGTTGAGATGCCCTTCGTAACCCGGCTTGCCTGCCAGTTCCGGGGTCAGCGCCTCGGCCATGGTGCCGATCCCGGCGATGTGGTGGTCGGTGCCGGTGAGCAGCATCGAGCGGGTCGGCGAGCAGGTCGAGGCGGTGTGGAAGTCGGTCAGGCGCAGGCCGGCGATGGCCAGGGCGTCGAGGTTCGGCGTGGCGATCTCGCCGCCGAAGGCGCCGATATCGGAGAAGCCCAGGTCGTCGGCGACGATCACCAGGAAGTTGGGGCGTTTGCTCATGCGCGGGTCTCGTCTGGATGGGAGGAGAAGGTGGGGCCCTCGCCCCCGCCCTTCCCGCAGGGGGAAAGGGCCAGGGCAAGGGGCTTTTCAGCAAGCGAGGAATTCGAAGGGCAGGTTTTCCACCCGTCGCGGCGGCGGCGCGACGTACTCGCCGTCGGCGGTCAGTTCGTGCAGCAGCGCTTCGCGCTGGCGCAGGAAGTCGAAGCCACCGCGCTCGCGCGGATGCGCCAGGCCCACCTCGACCACCCGCCTGATCCGCCCCGGACGCGGCTCCATCACCACCACCCGGTCGGCCAGGTAGAGCGCCTCCTCGACGTCGTGGGTGACCAGCAGGGTGGTGATACGGGTACGCCGGCGGATCGCCAGCAACTCTTCCTGCAACTGCTGGCGGGTCAGTGCGTCGAGGGCGCTGAACGGCTCGTCGAGCAGCAGCAGGCGCGGGCTGGCCACCAGGCCACGGGCGATCGCCACGCGCTGGGCCATGCCGCCGGACAACTGGTGCGGGTAGGCACGCTCGAAGCCGTGCAGGCCGACCAGGCGGATATATTCGTCGATCCGCGCCGCCTTGTCGGTTTCGCCAAGGGCTTCGTTGACCAGGCCGAGGGCGACGTTCTGCTGCACCGTCAGCCAGGGGAACAGGCGGTGCTCCTGGAACACGATGCCGCGTTCGCCGCCGATGCCGGCGATTGGCCGGCCGTCGACGCGGATCTCGCCGTCGTAGTCGCGGTCCAGGCCGCTCAGCAGGCGCAGCAGGGTCGACTTGCCGCAGCCACTGGCGCCGACGATGGCGATGAACTCGCCCTCGCCGATCTCCAGGTCGAACTGCTGGATCGCTTCCAGTCGCCGGCCGTCCACGGCGAAGTGCTTGCGCACCTGGCGGAAGCTGACCAGCGGGGTGCCCGTGGCGGGCGCGGTGAATGCGTTCATGCGTGTCTCCAGCGCGTGGCGCGCGCTTCGATGCGTTGGCCGAGGGCATTGAGCAGGGCGCCGGTGAGGCCGACCAGGAGCATGCCGGCGCCGATCAGGTCCATGCGGAACAATTGCTGGGCGCCGATCATCAGGCTGCCGATGCCGCCGTCGGAGGGCATGAAGTACTCGGCGCCGATGGTTCCCAGCCAGGCGTAGATCAGCGCCAGGCGCAGGCCGGCGAACACCGACGGGGCGGCACCCGGCAGGACCAGCCGGAGCAGCCGTCGCCAGGGACCCAGGCGCAGCACCCGGGCCGCCTCGCCGAGGCTCGGCGGCAGGCTGGCGATGCCGCGCTGGGTGGCCAGCAGCAGCGGGAAGAAGGCGGCGATTGCGACGAACGTCAGCTTGGCCGGTTCGCCCAGGCCGAACCAGGCGGTGAGCAGCGGTACCCAGGCGAAGATCGCCACCTGCCGCAGAGCCGCGAAAGTGGGGCCGAAGAAGCGTTCCGCCGGGCGCCACAGGCCGAGCAGCAGGCCGCCGAGGAAACCCAGGCCGCCGCCCAGCAGGAGCCCGCCGAGCGTGCGCTTCAGGCTGTCGAACAGGGCGCCTGGGAGGCTGCCGTCGAGCGCTCCGCTCCAGGTCGCCCGCGCCACTTCCAGAGGGCTGGCGAGGATCGCCGGGTCGACCCATTCGGCGCTGCTCGCCGACTGCCACAGGAGCAGCAGCGCCAGCGGCGGCAGCCACACCTGCAGGCGCTGCCAGCCGCGTCCCGGCGGGCGCCGGCGGAATTCGCCGGTGGCGGCTTGCGGCCAGTGCAGCAGGCGGCGGTCGAGCCACTGGATGGCGCGGTCCATGCCCACCCCGACCAGGCCGATGATGAGGATGCAGACGAACACGATGTCGAGCATGAACAGTTGCCGGCCCTGCACCATCAGGTAGCCGATACCCTCGCTGGAAGCCAGCAACTCGACCGCCAGCAGCGAGGTCCAGCCCTGCGCCAGGGCCAGGCGCAGCCCGGTGAGGAAGGCCGGCAGCGCCGCCGGCAGGATCAGCCGCCAGACCAGCAGGCGTGGCGGCAGGCGCAGTACTGCGGCGGCTTCGCGCAGCTTGGGCTGGGCGTCGCGCACGCCGACCAGGGTATGGATGGTCACCGGCACCACGACCGCTTTCACCAGCACCACCAGCTTGAGCAGTTCGCCGATGCCGAAGAACAGCATGAACAGCGGGATCCAGGCCAGCGTGGGGATTTGCGCGAGGGCGCTGAAGGTGGGGAAGACCAGGCGCTCGGCACGCGGACTGAAGCCCAGCCAGGCGCCTAGCGCGGCGCCGCTGGCGACCCCGGCGAGCAGGCCCCAGGCCAGGCGCCGCAGGCTGATCGCCAATTCGCTCCAGAGTTCGCCGGCGAGCAACTCGCGGGCGCTCTGCCAGACCAGCTCGGGAGTTGGCAGCACCTGGGCCGACATCCAGTGGCGATGGCTGGCGACCCACCACAGCAGCGCCAGCCCGAGCGGCAGCAACCAGGGCAGCAGGCCGTCCCCCAGGCGCCGGGCGAAAGCCGCGGAGGGCGGCGGCGCCAGGCGCGGCAGGGGCCGGCTCCAGGCGGGCGAAAGGGTTTTATCGATATTCTTCATGGGAATATAAATCGCCGAATCAATGCATTTTTTCGCTAAGAAGGGCCATTTAAAGAAAGGCACCAGGCAGCGGCAAATGCATTTGGAGAATATTTTCCATGCTCTGGCTGCATATGACGCGGAGAGGCCCGTGCGGCCTGTCATACTGCTTGTGGTTATAAAAAAATGAATTTTTATTATTTATTTTCGAGGCGCCGCTGTGCATAGCTAGCCGCACACCCGCTCCCGGCGGGAATCCCTCTCTTCCCGTTCCAAGGAGCCGCCCCATGAAAGCGCTTACGTCTTCCCTGCTCGGTCTGTTCGCCGCGCCTGTGCTCGCCGGCCTGCTCGGTGCCTACGTGCCGCTGGCGAGCGCCGCTCCGCCGAAGGAAATCCGCATCGCGGTGCCGGACGTCAGCGCCGGCAGTTCGCACTCGGGCGGCGGCGTGGTCGACGTGCTCTACACCCGCCAGTTGCTGGAGAAGGAGTTCGCCAACGACGGCATCGCGGTGAAATGGAGCTTCTTCAAGGGCGCCGGCCCGGTGGTCAACGAAGCGTTCGCCAACGGCCAGGTGGACTTCGCCTACCTCGGCGACCTGGCGGCGATCATCGGCAAGTCCGGAGGCCTGGACAGCCGCCTGCTGGCCGCTACCGCGCGAGGGGTCAACCACTATCTCGGCGTGCAGCCGGGCTCCGGGATCAAGACCCTGGAGGATCTCAAGGGCAAGCGCGTTGGCATCTTCCGTGGCACCGCCAGCCAGTTGTCGTTCGACAATGCCCTGGCCAGCGTCGGTCTCAGCGAGAAGGACCTGAAGGTGATCAACCTCGATTTCAGTGCCGCCCTGTCCGCCCTCGCAGCCAGGCAGATCGATGCCACCTGGGGCCTGGCCGGACTGTTCGCCCTGCGCGACCGCGGGCTCGCGGAAATTCCGCTGAGCACCCGCGACCTGAACGGCGCCGGCACCCTGCAGGCGCTGCTGGTCGGCTCCGGAGCCTTCGTCGATGCCCATCCGGACATCACCGAGCGGCTGCTCAAGGTGCAGTTGCAGGCCCAGGACTGGCTGGCCCGCGAGGAGAACCGCGACGCTTACATCGAACTGGTGTCGAAGCAGGCCAGCTACCCGGTGGTGATCCTGCAGAGCGAGTACCGTGGCCGCAAGCTGGGCGACGCCCTGTCGCCGCGCCTGGACGCCGATTTCCTTGGCCGGCTGGATGCTTCGATCCAGGCGGCCAAGCGTTTCGGCCTGATCCGTCGCGAATTCAGCGCCGAGCAGTGGGCCGCGCCGGAACTGCTGGAGGCGGCCGGCAAGCTGGCGAAGGCCAAGGCCGTGGCGCAAGCGGCGGAGTGACGCCGCGCCGCGGCCCGGGGCGTCACCAGATCGAGCGGGAGTAATCGACGACCAGCCGGGTTTCGTCGATGTCGCCGTCGAGATAGCTCGCGTTGCCCCGGTGCCAGGCCTGCGAGGCGCGCAGGGCGAGGCCGGCGAGGGGGCCCGCCTTGACCCGATAGGCGAAGCCGAGGTCGCTTTCCCGGTGCCGCCCGTCACGCCCGTAGAGTCCGGCGTAGATGCTCTCGGCGGCACTGCTGGCGCTGGCCCCGGCACGGCCGCGGGCATGCAGCGCATGCAGGCTGAGCCCAGGCAGGCCGAGCGCGCCGAGGTCCAGGTCATAGCGTAATTGCCAGGAACGCTCGCCCGGTCCGTTGAAGTCGGAGTAGCCCACCGAGTTGGCCAGTACCATGGACGCGCTGGAGCGCCCGTCGCCGAAGGCCATGTAGTCGAACGGCTGCTCGCCATGGACACGCTGGTAGGCCAGGGTGATGCGCTGCGGCCCCTGTTCGTAGCCCAGGGCCAGGGAGCTGGCCAGGGTGTCGATGCGGCCGAAGCGGCTCTGGCCGCTGTCGCGGGTGCGGTAGGCGTCGAGGTCGACCCGCAGCGCGCGCTCCCCGCCCAGCGGCTGGCGATGGCTGGTGCCGAAATAGGCCTGCTGCCAGATGTCGTCGAAGCGCGAGGCGTAGAGCGACAGTTGCAGCCGCTCCGTGGCCTGCCATTGACCGCCGAGGAAGCCGACCGCGTTGAGGCGCACCGGATAGGCGCCGAGGCGTCCGTAGACGGTGCTGATGTCGCCGCGGACCTTGGATTCGCCGGGGCCGGAGGCGGCGGTGAAGCGCCCGCCCTCGAGCAGCAGCCCGTCGAACGAGCGGTCCTCCAGCAGCAGGCCGTAGGCCATGCCGGCCAGCGTGCGGTTGCTGCTGGCGGCGAACACCGGCGCGCTGGTGGTGGTCTGGCCGTACTTCAGGCGGGTTTCGCCGTGGCGTAGCCTGAGGGCGCCACCGACCTTGCCGTAGCGATGGTCGGGATGGCCGTCGGCGCCGACCGGCAGGTTGCCGGTGCCGGTGCGGCCGCCGCCGCTGTCCAGTTGCAGGCCGAGCATGGCATGGGCGTCGAGGCCGAAGCCGAGGCTGCCCGGCGTGTAGCCGGAGGCGAACTGGAGGCGCAGGCCCTGGGTGGCTTCCTCGCGGTAGCCGTTGCGCTCGCTCCTGGGCTTGAAGCGGTTGCGCCCGGCGTTGTTCGGGCTGTCGCGGTAGTCGCGGTTGAAGTAGTAGGTGCGAGCGAGGAACTGCAGTTCGCTGTCCTCGACGAAGCCCCCATCCCCGGCCGTCGCGGCCGCCCCTTCGGAAAGCGTGCCGGCGACCAGGCCGGCGAATACAGCGCGTCTGAGATTTTGCATTTATTGTTTTCTCCCACCTGAGTGCCAGGTGGGCGCAGTCTCGGAAGTCGCTCCGCAGGCCGCTTGTGTTTCCCTGCCTCGGCTTTTGCCGGGGCCTGCCATTGGCAGGGGCTGGCATGTGCAACGGCAGGCCGGGTCAAGCATTTCGGAAGTCACCGACGGAGAGTGTGGCGTCGGCCGTCATCCGCAACGGCCGTGGGTGGGAGCCTAGGCTCCCGATGCTACCTCGCCTCAGGGAATACGCTTCATGAACAACAAGACCCTATGCCCTTCGCTCTTGCTCTGCCTTTCGCTGCTTGCACCGCTGTCTTGTCTCGGGGAGACCGCCGCCGCGCCCTATCCGCTGGCCCACCCACCGCGCCTGGCCGACTACCTCCCGCCGCCGCCGGCGGCGGACTCGGCTGCGGCCGTCGCCGATCTCGGCGCGGTGCTGGAGGCGCAACGCCTGCGCACGCCCGAACAGGTACGCCGGGTACGCGCCCACGACCAGTGGGAGGACAACGTCTTCCCCTTCGCCGGCGACCTGCTGGGCGCCTCGTTCGACAAGGAACGCCTGCCGCTGACCCGGAGTTTCTTCAACCGCGCCCAGGAAAACCTGGTCGAGGTGCTGATGCCGGCGAAGAAGCACTTCGCCCGCCCGCGTCCCTACGAAGTGACACCGAAGGTGAAGCCGGTGCTGCCGCCGCCGGAGGGGGAGTCCTATCCCAGCGGCCACACCATGGACAGCTACTTCAAGGCCTCGCTGCTGAGCATGCTGGTGCCGGAGCATCACGATGCGTTCTTCGCCCGCGCCGAGGAGCATGCGCAGAGCCGTGTGCTGGCCGGCGTGCACTTCCCCAGCGACCTGGAAGGCGGGCAGACCGCCGCCGCGGCGCTGGTGGCGAGCCTGCTGGCCGATCCGGCGGTGGCCGCCGACTTCGCCGCGGTGCGCGAGGAGCTGCGCGGCGCGCTGGGGTTGCCGAAACTCCAGTAGAGGAAGGGAAAGCGCGCGGCGGCTCAGGCCGCCGCGTGTTGCGCCTGGTCCAGTTCCACCAGCGTCTCGATCATCGCCTTGGCCGCTGCCGAAAGCCGGTAGCCGCTGCGGCTGATGATGCCGCAGCGGGCGCTGAGGCTATCCAGGTTCTGCGGCAGGTTGCGCCACTGTAGCGGTTGCAGTTCGCCGCGCTGCAGGTAGGGGCGCAGGGTCTCGTCGCTGGCGATGCCGATGGCGTCGGTCTGGCGGACGATACGGATCAGCGCGTGCATGTTCTCGCAGCGGATGTTGGCGGCGAAGTCGATCTTGCCGCTGAGGTTCGCCAGCAGCTTGCGGATGCCCGGGGGAATCAGGGTCGAGGCCAGCGGGTAGTTGAACAGGTCGTTGGTGGACAGGCTGTCCTTGCCCAGCAGCGGATGTTGCGGACGGCAGAAGAACTGGCCGCGGCGCGGGGTCAGCGGGCGCGTCTGGAAGTTCGGGTCGGCCTCGAAGTCGCGGATGTCGGCGACGAAGAATTCGATCTCTTCGCGGAGCAGGGCGCGGCTGAGCTTTTCCCAGTTGTCCACGTCCAGGCTGATCTGCACCCGCGGGTGGCGGTTGATGAAGTCGGCCACCGCGTCCGGCACCAGTTGCTGGGCCGGCGCCGGCCCGCTGCCGAAGCGCAGCTCGCCGGCATCCAGCTTGTTCAACTGGGCGATCTCGTGGATCAGGTTGGCCGACCCCTGCACCAGGCTCAGCGCGTGTTGCAGCACCACCTGGCCTTCCGGCGTCGGGCGCAGGTCCTTGCTGCCACGGTCCACCAACTGACAGCCAAGCTCCTGCTCCAGGCCCTGGATGCTGCGGCTGAAGGCCGGCTGGGTGATGCCCATGGCGTCCGCCGCGCGGACGAAACTGCGGTGTTCGGCGAGGGCGATGAAGTAACGCAGTTGGCGCAGATCCATGATGCTTTACCGGCATTGGAAATATTGGACAAAGGCATTTGCCGTTCGGGATGTGCTGGTTTTAAATGCAAGCTCTTATTCCGTCAACAAAGAACAAATTAGAAAAATATGCGATTTAGTAATAAGCATAGATAGACCCCAGGAGCTGAACATGGTCCACCGTGCCTTTGCCGCCCCACCTCCGCCGTTCCGAATGCCCTTCCGCGTCGCCGGCGGCTGTCGCCCCTGACAGTCGCCCGGGGCTGAGCTGTCCGCCGGCCCCCTTCGAACCTTTCGCCAGATCGCTGCCTTGCGCGGCATGGCCGCCTGCTGCCTGCGTCCGGCTGCGCCGGAACCGAGGACATTCACGATGAAGCACCACTACCGCCTGCCGCTCCGCCGAACGCCGCCCGGCGGCTCCGACTACGCCCTGGCCCTGCTGCTCGCCCTCGGCGGTGCGTTGCCGGCCAGTGCCGCCGATGCTCCCGCGCCCGCCGAGGAAGCGCCGCCGCTGGCTAGCAGCGTCCCGGACAAGGCCGATACGGCCCTGGGCAAGGTCACTGTCACCGCGCGTCGCCGCGAGGAGGATTCGCAGAAGGTACCGACGCCGATCACCGTGCTCGGCGGCGAGACTCTCGAGGCCCAGCGCATCTCCCGGGTGCAGGACCTGCAGCAGGTGCTGCCCAGCGTCAATGTCGCCTACATCCATGCGCGGCAGTCGAGCGTCGCCGTGCGCGGCATCGGCAACAACCCCGCCAGCGACGGCCTGGAAGGCAGCGCCGGGATCTACCTCGACAACGTCTACCTGGGACGTCCGGGAATGGCCGTGTTCGACCTGCTGGACATCGAGCAACTGGAGCTGCTGCGCGGTCCGCAGGGCACCCTGTTCGGCAAGAACACCACCGCCGGGGTGCTGAACATCAGCACCCGCGCGCCGACCTTCACTGCCGAGCGTACCGTCGAGGTCTCCGGCGGGCAGGATGGCTACTTCCAGGGCCGCGGCACGGTTTCCGGGCCGCTCGGCGAAACCCTCGCCGGACGCCTCTCGGCCTATCGCACCCGCGACGACGGCTACATCAAGAACATCCACGACGACAACTATCTCAACGGCGGCGAGCGCCAGGGCGCGCGCGGGCAATTGCTGTTCGAGCCGAACGAGGACTTCAGCCTGCGCTGGATCGCCGACTACAACGAGGAGGATTCGAGCAACGGCAGCATGGTGGTCTACGGCGGCGCCGAGCGTTTCTGGCAGCGCGCCGCGCTGGTCGGCGCTTTGCCGTTGCGCGATCCGCAGCGCAGGAAGGTCAACATCAACGGCCGCCAGCACGTCAGCGTGCACCAGGGCGGCAGCTCGCTGGAGGCCAACTGGAACCTCGCCGGCGGCTACCGCCTGACCTCCATCAGCGCCTACCGCTACTGGCACTTCACCCCGGCCAACGACGAGCAACTGAACGTCTCGGCGATCAACGACACCGGGGTGGAAGTGCACGACCGGCAGTTCTCCCAGGAGATCCGCCTGGCCTCGCCCACCGGCGGTGCCTTCGACTACGTGGTGGGCGCCTACGCGTTCAGGCAGAACCTCGGCAACAAGACCTTCACCTCCTACGGACCGTTGGCCGACCTGTACCTGCTCGGCGCCAATCTCGGCGCGCTGAACGACACCTACTCGAAGGCCAACGGCAAGATCGAGACCGACAGCTTCGCGCTGTTCGCCCAGGGCACCTGGCACCTTACCGAACGCCTGGACTTCACCGCCGGCCTGCGTGGTACCTACGAGGAGAAGAACGCCAAGGTCGAGCGCTTCGCTCCGCTGGGCGGCGCGGCGGTCGGCGGGGTCGGCGCGGCGGTGCGCAACGGCCAGCTCGGCGCCTACGATTCCGGCGATCTCAGCCAGTACAACTTCGCCCCTTCGGCGTTGCTCAGCCTCAGCTACCAGTTCAGCGACGACCTGCTCGGCTACGCCAGCCTGTCCCACGGCGAGAAGTCCGGCGGGGTCAACCTGGCGGTGGGCAGCGCACCGAGCGCCGGCGCCGATTCGCTGCTGGTCGGACCGGAGCGCGCCAACGACGCCGAGCTGGGCCTGAAGAGCACGCTCTTCGACCGGCGCCTGCTGCTCAACGCCAACCTGTTCTGGACCGGCATCCACGGCTACCAGGCCACCACCCTGTACCAGGCGCCGGGCTCGACCCAGTTGGTGCAGGTGCTGGCCAACGCCGGCAGCGTGCGCTCGCGTGGTCTGGAGTTCGAGGCCACCGCGCTGCCGTTGCGCGGCCTGACCCTGAACTTCAACGGCTCCTATAACGACGTCACCTACCTGTCGTTCAAGGATGCCCCGTGCCCTGCGGAAGTCAGCACCCGGCCCGGCGCGCCGAGCAGTTGCGACCTCACCGGGCAGCGCGTGGTCGGCGCCTCGAAATGGATCGCCAATCTCAATGGCGAATACCAGTGGCGCCTCGACGACCGCTTCCAACCCTACGTCAGCGCCAGCTACGCCTACCGCTCCTCCGCCGAGGGCACGCTGGACAACTCCGACCTTTCGAAGATCGACGGCTACGCCCTGGTGAACCTCGCCGCCGGTCTGCGCAGCGATCTCGGCGACGGCCAACTGGACACCTCGGTATGGCTGAAGAACGCCTTCGACAAGGACTACTACCTGAGCGCCTTCGCCAGCATCAACGGCTCCTACACCGCATCGGTGGGGCAGCCGCGCACGCTCGGCGTATCGCTGCGCTACGACTTCTGAGCCTTCACCCACGCAGTACCCCACGCATGAGGAACATGACATGAGCAATGCAGCACAAGCCCTCGCCACGCCGGTACGGCTCGACGTCCGGCCGGTCGCCGGACGGATCGGCGCGGAGATTCGCGGTGTGACCCTGTCCGGCGAACTGGACGCCGCCACCGTCGAGGCGATCCAGGCCGCCCTGGTACGCCACAAGGTGATCTTCTTCCGGGACCAGAGCCATCTCGACGACCAGACCCAGGAGGCCTTCGCCCACTTGCTCGGCGAACCGGTCGCCCACCCCACCGTGCCGTCCCGCGAAGGCACCCGCTTCCTCCTCGAGCTGGATGGCGCCGAAGGCCGCCGGGCCAATTCCTGGCATACCGACGTGACCTTCGTCGAGGTCTACCCGAAGGCCTCGATCCTGCGCAGCGTGGTGGCCCCGGAGTCCGGCGGCGACACCGTCTGGGCCAACACGGCGAGCGCTTACGCCGACCTGCCGGCGGAGCTGCGCGAGCTGGCCGACCGGCTCTGGGCGGTGCACAGCAACGAATACGACTACGCCGGGGTCAAGCCCAGCGCCTCGGTGGAGCAGTTGGAGAACTACCGCAAGGTGTTCACCTCGACCGTCTACGAGACCGAGCACCCGGTGGTCCGCGTGCATCCGCAAAGCGGCGAGCGGACGCTGCTCCTCGGCCACTTCGTGAAACGCCTGAAGGGTCTTTCGCAGCATGACTCGGCGCACCTCTTCGCGGTGCTGCAGGGGCACGTCACGCGCCTGGAGAACACCGTGCGCTGGCGCTGGCAGGCCGGCGACGTGGCGATCTGGGACAATCGCGCGACCCAGCACTACGCGATCGACGACTACGGCGACCAGCCGCGCGTGGTGCGCCGGGTGACCCTCGGCGGCGACGTGCCGGTAGGCATCGACGGGCAACGCAGCCGGACGATCCGGAAGGCATGACGGACCCGGCCCTCTCCTCGCCGGGGAGGGCGACCACAGGAAGAACGAACCCGCGAGGACCCCTTACATGAGCCAATCCGCCACCGCCCGGCAACCCGAACCCGAGGTCGCCGAGGCATTCCGCATCACCCCCCTGGAGGCGCCGCTGGGCGCCGAAGTCCGTGGCCTCGACGCGCGCCGGCCGCTGGCGCCGGAGCAGGTCCTGGCGCTCAAGCAGGCGCTGCGCGAGCACCACATCCTGGTGTTCCGCCAGCAGCACCTCGACGATGAGCAGTACTTGCGCTTCGCCACCCTGTTCGGCTCGGTGTTCCAGCCGCCGGCGGACATCCCGGTGCTGTCCTCGGGTGGCGACGGCAAGGTGCCGGACATCGTCAAGGTGGCCAACACCGGCGACGGCGAACTGGGCAACTTCGCCCTGCCGGCACACATCGACCACCAATGGACGCCGGTGCCGTCCTCCGGCTCGTTCCTCTACGCACTGGAGGTGCCGTCCAGTGGCGGCGAGACGCGCTTCACCAACCTGACGCGCGCCTACGAGAGCCTCGACGAGGCGACCCGGCGCGAGATCGATGGCCTGCGCCTGATCAACTACAACCCCTTCATCCGCCTGCGCGAGGGCGGCTACGGCGGCGGTTTCGCCACCTACCGCACGCCGGACATCGAACCGATCCAGGGCAGCGAGCACCCGCTGGTACGCACCCACCCGGAAAGCGGCCGGCGCGTACTGTTCCTCAGCGCCCACACCGAGGTGGAGATTCCCGGCTACGACCCCGCGCGGGGCCAGGCGCTGATCGGTCGCCTGCGCGAACATCTGGCGCGCCCGGAACTGAGCTACAGCCACGCCTGGTCGGTGGGCGACATCGTCTGGTGGGACAACCAGGCCGTGCTGCATGCGCGCAACGCCTTCCCGGCCAGCGAGCGGCGGCGCCTGAAGCGCATCAGCCTGGCGGGCAGCCGTCCGTTCTGAGCCGGCATCCCCCAGCGTGCGCCGGCTCCTCCGTTGCCGACCGGCGTAGGTCGCTGCGCGCCGCTCTGGCGAGCCCCTTCCGTTCCGGCGAATAGCTAGCAGAACTGCGACATGCTGTCGCAGTTCTGCCATTTCTCCGCGTCTATCCTGCCCATAGGGCAATTCGCCTTTGGTCTAACGAGCTGGCCTGCAGCGCCCATGGAAAGGCGATCCTGACTTTGTAGTCAAAGTTTTGCTTTGCTACTTTGGCCAGGCATCAGGGATTGCTGATACAGCGTATTAAAAACATTAATTACCCCGCCATTCCGCGGCGCTGGCAGGATATTTTCCCGTCGAAACCGTAGCGGCTTGACCTGATAGCCGGTCATTCACGGCAGGGATGTCATATTCTCGCGCGGGCTTCCCCGGATAGGCTGCACGCCAGTCAGGACGCGCCCGGCGGTGATGGGCGGGAATTGTTGGTCGGTTTATGACTTGTAGTTTCTCTGTCGTATGCCTTCAGAACTTGTTGAAGGCTTTTCGGCTCGATTGCACAATGCCGCGCCAAGGTTCGTTCGCGAATCGCGGTATGTGAGCTAGACCTCCGCAGCCGGTGCGCCATCCGCAGTGCCCCGGACTACTCGACAATCACGCAGGAGATTCGTGAGTGCAGATCGGTGTCCCCCTCGAGACCCATGCCGGTGAGACGCGGGTTTCCGCCACCCCGGAAACCGTCAAGAAGCTGATCGGCCAAGGCCACCAGGTGATCGTCCAGAGCGGCGCCGGCGTCAACGCCAGCCAGCCGGACAGTGCCTATGAAGCCGCCGGCGCGACGATCGGCAGCGCCGCCGAGGCCTTCGGCGCCGACCTGGTGCTGAAGGTGGTCGCGCCCAGCGCCGCCGAGCTGGCCCAGATGAAAAGCGGTGCCGTGCTGGTCGGCATGCTCAACCCCTTCGACAACGAGAACATCGCCCGCATGGCCGAGCGCGGCATCACCGCCTTCGCCCTCGAGGCCGCGCCGCGTACCTCGCGGGCGCAGAGCCTGGACGTGCTCTCCTCGCAGGCCAACATCGCCGGCTACAAGGCGGTGATGCTCGCCGCCAACCACTACCCGCGCTTCATGCCGATGCTGATGACCGCCGCCGGCACCGTGAAGGCCGCCCGCGTGCTGATCCTCGGCGCCGGCGTCGCCGGCCTGCAGGCGATCGCCACGGCCAAGCGCCTGGGCGCGGTGATCGAGGCTTCCGACGTGCGTCCGGCGGTGAAGGAGCAGATCGAGTCGCTCGGCGCCAAGTTCGTCGACGTGCCCTACGAGACCGACGAAGAGCGCGAGTGCGCCGAAGGCGTCGGCGGCTACGCGCGGCCGATGCCGGCCTCGTGGATGGAGCGCCAGGCCAAGGCCGTGCACGAGCGCGCCAAGCAGTCGGACATCGTCATCACCACCGCGCTGATCCCCGGCCGCAAGGCGCCGACGCTGCTGCACGAGGCGACCGTGGCGGAGATGAAGCCGGGCTCGGTGGTCATCGACCTGGCCGCCGCCCAGGGCGGCAACTGCCCGCTGACCGAGGCCGACCAGGTCGTGGTCCGGCACGGCGTGACCATCGTCGGCCACAGCAACCTGGCAGCGCTGGTACCGGCGGACGCCTCGGCGCTATACGCGCGCAACATCCTCGACTTCCTCAAGCTCACCCTGAACGCCGAAGGCTTCAGCGTGAACCTCGAGGACGACATCGTCGCCGCCTGCCTGATGTGCCGCGACGGCCAGGCGGTGCGCAAGAACGGCTGAGCCGCTGCGTCGGGAAGCTTCGATAACGATAAATGCGCACGCCTCGCGCCTGCGCCCTGAAGACCGGTGAAAACGATGGATATCATTTCTGACGGGATCTACAACCTGATCATCTTCGTGCTGGCCGTGTACGTCGGCTACCACGTGGTATGGAACGTCACCCCTGCCTTGCACACCCCGCTGATGGCGGTGACCAACGCGATTTCCGCGATCGTCATCGTCGGCGCCATGCTCGCCGCCGCCCTGACCGTGACCCCGCTGGGCAAGGCCATGGGCACCCTCGCCGTGGCCCTGGCCGCGGTCAATGTGTTCGGTGGCTTCCTGGTCACCCGGCGCATGCTGGAAATGTTCAAGAAGAAAGCGCCGAAGGCGGGGGGCCACTGATGAGCATGAACCTGGTCACCCTCCTGTACCTCATCGCCTCGGTCTGCTTCATCCAGGCCCTGAAAGGCCTGTCGCACCCGACCACCTCGCGCCGCGGCAACCTCTTCGGCATGGTCGGCATGGCCATCGCCGTGGCCACCACCGTCGGCCTGGTGTTCAAGCTGGGCGCGGAGATCGCCACCACCGGCGTCGGCTACATCGTCGTCGGCCTGCTGGTCGGCGGTACCGCCGGCTCAATCATGGCCAAGCGCGTCGAGATGACCAAGATGCCCGAGCTGGTCGCCTTCATGCACAGCATGATCGGCCTGGCCGCGGTGTTCATCGCCATCGCCGCGGTGGTCGAGCCGCAGTCGCTGGGGATCGTCGCGCACCTGGGCGACACCATTCCCACCGGCAACCGCCTGGAGCTGTTCCTCGGCGCGGCCATCGGCGCCATCACCTTCTCCGGTTCGGTGATCGCCTTCGGCAAGCTCTCCGGCAAGTACAAGTTTCGCCTGTTCCAGGGCACCCCGGTGCAGTTCTCCGGGCAGCACCTGCTGAACCTGGTGCTCGGCCTGGCAACCCTCGGCCTGGGCCTGGTGTTCATGTTCACCGGCAACCTCACCGCCTTCGCCGTGATGCTGGCGCTGGCCTTCGTCCTCGGCGTGCTGATCATCATCCCCATCGGCGGCGCCGACATGCCGGTGGTGGTGTCGATGCTCAACTCCTATTCCGGCTGGGCCGCGGCGGGTATCGGCTTCTCGCTGAACAACTCGATGCTGATCATCGCCGGCTCGCTGGTCGGCTCCTCGGGCGCGATCCTCTCCTACATCATGTGCAAGGCGATGAACCGCTCGTTCTTCAACGTCATCCTCGGCGGCTTCGGCGCCGAAGCCGACGCCGGCGGCCCGGCGGGCTCCAAGGAGCAGCGTCCGGTGAAGTCCGGTTCGGCCGACGATGCCTCGTTCCTGCTGACCAACGCCGACAGCGTGATCATCGTCCCCGGCTACGGCCTGGCGGTGGCCCGTGCCCAGCACGCGCTGATGGAACTGGCGGAGAAGCTGACCCATCGCGGGGTCACCGTGAAGTTCGCCATCCACCCGGTCGCCGGGCGCATGCCGGGGCACATGAACGTGCTGCTGGCCGAGGCCGAGGTGCCCTACGAGCAGGTGTTCGAGATGGAGGACATCAACTCCGAGTTCGGCCAGACCGACGTGGTCCTGGTGCTCGGTGCCAACGACGTGGTCAACCCGGCGGCGAAGAACGATCCGAAGTCGCCCATCGCCGGCATGCCGATCCTCGAGGCCTACAAGGCCAAGACCGTGATCGTCAACAAGCGCTCCATGGCCAGCGGCTACGCCGGCCTGGACAACGAGCTGTTCTACCTGGACAAGACCATGATGGTGTTCGGCGACGCCAAGAAAGTCATCGAAGACATGGTCAAGGCGGTGGAGTGATTCCCCGCTGGGGCCACCAGAACCCCGGCCCAGGCCGGGGTTTTTCGTTTTCGCGGGTTGCCCGCGCAGCGTTCTCCGCCGCTTCCAACGGCGAAAACACCAGCCTTTCAGGAATATTTTTCATGCCCGCAAGGCATGGGTTTTTCGTCGGATCGCTGTAGCCCGCCAACCACGCGGCCTGTGGCGACAGGGGCGAAACCCATAGCTCCAGAAGTTATTTCCATAACAAAAATAATTACTTCAGGCGCTAAGCCTCCTTGCCAATCATGCAACTCCCTGCGCCGCTAGGACTCCAGCACGGACCTGAGCGGCCATCGAGTTCGTCAGTGCAAGGAGCTTTTCATGGCAACACCCCAGCCCGTCGATGCCCGCACGCAGCCCTGGCGCGAGACGCCCGGCGGCGACCTGGTGGCGCTCGGTCGGCCGGTTCGCCAGGCGTTGCACCTGGTTCGCCACAACCCGGCACAGGGTCGGGTGCTCAGCCGGCGCGAGACGATCCTGCTGGTCCTGTTCGCCCTGACCCTGCACGGAGCGGTGATCCATTGGCTGAGCCAGCAGAGAACCCCGGCGCTGCCCGAGGTGCCGCCACAGGTGCCGCCGATGACCATCGAGTTCACCGCCCCGGCGCCGCCGGTGGTGGAACCGCCGCCGCCCGAGCCGTTGCCGCCGGTGGTCGAGGAGCCGCCACCGCCGGTGGTCGACGAGAACGCGGTGAAGCCGCCGCCGCCGAAGCCGGTGCCAAAGCCGAAACCCAAGCCCAAGCCGCAACCCCGGCCCAAGCCGGCGCCGAAGGCCGTCGAGCCGGCTCC
Organism: Pseudomonas sp. HMSC065H01; assembly: GCF_001815235.1. Lineage (NCBI taxonomy): Bacteria > Pseudomonadati > Pseudomonadota > Gammaproteobacteria > Pseudomonadales > Pseudomonadaceae > Pseudomonas > Pseudomonas sp. HMSC065H01. The sequence continues at coordinate 37,231 of NZ_KV819829.1, read as the reverse complement.
GCCCGCGCCGCCGCAACCCGCCGCGCCACCCGCCCCGCCGGCGCCAGCCGCCGCCCCGGCGCCGCTGACGCCGCCGTCGGCGAACGCCGGCTACCTGCACAACCCGGCGCCGGAATACCCCGCCCTGGCCATGCGCCGCGGCTGGGAGGGCACCGTGCTGTTGCGGGTGCATGTCCTCGCCAGCGGCAGCCCGAGCGAGATCCAGGTGCAGAAGTCGAGCGGACGCGAAGCCCTCGACCAGGCCGCGGTGAAAGCGGTCAAGCGCTGGTCCTTCGTTCCCGCCAAGCGCGGCGACAAGGCCGAGGACGGCTGGGTCAGCGTACCGATCGATTTCAAGTTGAACTGAATCTGCAGCGTCACGAGGAGCATCCGTCATGAGTCTGTTAACCACCCCGCTCGAATCCGTCGAAGGCGCCGTCATCTGGCTGCTGGTCGGCTTTTCCGTGGTCACCTGGGGCCTGGCCCTGGTCAAGGGCGTGCAGTTCGCCCGGCAGAAGCGCCAGGACCGGCAGTTCCAGAAGCAGTTCTGGAGCGCCACCAGCCTCGACTCCGCCGGCGAGCAGGCGCAGGACAAGCAGGGCGCCGGCGCCCGCGTGGCCCAGGCCGGCTTCGCCGCGATCCAGGTGCAGGACAACGGCCAGCCCGACCTGGCCCAGTCGATCAACCACCAGGACCGTCTCGAACGCGCCCTGCGCCAGCAGATCCAGCGCGAGCGGCGTTCCCTGGAGTCGGGCCTGGCGGTGCTCGCCTCGATCGGCTCGACCTCGCCCTTCATCGGTCTGTTCGGCACCGTCTGGGGCATCATGGAGGCGCTCAAGGGGATCAGCGCGGCCGGCTCGGCGAGCCTGGAGACCGTGGCCGGGCCGATCGGCAGCGCGCTGATCGCCACCGGCGTGGGAATCGCCGTCGCGGTGCCGGCGGTGCTGGTCTACAACTACTTCCTGCGGCGCCTGAAGCTGACCGCCGCCGACCTCGACGACTTCGCCCACGACTTCTACAGCCTGGCGCAGAAGAGCGCGTTCCGCGTCATCGTCCATCCCTCCGCCGCGCGCCAGGCCGGCAACCCCTCGCGCAACGTGAAGGAGGCGTCCTGACATGGCCTTCTCGACCCAGGACAGCGACGAAGTCCTTTCCGAAATCAACGTCACCCCGCTGGTCGACGTGATGCTGGTGCTGCTGGTGGTGTTCATCGTCACCGCGCCGCTGCTGACCAACTCGATCCCGATCAACCTGCCGAAGACCGAATCGGTGGCCCCGCCGGAGCAGAAGGATCCCCTGGTGGTGAGCATCGATGGCGCCGGCAAGCTGTTCGTCAACAAGGACGAGATCCAGCCGGAGCTGCTGGAGAGCAACCTGGCCGCGGCCAAGGCGAAGGACGCCGAGGTCCGCGTGCAGTTGCAGGCCGACGAAGGGGTGAACTACGGCCAGGTGGCGAAGGCCATGGCTTCCATCGAGCGCGCCGGGATCACCAGGCTGGCGGTGATCACCGCACGCTGAAGCGAATCCACGCCGTCCGGCGCAGGCCGGGCGGGCAACGGTTTCGACCGCTCCGATCCGGGCAGGGGAGAGCGGTCTTTTTTATTCCGGATGGACGCTCCTCGGGCGTGTCCGCCGAGGCCGGGCTCGCGAATGCGTCGCGCACCCTGTCCGGCGCTCGCACGTCCCACGCCTGGGTGCTCAGGCCTGGCGTGCCGGCGCCTCCTGCTCCTTGGCGTCCTCCGTTCCTTCGACTTCCCATTCACCGGCCCAGTCCTCGCCGAACAGTTCGCTGGGATGCTGGGTGCGGCTGGCGCCGTTGCCGCAGCCCATAGATTCCGCCGAACAATAGCGGTCGCAACCCCAGCAGATGCGCTCCGGATGGCTGGGATGGAGAGGAAATTTCTTGGCCATGATCCTGTCCCGATACCTGATGCCTGCGCTCAGGTATACCGCCGATGGCTTGCGCCGCCCAGGCGTTGCCGCGGAAAAGTGGCTTCGGCTTGCGCTGGATCAACTCGATTGGCATATATGTATTAATAGAATATTAAAATTGCTTTTTATTCCTTAGAGAAAAAAGGCTGCGCCCTTACACTTCCCTGGTGATGAATTTTTCTGGAGGGTTCTCCATGCACAGCGAACGCGTCCGTTATGTGTTGGTGCCCGGTTGGTACGGCTCGGAAGACGCCCATTGGCAAAGTCACTGGCAGCGCGCGCTGCCCAATGCCTCACGGGTCGAGCAACAGGACTGGATCACCCCGCTGCGCGCCGACTGGATCGCCGAGCTGGACGCCGAGATCCGCCGCCAGCCCGGGCCGGTGGTGCTGATCGCGCACAGCCTGGGTTGTGTGACAGTGGCGCTGTGGGCGGCCCAGGCCGAGCGCCGGGTGCGCGACCAGGTACGCGGCGCCCTGCTGGTGGCGCCGGCCGACGTCGAGCGCGAGAGCTGCGCCGAGGCGCTGCGCAACTTCGCGCCGATCAGCCGCGAGCCGTTGCCGTTCCCCAGCGTGCTGGTGGGTTCCGACAACGACCAGGCCTGCAGCCCGCAGCGCGCCATGCACCTGGCCCGCGCCTGGGGCGCGGAGACGGTGATCCTGCCCGAGGCCGGGCACATCAACGTGAAGTCCGGCCACGGCGCCTGGGAGGCCGGCTACCGTCACCTGTTCCGCTTGCAGTACCTGATCGACAGCCAGGCTCGCCGCCGCGCCTGAGACCACTTCAGTTCGCCAGCAGCGGCGACGGCTGGCGCTCGAACCAGCGGCTGGCCCGCTCGTAGGCGTGGGCCAGTTGCAGTACCGCGAAGTCGGCCTGGTGCGGACCGATGATTTGCAGGCCCATCGGCAGTCCCTCGGCATTGAAGCCCGCCTGCACATTGGCCACCGGGCAGCCGGACAGGCTGCCGGGAACCACCACTTCCATCCAGCGGTGATAGGTGTCCATTGCCACGCCTTCGATGCTGCGCGGCCAGGGGGTTTCCTTGGCGAAGGGAAATACCTGCGCGCTGGGCAGCAACAGGTAGTCGTAGCGCTCGAACAGCCGGCCGATGGCGCGATACCAGTCGCTGCGGATGACCGACGCGCGAAAGACCGCGTCGGCGCCCAGGCGCAGCCCGTTCTCCACCTCCCAGAGCGCTTCCGGCTTCAGCAGGGCACGCTTCGCCGGATCGGCATGCACGCCGCCGAGCGAGCCGGCCACCAGCCAGTGGCGCAAGGTGCGCCAGCATTCCCAGAGGCGCTCCGGGGCGAAGCCGAGGTTCGCTTCTTCGATCTCGCAGCCGAGGCTGCGGAAATCGCCTAGCGCGCGCTGGCACAGTTGGAGGATGCCGTCCTGCATAGGCAGGTAGCCATCGAGGTCGCCCAGCCAGCCCAGCCGGATGCCTTCGAAATCGCGCTCCAGCGGAGCGGCGAACCGCGCGCCGGGTTCGGCGATGGATAGCGGCGCGCGGCGATCGGCGCCAGCCTGCACCGAGAGCAGCAGGGCGGTGTCGCGCACGCTGCGGCCCATCGGGCCTTCGTAGCCGAGCTGGTCGAAGAACAGGTCGGCGCTGTCGTCGAACGGTACGCGGCCTTGGGAAGGGCGGAAGCCGATGACGTTGTTGAAGGCCGCCGGGTTGCGCAGCGAGCCCATCATGTCGCTGCCGTCGGCCACCGGTACCAGGTGCAGCGCGAGGGCAGCGGCGGCTCCGCCGCTGCTGCCGCCGGCGCTGAGGCGTTCGTCGTAGGCGCAGGCGGTGGCGCCGAACAGCGGGTTGTAGGTCTGCGAGCCGAGGCCGAACTCGGGGGTGTTGGTCTTGCCGATGAGAATCGCGCCGGCGGCCCTGATCCGCTCCACCATGATCCCGTCGCGCTCGGGAATGTAGTCGCGGTACAGCGGCGAGCCGAGGGTGGTGCGGATGCCACGGGTCAGCGACAGGTCCTTGATGGCATGTGGCAGACCGTGCATCCAGCCACGCCATTCGCCACGGGCGAGTTCGCCGTCGCGCGCGTCCGCCTCTTCCAGCAGGCGTTCCGCCGGCAGCAGGCTGACCAGGGCGTTGACCCGTGGGTTGAAGCGCTCGATATGCGCCAGGTAGGCCTGCATCACCTCGCGGCAGGACACCTGGCGCAGGCGGATGCGTTCGGCAAGCTGGTGGGCCTGGAGCAGGACCAGCTCGTTGATCGGAGGGTTGGGCTTCATCGGGGTCGGGCCTTGGCAGTCGAGAAGGGGCGCCCCTGTGCCAGGGGCGCGAAACGGCGCTGCGCTCAGCGCATCAGGTTGGTCCACAGGCGGTCGGCGAGGCGGATCGCGTCTTCGCCGCAGGTCTGGCTGAACACCACGCGGGTACCGGCGGGGACGTGCAGCTCCGGGGCGTCCTTGAGACTGGCGTCGAGGTAGGGCTCGACGCCCTTCACCGGGCTCTGGTGCTTGAGGAAGTTCTGGGTCAGCGCGGCGTTCTCCGGCTGGGCGAGGAAGGCGATGAAGCGCCGCGCGTTGTCCGGGTTGCGGCTGCCGCGCGGGATCACCAGGTTGTCCACCCAGGCCAGCACGCCTTCCTTCGGATACAGGTACTTCAGGCTCGGCTTGAGTTCGCGCGCACGCATCGACGAGCCGCCCCAGAACATCGACATGTCCACCTCGCCCGCGGCGAGGTTCTCGCGGATCGAGCCGGCCTTGGAGCTGTAGGTCTTGACGAAGGGTTTCTGCGCCTTGAGCAGTTCGAGGACGCGCTGCATCTGCTTCGGGTCCGCGCTACAGAGTGGGATGCCCAGGTACAGGCTGGCCATGTCGACCACCTCGCTCACCGAGTCGAACATGTTGATCCGCCCGCGCAGTTCTTCCGGCGGCTGGTAGAGCACCGCGTAGCTGTCGGCCGGGCCGGCGTAGCGCGCGCCATCCAGCACCACGCTGGTGGTGCCCCAGATGAAGGGCACGCTGTAGGCGCCCTCCGGGTCCCAGGCGGGCTTCTTCAGGTTGTCGAGCAGGTTGGCGTAGTACGGCTCGGCGGCCGGGTCGAAGCGCTCGAGCAATGCTTCCTTGACCAGGATCGGAACGAACTGCTGCGAAGGAATCGCCACGTCGTAGCCGGCGCCGCCCTGCTTGAGCTTGGCCAGCAGGGTTTCGTTGGAGTCATAGGAGTCCACCGTGACGCGGATGCCGCTTTCCTTCTCGAATTTCTCCAGCAACTGCGGCGAGAAGTAGCCGCTCCAGCTGACCACGTTGAGTTGCCCGGCGGCCTGGGCGCTGCCGCCCAGGGCCAGGGTGAGGCCGAGGCCGATGCTTGCGATCCGTTGATGCATGGGGATTTCTCCGACGTAGGGCTCAGGCGCGTGGCTTGCCGAGCAGGTAGGAAAGGCTGACGAAGATCACGGAGACGCCGAGGATCAACGTCGACACGGCGTTGACGTCGGGCGTGACGCCCATCCGCAGCAGTCCGAAGATGAAGATCGGCAGGGTGGTGGTGCCGGCCTGCGAGACCATCATCGAGATCACGAAGTTGTCCAGCGAGACGATGAAGGCGAGCATCAGGCCGGAGAAGATGCCCGGCGCCAGCAGCGGCAGCGTCACCTTGCGCAGGGTCCGCCACGGACCGGCGTAGAGGTCGGCGGCGGCCTGCTCCAGCGAAAGGTCCATGTCATCCAGGCGGGCACGGATCGGCAGGTAGGCGAACGGGATGCAGAACACCGTGTGGGCGATGATCAGGTTGCCGTAGCCGAGAGACAGCCCGACGGTGGAAAACAGCGCCAGGGTGGCGACCCCGACCACGATTTCCGGCAGCACCAGGGGCAGCATGATCGCTCCCATCGACAGGCGCAGGCCCCTGAACTTCGCCCCACGCGAGGTGCCGAGGGCGGCCAGGGTGGCGATCGCGGTGGCCGCGGCGCTGGCGCACACGGCGATCAGCAGGCTGTTGCCGGCGGCCTGGCGCAGCGCCTGGTTGGCGAAGGCGGCGCGGTACCAGTCGAGGCTGAAGCCGGTCCAGACGGTGGCCGACTGGTTGGCGTTGAAGGAGTACACCACCAGCACCAGGATCGGCGCGTACAGGTACAGGTAGAACAACAAGCTGAAGGCACCGAAGCCGGGGAAGTCCTGGACGTTATGGCGGCTGCCTTTCCACAGGCGCGCGATCATCGGCCCATCCCCCGTGCGAGACGTTCGGCGCGCCAGGCGTAGACGGTCAGGACCAGCATCACCGCAGCCATCAGCACCAGCGACAGGGCGGCGCCGAACGGCCAGTTCCGGGCGTCGGCGAACTGCCGGAAGATCAGGTTGCCAAGCATCATGCGGGTGCCTCCGCCAAGCAGTTCCGGGGCGATCATCGCGCCCAGGCAGGGCACGAAGGTCAGGATGGCGCCGGCCAGGATGCCCGGCCGGGCGATCGGCAGGACCACCTTGCGTAGCGTGCGCAGGCGGCCGGCGTAGAGGTCCTGGGCGGCTTCCAGCAGGCGCATGTCCATTTTCTCCAGGGTCGCGTAGATCGGCAGTACCACGAAGGGCGCGTAGGTGTAGACCAGGCCGAGCAGCACCGCGCCGTCGCTGTAGAGCAGCGGCAACGGGTGGTCGACCAGGCCGAGGCCGAGCAGGCCGTTGTTGATCACTCCGCTGCCGCGCAGCAGGAGGATCCAGGCGTAGGTGCGGATCAGCAGGTTGGCCCAGAACGGCACGGTGATCAGGAAGATCAGCAGGCCGCGCCGACGCGGCGGCTGCATGGCCAGCCAGACCGCCACCGGGAAGCCGAGCGACAGGGTGATGAGGGTGGTCAGCGCGGCGATGCCGAGCGAGCGCAGGGCGATTGTCAGGTAGGAGTCGGCGAAGGCCAGGCTGTCGTCCATCTGCCGTTCGAAGAGCAGGGATACGTACGCCTCGCCGCTGAAGGCCCGGTCGACCCCGCCATAGGGGTTGGCCTCCATCAGCGAATAGGCGGCGACGATGAGGATCGGCAACACCAGGAACAGGCCGATGGCGACCAGCGCCGGAGTGACGCCGAGGAAGCTGCGCAGGGCCTGGCGACGCTGCAAGGCTGCGCCGGGGGAAGGGATCGGATGCATGGCTGGGGTCCGTTGCCGAAGGGGATCAATCCAGCAGGACGCTGGCGCTGTCTTTGGCCACGGCCAGGCAGGCAGCTTCGCCGGTGGCGAAGCGCCGTGCCGTGCCGTTCGGTGTGCGCACCGTCAGCAGGCTGCCGTCGGCCAGGCGCACCCGGTATTGCAGGTCGGTGCCGAGGTAGACCTGGCTTTCCACCGTGCAGGGCAGGCCGCCGCCGGTGTTGGCCGCCAGCAGGTCCAGGCGTTCCGGGCGGATCGACAGGCAGACCCGGGCTCCGGCTGCCAGGCCGTCGCGCGCGGCGGCCTCGAACGCTTCGCCGCCGGGACCGCGGTACAGCGCCAGCGGGCCGTCGCGCTGGAGCAGCTCGGCTTCGATGAAATTGGTCTCGCCAATGAAGTCGGCGACAAAGCGGTTGCCGGGGCGCTCGTAGATCTCTTCCGGCGGCCCGACCTGTTGCACCTGTCCCTCGGAGAGCACGGCGATGCGATCGGACATGGTCAGCGCCTCCTCCTGGTCGTGGGTGACGAAAATGAAGGTGATCCCGGTCTTCGCCTGGATCGCCTTGAGTTCCTCGCGCATCGCCTGGCGCAGCTTCAGGTCGAGGGCCGAGAGCGGTTCGTCGAGCAGCAGCACCCGCGGTTGCGGCGCCAGCGCACGGGCCAGTGCCACGCGTTGCTGCTGGCCTCCTGAAAGCTGCCCGGGACGGCGATCGGCGAAACGTTCCATCTGCACCAGGGCGAGCATCTCGCGGACCCGCTCGGCGATCTCCGCCTTGCCCAGGCTGCGTCCCAGTGGGCGCGATTCGAGGCCGAAGGCGAGGTTCTCGGCGATGCTCATGTGCGGGAACAGCGCATAGTGCTGGAACACGGTGTTCACCGGGCGCTCGAAGGGCGGTCGCGCGGCGATGTTCTCGCCGTAGAGGAGGATCTCGCCCTCCGTGGGAAACTCGAAGCCGGCGATCATCCGCAGCAGGGTGGTCTTGCCGCAGCCGGACGGGCCGAGGAGGGTGAAGAATTCATTGTCGCGGATATCCAGGTCGACGCGCTTCAGCGCCACCGGGCCGCTCTCGGGATCGCCGTACACCTTGCGTACCGCGCGGATGGACACTGCATGGGTACGCAGCGAATGCAGGGCACTCATGGACTTACCTCCGATTCCCCTTCGTGCGTGCCGCAATGCGGCGCGACGATGGTTGTTGTTCTTATGGCAGGGCTGGAAAGTAGGCTTCCGCGAGGTGGCGGAAGGGTAGCGCCGGCTTGTGGTCGCCGATGGCTGGAGCGGATGATGCGGAAAAGGGGCGGCTGTCGAAAGCTCAATTTTCTTATATAAGGTGTTAAAAAAATTAACACCTAGCGAGGTTCGCAAGGCCCATGTCGATCCCCCGTCTGCCCCCGTTGAACGCTGTGCGCGCCTTCGAGGCCGCCGCCCGCCTGGGTAGCTACGTGGCGGCGGCGAAAGCCCTGCACGTAACCCAGCCGGCGGTCGGCCGGCATGTCCGGCTGCTGGAAGACTGGCTTGGCGCGCGTCTGTTCGAACGTACTTCGCGTGGCGTGCTGTTGACCCCGGCCGGGCGGCAGTACTACGCCGCGGTGTCCACCGCGTTGCAGCAGATCGCCGAGGCCGGCGGCCAGCTCAGTGGCGCGCGCTGGCTGCGGATCATGGCGGTGCCGGCGTTCTCCCGGCGCTGGCTGACGTCGCGCCTGGAAACCCTCTGCGCACAGCGACCGGGGCTGAAGATCGCCCTCGAACCCAATCCCACCTTCGACCACGTGGAGGAGCGCAGCGCCGACCTCGGTATCGTCTATGGCCTGCCGGGCCAGTACGCCAACCCGCGCGCGCTGCTGATCCGGCCCAAGGTGTTCCCGGTGTGCTCGCCGGCCTACCTGGCCGCCGCCGGACCGCTGGAGTCGGCGGAGCAACTGGTCGCGCACAAGCTCATCCATGTCGACGACGGCGAGTGGTGGAACCTCTGGTTCTCCGCCATCGGGGTCGACGTCGAGGTCCGTCCGGCGGTGCTCTACCTGAGCAACGATCATGCCCTGGCGCGGGCCGAAGAGGGTCTCGGCATCGCCCTGGCCAACGAGGTGCTGGTCCGCCAGGAACTGCGCAGCGGCGCTCTGGTGCGGCCCCTGGCCGCCGAGGCGGCACTGGAGTGCTACCAGGTGCTGACCCCGCCCGGCACGCCCTCGGCGGACGTCGAGTGGTTCATCGGCTGGTTGGGCGAGGCCCTGCGCGAAGAGTTTCCGGACGCCGTGACGTCCTGAACGCAGCGCCAGCGCTGCATCGTTAACCCAAGCGTAACGATCATGTCGGCTGCTTGATTGAACAGGCCTGGCGGCCTGCCTACCGTGGCTCCTCACCACAGCGTGAAACCTGGAGCCGACATGACGACACCGATCTCTCCCCCGCCGCAGTGGTCGCGGCGCCGCCAGGAAAAGCAGCGGCGCCTCGAGCGCGTGCGCGGCCTGGCTGACGGCGCGGTGCTGCCGCGCGAACGCCTGGTCGCCGCGCTGGAGGCGCTGATCGCGCCGGGCGATCGGGTGGTGCTGGAAGGCAACAACCAGAAGCAGGCGGATTTCCTCTCCCGTTCGCTGGCGCGGGTCGATCCCGGCAAGCTGCACGACCTGCACATGATCATGCCCAGCGTCGGCCGCCCGGAGCATCTCGACCTGTTCGAACTGGGCATCGCGCGCAAGCTCGACTTCTCCTTCTCCGGCCCGCAGAGCTTGCGCATCGGCCAGTTGCTCGAAGACGGCCTGCTGGAGATCGGCGCGATCCACACCTACATCGAGCTGTACGCGCGGCTGGTGGTCGACCTGATCCCCAACGTGGCGCTGGTCGCCGGTTTCGTCGCCGACCGCGAAGGCAACGTGTACACCGGGCCGAGCACGGAAGACACCCCGGCGCTGGTGGAGCCCACCGCGTTCAGCGACGGCATCGTCATCGTCCAGGTCAACCGTATCGTCGACGACCCGCGCGACCTGCCGCGAGTGGATATCCCGGCGTCCTGGGTGGACTTCGTGGTCGAGGCCGACCAGCCGTTCTACATCGAGCCGCTGTTCACCCGCGACCCGCGCCACATCAAGCCGGTCCACGTGCTGATGGCGATGATGGCGATCCGCGGCATCTACCAGCGGCACAACGTGCAGTCGCTGAACCACGGCATCGGCTTCAACACCGCGGCCATCGAGCTGATCCTGCCGACCTACGGCGAGTCCCTCGGCCTGAAGGGCAAGATCTGCCGACACTGGACCCTCAACCCGCACCCGACCCTTATCCCCGCCATCGAGAGCGGCTGGGTCGAGAGCGTGCACTGTTTCGGCACCGAGCTGGGCATGGAGGGCTACATCGCCCAGCGTCCCGACGTGTTCTTCACCGGTCGCGACGGCTCGCTGCGTTCCAATCGGATGTTCTGCCAACTGGCAGGACAATACGCCGTCGACCTGTTCATCGGCGCTACCCTCCAGGTCGACGGCGACGGCCATTCCTCCACCGTCACCCGCGGACGCCTGGCCGGCTTCGGCGGCGCCCCGAACATGGGCCACGACCCGCGCGGCCGGCGCCACTCGACGCCGGCCTGGCTGGACATGCGGGGCGAACCCGAGGCCTTGCTGGAGCGCGGCAGGAAGCTGGTGGTGCAGATGGTCGAGACCTTCCAGGACGGCGGCAAGCCGACCTTCGTCGAGCGCCTCGACGCGCTGGAGGTGGCGCGCCAGACCGGCATGCCGCTGGCGCCGGTGATGATCTATGGCGACGACGTCACCCATGTGCTCACCGAGGAAGGCATCGCCTACCTGTACAAGGCGCGCTCCCTGGAGGAACGCCAGGCGATGATCGCGGCGGTGGCGGGGATCAGTCCGATCGGCCTGCGCCACGATCCGCGCGAGACCCAGCGGATGCGCCGCGAAGGGCTGATCGCGCTGCCCGAGGACCTCGGCATCCGCCGCACCGACGCCTCGCGCGAGCTGCTGGCGGCGAAGAGCATCGCCGAGCTGGTCGAGTGGTCCGGCGGGCTGTACCAGCCGCCGGCGCGTTTCAGGAGCTGGTGATGAACGCCATCGCGAACCTCGCGGCGACGCCGTGTGCCGACCTCGGCGAATGCCTGGCCGACCTGGCGGTGGACGCCCTCATCGACGAAGCCGAACTGTCGCCCAAGCCGGCCCTGGTGGACCGCCGCGGCAATGGCGCGCATGCCGACCTGCACCTGGGCCTGATGCAGGCCTCGGCGCTGAGCCTGTGGCCGTGTTTCAAGGAAATGGCCGACGCCGCACAGCGGCATGGGCGCATCGATGCGCGCCTGCGCGGCGTCCTTGGCCAACTGGGGCGCGACGGCGAGGCGGCGATGCTGCGTACCACCGAAGGCGTGAACACCCATCGCGGAGCGATCTGGGCGCTCGGCCTGCTGGTCGCGGCCGCCGCTCTCGAACCGCGCCGCACGCAGGCCGGCGAAGTGGCCGCGCGCGCAGGACGCATCGCCCTGCTCGACGATCCGGCGGCCGCCATCGGCGACAGCCACGGCGAGCGCGTCCGTCGGCGCTACGGCGTCGGCGGCGCCCGCGAGGAGGCGCGTCTCGGCTTCCCCCGCGCAGTGCGCCACGGCCTGCCGCAGCTATGGCGCAGCCGCGAAGGCGGCGCTGGCGAGCAGAACGCCAGGCTCGATGCGCTGCTGGCGATCATGAGCGTCCTCGACGATACCTGCGTGCTGCACCGCGCCGGCCGCGTCGGCCTCGCCGCGATGCAGGATGGCGCCCGCGCGGTGCTCGCCGCCGGCGGCAGCGCCAGTCTCGCCGGGCGTCGCCGCCTGTGCGAGCTGGACCGCCGCCTGCTGGCGCTGAACGCTTCGCCCGGCGGCGCCGCCGACCTGCTGGCCGCCTGTCTTTTCCTCGATCGCCTGCCCGCCGTGTCCGGTGGGTGGGCTGGGAGTCTCTGAGATGGAAACCCTGACCTTCGAATTTCCCGCCGGCGCTCCGGCGCGCGGTCGCGCCCTGGCCGGCTGCGTCGGCTCCGGCGACCTGGAGGTGCTGCTCGAGCCGGCCGCCGGAGGCGCGCTGAGCATCCAGGTGGTGACCTCGGTAAACGGCAGCGGCCCGCGCTGGCAACAACTTTTCGCGCGGGTCTTCGCGGCGTCCACGGCGCCGGCCGCGTCGATCCGCATCCACGATTTCGGCGCCACTCCCGGGGTGGTCCGCCTGCGCCTGGAGCAGGCACTGGAGGAGGCTGGCCATGACTGACGTCGCCCGCCTGCTGGCGCTGCGCAGCTTCACCGAACTGGGAGCGCGCCAACGCGCCCGGGCCCTGCTTGACGCGGGCAGCTTCCGCGAGTTGCTCGATCCCTTCGCCGGCGTGCAGTCGCCCTGGCTGGAACGACAGGGCATCGTGCCCCAGGCCGACGATGGGGTAGTGGTCGCCCGTGGCCTCCTCGACGGCCAGCCGGCGGTGCTCGCCGCCATCGAAGGTGCTTTCCAGGGCGGCAGCCTTGGCGAAGTCAGCGGAGCGAAGATCGCCGGCGCGCTGGAGCTGGCCGCCGAGGACAATCGCAACGGCGTTCCGACCCGGGCCCTGCTGTTGCTGGAAACCGGTGGCGTGCGCCTGCAGGAAGCCAACCTCGGACTGGCGGCGATCGCCGAGATCCAGGCGGCCATCGTCGATCTGCAGCGCTACCAGCCGGTGGTGGCGGTGATTGCCGGGCCGGTCGGCTGCTTCGGCGGCATGTCCATCGCCGCCGGGCTGTGCAGCTACGTGCTGGTGACCCGCGAGGCGCGCCTCGGCTTGAACGGTCCGCAGGTGATCGAACAGGAGGCCGGCATCGCTGAATACGACTCGCGCGACCGGCCGTTCATCTGGAGCCTCACCGGCGGCGAGCAGCGCTTCGCCAGCGGTCTCGCCGACGCCTACCTGGCCGACGACCTCGATGAGGTACGCACCTCGGTACTCGCGTATTTCGCCAAGGGCCTGCCGGCACGGCCGCGCTGCCGCCGCGCCGAGGATTACCTGCGGCGGCTGGGCGACCTCGATACCGCCGAGCAACCGGATGCCGCCGGCGTGCGCCGGCTGTACCAGGGGCTGGGCCAAGGAGATGCAACATGAGCCAACCGTTCACTTCCCGTGGCCTGGCCTGGTTCCAGGCGCTGGCCGGTAGCCTCGCGCCGCGTCCCGGCGATCCTGCTTCGTTGCGCGTCGCCGATGCCGAGCTGGACGGCTACCCGGTGCGTTTCCTGGCCGTCGTGCCCGATCCCGACAATCCGTTCCCGCGCGCTCGCCAGGGCGAGGTCGGGCTGCTCGAGGGCTGGGGCCTGGCCGCCGCCGTCGACGAGGCGCTGGAGGCCGACCGCGAGGCGCCACGCAAGCGCGCGCTGCTGGCCATCGTCGACGTGCCGAGCCAGGCCTACGGCCGCCGCGAGGAGGCCCTGGGTATCCACCAGGCGCTGGCCGGGGCGGTGGATGCCTACGCCCGCGCCCGACTCGCCGGGCATCCGCTGATCGGCCTGCTGGTGGGCAAGGCGATGTCCGGTGCGTTCCTCGCCCACGGCTACCAGGCCAACCGCCTGATCGCCTTGCACGATCCGGGGGTGATGGTCCACGCCATGGGCAAGGCCGCCGCCGCGCGGATCACCCTGCGCAGCGTCGAGGAACTGGAGGCGTTGGCGGCGAAGGTGCCGCCGATGGCCTACGACATCGACAGCTACGCGTCGCTCGGCCTGCTCTGGAGGACCCTTCCGGTGGAGACCGTCGAGGTGCCGTCGACGGCGGACCTGGTGCGGGTCCGCACCTGCCTGGGCGAGGCCCTGGCCGATATCCTCGGCGGCCCGCGCGACCTCGGCGGCCGCCTCGGCGCGGCCAACCGCGAGGCGTCGGCGCGGGTGCGCCGGCTGCTGCGCGAGCAGTGGTGAATTCAGGAGCGAGCCGTGGTCATCGCGAACAGCTCACAGCGGGGCTCCAGCCGGCGACGGCTCGCTCCTGATCCGATGCGTCGCAGGGCAGGGCCGGAACCCCATGACTTGCTCCTGGGCATGGCGCCGGCGCATTTGCCGGAGAATGCTCCGGCCTGGGTCTGCGCGGCACTGAAGGCCGGCTGGCCGGTGGTGGTGCGCCGTGCGCCGGCAGATCCCGCGCGGGTGGCCATCGGCGTGCGCGGCCTGGCGCGGGAGCAGCGCTGGGCCGGCTGGATGCCGTTGGCGGCAATCACCCGGCGCTTGCGCCCGGAAGCGCTGGGCCAGCGCGAGCCGGCGATGCTGCGCGATCTGCCGGCCTGGCGTGCCTTGCGCGACCTGCGTGCGCCGCTGAACGCGCTGGGACTGGCCTGGGGCGTGACCGGCGGCGCCGGTTTCGAGCTGGCCAGCGGGGTCGCCGTGCTGCATCCGGACAGCGACCTCGACCTGCTGCTGCGCACCCCGCGCCCGTTCCCGCGCGATGACGCGCTGCGCCTGCTGCAGTGCTTCGAGCAGTGTCCCTGCCGGATCGACCTGCAACTGCAGACCCCGGCGGGCGGCGTGGCCCTGCGCGAATGGGCCGAGGGTCGGCCCCGGGTGCTGGCGAAAGGCAGCGAGGCGCCGCTGTTGCTGGAAGACCCCTGGCGGATCGCGGAGGTCGAGGCATGAGCGTGCTGTTCGCCTATCCCGGCCAGGGCGCCCAACGTCCCGGCATGCTCGCGGCCTTGCCCGACGAACCGCCGGTGCGCGCCTGCCTGGAGCAGGCGGCGGACTGTCTCGGCCAGGCGCCGGCCGAACTGGAGAGCGCCGAGGCCTTGCGCGGCACCCGCGCGGTGCAGTTGTGCCTGCTGATCGCCGGGGTCGCCGCCAGCCGCCTGCTGGAGACGCGCGGGCATCGGCCGGGGCTGGTCGCCGGGCTGTCCATCGGCGCCTATCCGGCGGCGGTGGTAGCCGGTGCGCTGGACTTCGACGACGCGCTGCGTCTGGTGGCGCTGCGCGGCGAACTGATGCAGGCCGCCTGGCCCGAGGGCTACGGGATGAGCGCCATCCTCGGTCTCGACCAGGCGCAACTGGATGCGCTGATCCTGATGGTGCGGCGCGAGCACCCGCCGCTCTACCTGGCCAACGTCAACGCCGAGCGGCAACTGGTGGTGGCCGGTAGCGAAGCGGCGCTGGCCGCCCTCGCCGAACGCGCCCGTGCCGCCGGCGCCAGCGCGGCGAAGCGCCTGGCGGTGAGCGTACCGTCGCACTGTGCGCTGCTCGACGAACCGGCCGCGCGCCTGGCCGAAGCCTTCGCCGGTATCCGCCTGCGTCGGCCGCGCGTGCCCTACCTGAGCAGCAGCCGGGCGCGCCTGGTCGCCGAACCTGCCGCGCTGGCCGACGATCTCGCCGGCAACATGGCGCGCCGCGTCGAGTGGCTGGCGACATTGCGCAGCGCCTACGAGCGCGGTGCCCGCCTGCATCTCGAGCTGCCGCCGGGACGGATCCTCAGCGGGCTGGCGCGGCCTCTGTTCGGCTGCGCCACGCCGGCCTTCGAAGGCTCCCGGGCGGATACCCTGGACGCGCTGTTGCGCGAGGAGGAAAAGAGAACCCGATAAGCGTTCGTTCGAGGCATAAAAACAACAACATCGATCCGCAACCGAGGACAACAATAATGATTATCTACGGTGTCGCACTGCTGTCTCTGTGTACCCTCGCCGGGCTGTTCATCGGCGAGATCCTTGGCGTGCTGCTCGGCGTGCCGGCCAACGTCGGTGGCGTCGGCATCGCCATGCTGCTGCTGATCTTCGTCGGCGGCTACCTGGGCAAGCGTGGCCTGCTCTCGGCGAAGACCGAGCAGGGCGTGGAGTTCTGGAGCGCGGTCTACATTCCCATCGTGGTCGCCATGGCCGCCCAGCAGAATGTCCTCGGCGCGCTGAGCGGCGGGCCGGCCGCTATCCTCGCCGGCATCGCCGCGGTCGCCGTGGCCTTCGCCCTGGTCCCGCTGCTCGACCGCTTCGGCCGGAAGAAAGCCGAAGGCGCCCCGCCGTTGAAACCGCGCACCAGCGTGCAGGGGTGAGCGCCATGTTCGAGTCCCTGAACAAAGTCATCAATGGCTACGGCCTGATCAGCGGCTTCGCCATCATCGGCGTGACCATGGCGGTGTCCTACTGGTTGTCGGCGCGCCTCACCCGCGGGCGCCTGCACGGCTCGGCGATCGCGATCTTCCTCGGCCTGGTGCTGTCCTACGTCGGCGGCGTCGCCACCGGCGGGCAGAAAGGATTGGTGGACGTGCCCCTGATGTCCGGTATCGGCCTGCTGGGTGGCGCCATGCTGCGCGACTTCGCCATCGTCGCCACGGCCTTCGGGGTGAATGTCGAGGAACTGCGTCGGGCAGGGGTTTCCGGGGTGGTGTCGCTGTTCCTCGGGGTCGGTTCGTCGTTCGTCGCCGGGGTCGCGGTGGCCATGGCGTTCGGCTACACCGATGCGGTCAGCCTGACCACCATCGGCGCCGGCGCGGTCACCTACATCGTCGGACCGGTGACCGGCGCCGCCCTGGGGGCCAGCTCCGAGGTGATGGCGCTGAGCATCGCCGCCGGGTTGGTGAAGGCGATCCTGGTGATGGTCCTGACGCCTTTCGTCGCGCCCTACATCGGCCTGAACAATCCACGTACGGCGGTGATCTTCGGTGGTCTCATGGGCACCTCCAGCGGCGTCGCCGGCGGCCTCGCCGCCACCGACCCGAAGCTGGTGCCCTACGGTTGCCTGACCGCGGCGTTCTATACCGCCATCGGTTGCCTGCTGGGGCCGTCGCTGCTGTATTTCAGCGTGCGCGGCCTGGTTGGGTGAGCGGGCTCGTCCGGGCACCCTCTCCCTGAAGGGCGAGGGTTGGGGAGAGGTCAGCGGGCTGGACTTCCGTCCGCTATCCCGCCGCCTCCTGCTCCAGGCGCAGGCTGTACATCCGGCACTCCGCGAGCAATGCCAGCAGGTTCGGGTCGCGCTCCTTGGCCTTGAGGAACACCACGCCGATGTGCTGCTGCAGGCGATAGCGCGGTTGCAGCGGGATCAGCCGCACGCGGTTCTCGTAGACCGCCTCGATGCGTTTGGGCAGCAGCGCATGGCCGACCCCCGAGCTGACCATGCTGAGGAGGGTGAATATGTCGTTCACCTGCATGGCGATCTGCGGTTCGAAGCCGGCCTGCTGGAACACCCGGGTGCCGTCCTGATGGGTGGCGAAGCCCTGGGTGAGCGTGACGAAGGGCGTGTCGCGCAGGGTGCTGAGATCGATCTCGGCGAGCCTGGCGTAGGGCGAGTCCACCGGCACGGCGAGGAAGATGTCATCGGAGAACAGCGGCAGGTGCTCGCAGTCGGGATCGCTGACGCTGTCGTTGAGCGACACCAGGATGGCGTCCAGCTCCATGTTCTTCAGCTGGTAGAACAGATCGACGTTGGAGCCGAGGATCAGGTCGATGTTCAGCGCGCTGCGTCGCAGCTTGAGACCCATGATCAGTTGCGGCACGGTCTTCACCGTCAGCGAATAGAGCGCGCCGAGCTTGAAGCGCTCGGCGGAGAAGCCGGCCGCCTCGCGGGTCAGGCGCACCGTGTCGAGTACCTCCTGGACCAGCTTCTGCGCGCGCTCCTCGAGCACGTAGGCGCTTTCCAGCGGGGTCAGGTTGCGTCCCTCGTGCTTGAACAGCGGGCAGCGCAGGGCGCTTTCCAGCGAGTGGATGGCGCGGTGCACGCTGACGTTGCTGGTGCCCAGTTCCGCCGCCGCGCGCGCCAGGTTGCCGGTGCGCATGAAGGCGAGGAAGGTTTCCAGCTTCTTGAGGGTGATTTCTTCGTCGATCAGCATCCGCGTTCCCCTGGCCGGTGGCGTCGGGGGATTGTGCCTGAGGTGGCGCGGGAGGGGTAAAAAGGGCCGTCATGTCCTAGCGCGTGGCGGAGCATGACGGCCTGGAAACGCCTTGGGGAAGGCGGAGTTGCACTGACCGGATGGAATCCCGCTTCGGCAGCCTGAGCCGCCGATAGGCTAACGGAACTCAGCGGATGGAGCGGATGGTGCCCTTGCTGCCGGTGACCTTGACGTCGACCTTCTTGAACAGGAAGTAGTCGATCACCGAAACCTCGTAGCGCGGCGCCACGATCAGGTCGGCATTGGAGTTCTTCACCGCCTTGAACGCGGCGGCGGCCTTGGCCGAGGACACCGGGTCGAAGGCGCCGAGGCTCAGGCCCGAGCCGCTTTCTGCGCCGTAGGTGACGCCGTCGGCGAACTGGCTGTCGCCACCGAACTTGAGGAAGCCGAACAGGATATTGACCGAGGAGTCTCCGCTGATCGGCTCGCCGACGGCGACGTCGGCCTTGAGGTCGGTTTTCACCGCGCCGGCCACCGGGGCGATGGGCTGGCTGACGTTGTAGCTGGCGCAGCCGGTCAGCGAGGCCGCGGCGAACAGCAGGGCGGGCAACAGGAACTTCTTCATCTGACTCTCCATGATGATTCATCGATGAGGCGGCAGGCCCGAATGTCCATCGATCCCTGGGCGCTGCCGGACTGCCGGACCGGGGTGGTCCGGAGCGCCGGCCACCCTAGCAACGGAGGCTTTTTGCCACAGTCATCGGATTCGTCTTTGTCAGAAAGAAAGTTCCTCTTGGAATGTCGGAAAGCTGAGGGTCAGTGCCGGCGCTCGGCAAGCTTGCCCAGTTGCTCCCGGCAGTAGTCGACGAACAATCGTGCCGGCTTGGTCAGTTGCGCGCGTTTCAGCCAGGCGGCGGCGAGCCCGGAGGTGGACACCGGCTCGGTGAGGTCGACCATGACCACCTTCTTGCCGTCGTAGGTGCATTCCGAATGCGGGCGGGTGACCAGCAGGGAGAAGCCGAAGCCCTGGCCGACCATGCCGCGCACCATCTCGATGGACGGCGAGCTGAAGGCGATGTTCGGCGTCAGGCCGAGTTCCTCGAACAGGCTGACGAAATAGGTGCGGCTGGGCTGCACGTCGAGCAGGATCATCGGTTCCAGGCACAGGTCGCGCAGCGACACTTGCGCCTGCCCGGCGAAGCGGTGCCCTTCGGGGAGCAGCGCGTGGGGTCGTTGCGGCGGCATCAGCGGCTCGGTCTCGATGGTCGAGTCGAGGTCGTGCTCGTAGAGGAAGGCCAGGTCGAAGCGCCCGGAGGTGAGGCCTTGCACCAGTTCCTGCTGCTCTCCGTCGCGTATGCGGATCTCCACCCCCGGATAGGCCTGGCGAAAGCCGGCGATCAGGCCCGGCAGGTAGAGCGGGGCGACCGTCTCGAAGCAGCCGATGTCGATCTGCCCGGCGATCACGTCGTTGTCGGCCAGGGCGTTCTGCTCGAACTCGTGGGCCATCCGCAGCAGTTCCTGCGCCTTGCGGTAGAAGCGCGCGCCGGCGGGGGTCAGCGACACGCCCTGGGCGTGGTGGCGGATGAACAGCTGCACGCCGAAGCTTTCCTCCAGACCCTTCACCGCCGTGGAGATCGACGGCTGGGCGATGTACAGCTTGCGCGAGGCCTCGGCCACGCTGCCGCATTCCACGGTGGTCACGAAATACTTGAGTTGCCGCAAGGTATAGGACGCCACTGCAAGACCTCATCGGCGCATCATCCTCCCCGGGCCGGGAGTGCGCGCCTCGATTGTTGTGTCCGCCGCGCTGCAAGCAAGTTGCAGGCCGCTGCCGAGCGTCGCGGCGCTGGCCGCGACGACGATTGCCCGCCTGCACGATAACCCAGCACGACGCACTTTGCCGGGGCACGCCTGGCCAGCTTTTTCTTATGTCCCGAGGACATTTTTAATAATTTTCCTTCGCCGCGGCTTGCGCGACCATCCTTCCCCATCGACCCCATGGACAGCGGTCCGCCTCCCGGCGGTCCGGGCCATGCGTGCAGAACCACGACCGGCGCAGACCGGCGAGATAACAAGGAGAAGGTGGGGTGTTCGAACTCAGCGATTGGCAACGGCGCGCCGCGACACAGCGCTTCATCGACCAGGCCCTGATCGGCGGCCGCCAGCGTCCAGCCGCCAGCGGCGCTACCTTCGACGCCATCGATCCGGCGAGCAATCGCCTGCTGGCGCGGGTCGCGGCCTGCGATGCGGCCGACGTCGACGCGGCAGTGGCCGCCGCCCGCCGCGCCTTCGACGAAGGCCCCTGGGCGCGTCTCGCCCCGGTCGAGCGCAAGCGCGTGCTGCTGCGCCTGGCCGAGCTGATGCTGGCCCATCGCGAAGAGCTGGCGCTGCTCGACTCGCTGAACATGGGCAAGCCGGTGATGGACGCCTGGAACATCGATGTACCCGGCGCCGCCCACGTCTTCGCCTGGTATGCGGAAAGCCTCGACAAGCTCTACGACCAGGTCGCGCCGACCGCCCAGCAGACCCTGGCCACCATTACCCGCGTGCCGCTGGGGGTGATCGGCGCGGTGGTGCCGTGGAACTTCCCGCTCGACATGGCCGCCTGGAAGCTCGCCCCGGCCCTGGCCGCCGGCAACTCGGTGGTGCTCAAGCCGGCCGAGCAGTCGCCGTTCTCCGCCCTGCGCCTGGCCGAGCTGGCCCTGGAGGCGGGGGTGCCGGAAGGCGTGCTGAACGTGGTGCCGGGCCTCGGCGAGCAGGCCGGCAAGGCCCTCGGCTTGCACCCGGATGTGGACGCACTGGTGTTCACCGGCTCCACCGAGGTCGGCAAGTACTTCATGCAGTATTCCGCGCAATCCAACCTCAAGCAGGTCTGGCTGGAGTGCGGCGGCAAGAGTCCGAACCTGGTGTTCGCCGATTGCCGCGATCTTGACCTGGCGGCGGAAAAGGCCGCCTTCGGCATTTTCTTCAACCAGGGCGAGGTCTGTTCGGCGAACTCGCGCTTGCTGGTGGAGCGTTCGATCCACGACGAGTTCGTCGAGCGCCTGCTGGCCAAGGCCCGCGACTGGCAGCCGGGCGATCCGCTGGACCCGGCCAGCCGCGCCGGCGCCATCGTCGACCGCCGGCAGACCGCCGGGATTCTCGCCGCCATCGAGCGGGCGCAAGGCGAGGGCGCGACCCTGCTCGGCGGTGGCCGCCAGTTGACGATCAACGGTTCGGACAACTTCATCGAACCGACCCTGTTCGGCGGAGTACGCCCGGACATGCAGCTGGCCCGCGAGGAAATCTTCGGTCCGGTGCTGGCGATCAGCGCCTTCGACTCCGAGGACGAGGCCATACGCCTGGCCAACGACAGCCGCTACGGCCTCGCCGCCTCGCTGTGGAGCGACGACCTGCACCGTGCGCACCGGGTGGCGCGGCGCTTGAATGCCGGAACGGTGTCGGTGAATACCGTGGACGCGCTGGACGTCGCGGTGCCTTTCGGCGGCGGCAAGCAGTCCGGCTTCGGTCGCGACCTGTCGCTGCATTCCTTCGACAAGTACACCCAGTTGAAGACGACCTGGTTCCAGTTGCGCTGAAGACGCGACGGACGCGACACGACTCGATGCCGATAACGACAACAAGAGGACGATCGAATGAACGACACGCCGAACGTGCGTGAGCCGGCCCTGCGCCGCGTGCTCGGGCTGGGACCGCTGCTGGCGGTGGCCATCGGCCTGGTGGTTTCCCAGGGCGTGATGGTACTGATGCTGCAAGGCGCCGGGACGGCCGGCCTGGGCTTCATCGTGCCGCTGGGAGTGGCCTACCTGCTGGCGCTGAGCTACGCCTTTTCCTTTTCCGAGCTGGCCCTGATGATTCCCCGCGCCGGTAGCCTGAGCAGCTACACCGAGGTGGCCATCGGGCATTTCCCGGCGATCCTGGCGACCTTTTCCGGCTACGTGGTGGTGGCGATGTTCGCCCTCTCGGCGGAACTGCTGCTGCTCGACCTGATCATCGGCAAGGTCTACCCCGGCGCGCTGCCACCGATGCTGGTGGCCTACGGCGTGCTCGGTCTGTTCACCCTGCTCAACCTGCTCGGCATCGACATCTTCGCGCGCCTGCAGAGCGCGCTGGCGCTGCTGATGATGATCGTCCTGCTGGTGCTCGGCCTGGGTGCGGTGAGCAGCGACCACGCTTCCGCGCAGACCGCCCTGGCGAGCGGCTGGAACCCGCTCGGGGTAAGCGCCCTGGCGCTCACCGCGATGGCCGTGTGGGGCTTCGTCGGCGCCGAGTTCGTCTGCCCGCTGGTGGAGGAGACGCGGCGTCCGGAGCGCAACATCCCGCGTTCGATGATCCTCGGCCTGAGCATCATCTTCCTGACCATCGCCCTCTACTGCTTCGGTGCGCTGCTGTGCATCCCGCAGGCGGAACTGGCCGGCGACCCGCTGCCACACTTCCTCTTCGCCAACCGCGTGTTCGGCGAGTACGGCCAGCTGTTCCTGGTGATCGCCGCGATCACCGCCACCTGCAGCACCCTCAACTCGTCGCTGGCGGCGATCCCGCGGATGCTCTACGGGATGGCGCAGAACGGCCAGGCCTTCCCGCAATTCAAGCAGCTCAGCCGGCGGGCGCGCACGCCCTGGGTGGCGGTGCTGTTCGTCGCCGCGATCACCGGCCTGCCGATCCTGATCCTCGGCCAGGACCCGGACTCGATCAACCTGCTGCTGCTCGCCGCCGCGCTGGCCTGGCTGCTGGCCTACATCATCGCCCACGTCGACGTGCTGGCCCTGCGCCGTCGCTATCCGCACATCGCCCGTCCGTTCCGCACGCCGTTCTACCCGCTGCCGCAACTGTTCGGCATCGCCGGGATGATCTACGCGGTGGTCCACGTCTCGCCGACCCCGGAAATGACCGGACGGATCTTCGCCAGCGCCGGCGTGGTGCTCGGCGTGGTCTCGCTGGTGGCGGTGGTGTGGATCAAGGGCGTGATGCGCAAGCCCCTCTTCGTACCCGAACCGCTCGAGACGGCCGGTGAGACTGCCCAGGGCAAGTCCGTCGCCCTCGATCCCCTGCAATCCCCTTCGGCCTGACGCGCCAAGGGAACAAGGAGAACACAGACGATGACCGCTCAGCTCAACCCGCAGCGCGACACCCGCGACTACCAGCAACTGGACGCCGCGCACCACATCCACGCCTTCCTCGACCAGAAGGCGCTGAACCGCGAAGGCCCGCGGGTGATGGTCCGCGGCGATGGCCTGCAGCTCTGGGACAACGACGGCAAGCGCTACCTGGACGGCATGTCCGGCCTCTGGTGCACCAACCTCGGCTACGGCCGCCAGGACCTCGCCGCCGCCGCCAGCCGCCAGCTGGAACAACTGCCGTACTACAACATGTTCTTCCACACCACCCACCCGGCGGTGGTGGAGCTTTCCGAGATGCTCTTCAGCCTGCTGCCGGACCACTACAGCCACGCGATCTACACCAACTCCGGCTCCGAGGCCAACGAGGTGCTGATCCGTACCGTGCGGCGCTACTGGCAGATCCTCGGCAAGCCGCAGAAGAAGATCATGATCGGCCGCTGGAACGGCTACCACGGCTCGACCCTGGGCAGCACCGCGCTCGGCGGGATGAAGTTCATGCACGAGATGGGCGGCATGCTGCCGGACTTCGCCCACATCGACGAACCCTACTGGTACGCCAACGGCGGCGAGCTGAGCCCGGCCGAGTTCGGTCGCCGCGCGGCGCTGCAACTGGAGGAGAAGATCCTCGAACTGGGCGCGGAGAACGTCGCCGCCTTCGTCGCCGAGCCCTTCCAGGGCGCCGGCGGCATGATCTTCCCGCCGCAAAGCTATTGGCCGGAGATCCAGCGCATCTGCCGGCAGTACGACGTGCTGCTGTGCGCCGACGAAGTGATCGGCGGCTTCGGCCGCACCGGCGAATGGTTCGCCCACGAACACTTCGGCTTCCAGCCGGACACCCTGTCCATCGCCAAGGGCCTGACGTCCGGCTACATCCCCATGGGCGGCCTGGTACTCGGCAAGCGCATCGCCGAGGTGCTGGTGGAGCAGGGCGGGGTGTTCGCCCACGGCCTGACCTATTCCGGCCACCCGGTGGCGGCGGCGGTGGCCATCGCCAACCTCAAGGCGCTGCGCGACGAGGGCGTGGTCACGCGGGTCAGGGAGGAGACCGGACCCTACCTGCAACGCTGCCTGCGCGAGGTCTTCGGCGACCATCCGCTGGTCGGCGAGGTCCAGGGCGCCGGCTTCGTCGCCGCGCTGCAGTTCGCCGAGGACAAGGCGACCCGCAAGCGCTTCGCCAACGAGAACGATCTGGCCTGGCGCTGCCGCACCATCGGCTTCGAGGAGGGCGTGATCATCCGCTCCACCCTCGGCCGCATGATCATGGCCCCGGCGCTGGTGGCCGGGCGTGCCGAGATCGACGAACTGATCGACAAGACCCGTATCGCGGTGGATCGCACCGCGCGCGAGATCGGCGTGCTCTGACGCGCCCCGGCGGCCCGGCCTCGGCCGGGTCGCCTGCGACACGGAGCGTCCCCCCATAACGACGATGCGGCGCCTGGCGACCGCGCGCGGAACCGTTTCGGCCTCTGGCCGGCAACTGCCTCAGCAACATCACAACAATGCCAATCGGCTGTGGGAGTGTTCCATGTTCAAGTCCTTGCACCAGTACGCACACGTGTTTTCCCGGTTGTCCCTGTTCGGCCTGGCGTTCGCCGCGGCGGCCCAGGCGCAGAGCCAGAGCCTGACGGTGATCTCCTTCGGCGGCGCGACCAAGGCCGCCCAGGAACAGGCCTATTTCAAACCCTTCGAGCGAAGCGGCGGCGGGCAGGTGGTCGCCGGCGAATACAACGGCGAAATGGCCAAGGTGAAGGCCATGGTCGACGTCGGCAAGGTCAGCTGGGACGTGGTCGAGGTGGAGAGCCCCGAACTGCTCCGCGGCTGCGACGAGGGGCTGTTCGAACGCCTCGACCCGGCGCGTTTCGGCGACCCCGCGCAGTTCGTCCCCGGCACTTTCAGCGAGTGCGGGGTGGCCACCTACGTCTGGTCGATGGTGATGGCCTACGACTCGACGAAGCTGGCCAGGGCGCCGCAGTCCTGGGCGGATTTCTGGAACGTCCGCGAGTTCCCCGGCAAGCGTGGCCTGCGCAAGGGCGCCAAGTACACCCTGGAAGTGGCGTTGCTGGCCGACGGGGTGAAGGCGGAGGACCTCTACAAGGTACTCGCCACCCCGGAGGGGGTCAGCCGCGCCTTCGCCAAGCTCGACCAGCTCAAGCCGAACATCCAGTGGTGGGAGGCCGGCGCCCAGCCGCCGCAATGGCTGGCGGCCGGCGACGTGGTGATGAGCGCGGCCTACAACGGGCGCATCGCCGCTGCGCAGAAGGAGGGGGTGAAACTGGCCATCGTCTGGCCCGGCAGTCTCTACGATCCGGAGTACTGGGCGGTGGTGAAGGGCACGCCGAACAAGGCGCTGGCGGAGAAATTCATCGCCTTCGCCAGCCAGCCGCAGACGCAGAAGGTGTTCTCCGAGCAGATCCCCTACGGGCCGGTACACAAGGGCACCCTGGCGTTGCTGCCGAAGACGGTGCAGGAGGCGCTGCCGACCGCGCCGGCCAACCTCGAAGGCGCGCGGGCGGTGGATGCCGAGTTCTGGGTGGACCACGGCGAGGAGCTGGAACAGCGTTTCAATGCCTGGGCGGCGCGCTGAGCGCGCTGCGCGTCGGCAAAAAAACGACGGGCCCCAAGTCGTCCGGGCCCGTCGGGTCAAAGCGCTGACGGGGTGATCAGCGCAGCTCTTCCAACAACCCCTGCAGATACCGACAGCCCTCGGTATCCAGCGCCTGCACCGGAAGGCGCGGCGCCCCCACCTCCAGGCCGGAGAGGCCCAGGCCGGCCTTGATGGTGGTCGGCAGGCCCCGGCGGAGGATGAAGTCGAGCAGCGGCAACTGCCGGTAGAACAGCGCGCGGGCCTTCTCCAGGTCGCCGTCGAGCACCGCCTGGTAGAGCTGGCCGTTGAGCGTCGGGATCAGGTTCGGCGCGGCGCTGCACCAGCCTTTCGCGCCGGCCACGAAGGCCTCCAGCGCCAGCGGGTTGCAGCCGTTGTAGAAGGGCACCCGGCCTTCGCCGAGCAGGCGCAGCTTGTGCATGCGCTGGATGTCGCCGGTGCTCTCCTTGACCATGGTCACGTTGTCCACTTCGCGGACGATGCGCAGGATCAGTTCCACCGACATGTCGATGCCGCTGGTGCCCGGGTTGTTGTAGAGCATCACCGGCACGCCGATGGCTTCGCCCACCGCGCGGTAGTGCTGGAACACTTCCGCCTCGTTGAGCTTCCAGTAGGAGATCGGCAGGACCATCACCGCCTCGGCGCCGAGGGATTCGGCGAACTGCGCGCGGCGTACGGTCTTGGCGGTGGTCAGGTCGGAGACGCTGACGATGGTCGGCACGCGATGGGCGACGGTCTTCAGGGTGAAGTCGACCACCTCGTCCCATTCCGGGTCGCTCAGGTAGGCGCCTTCGCCGGTGCTGCCGAGCGGGGCGATGGCGTGCACGCCGCCGTCGATCAGGCGCTCGATGGAGCGGCCGAGGGCCGGCAGGTCGAGACCGCCGTCGGCGGCGAAGGGGGTGATGGTGTAGCCGATGATGCCGTGGATGGATGCGGACATTGGATGTACCCGTGACATTGAGTGGGAAATGCCAGGACGGACCTGGTGGGAAAGGTCGTTCAGCTCAGGCAGTCGCTGTTGCGCGGCAGGCAGCGCCGGGCGTAGTAGTTGAATGCGGCGCCGTGGCGCTTCGGGGTGGAGATCCAGTCGTGGGCCTCGCGCGCCAGGGCCGGCGGGATCGGCTTGATCTCCCCGGCGGCCATCGCCAGCAACTGCATCTTCGCCGCGCGCTCGAGCAGCACCGCGATCACGCAGGCCTCCTCGATGCTTGCACCGGTGGCCAGCAGGCCGTGATGGGAGAGCAGGATGGCGCGCTTGTCGCCGAGGGCGGCGGAGATGATCTCGCCTTCCTCGTTGCCTACCGGCACGCCCGGCCAGTCCTTGAGGAAGGCGCAGTCTTCGTATAGCGGGCAAAGGTCCATGTGCGAGACCTGCAGCGGTACTTCCAGGGTCGACAGCGCGGCGATGTGCAGCGGGTGGGTGTGGATGATGCAGTTGACGTCCGGGCGGGCGCGATAGACCCAGCTGTGGAAGCGATTGGCCGGATTCGCCATGCCGTGCCCGTGGAGGACGTTGAGGTCTTCGTCGACCAGCAGCAGGTTGCCGGCGCTGATCTCGTCGAAGCCCAGGCCCAGTTGCTGGGTGTAGTAGGTCCCCGCCTCCGGGCCGCGCGAGGTGATCTGCCCGGCGAGCCCGGAGTCGTGGCCGGCCTCGAAGAGAATCCGGCAGGTCAGGGCCAGCTTTTGCCGGTCAGTCCACGTATTATCGCCGAGGCTGCTTTTCATCTGCTTCAGCGCGTGCTGGATCAGTTGATCCTTGGGTAATTCCAGTGTCGTAGCCATGCGAGGTTCCTTTGACGGAGCGAGTCGGGGGAAACGCCAGGCAGTTGCGCGCCACGCAACGACCCGGCTGTAAATGACACGGATCAAGTTATATGACACAAAGTGTCATTAGCAAGAGAAAAGTTTCATCGCCATCGGGAGAAGGCTGTCCTCAATGTCCATGCGCTTGAAATTGCTGAGAAAAAAACTCGGGGTCACGCTGGAGACCCTGGCCGACAAGACCGGCCTGACCAAGAGCTACCTGTCCAAGGTCGAGCGCGGGCTGAACACGCCGTCCATTGCCGCCGCGCTGAAGCTGGCGAAGGCGTTGAACGTGCAGGTGGAGGAGCTGTTCTCCGAGGAAAGCGACGGTGTCGACGGCTACAGCATCGTTCGTCGCGACCAGCGCAAGTCGCTGTCCAGCGGCGACGACGGCCCGGCCTACGCCTCCCTCGCGCAGCAGATCGGCGCCCGCGCGCTGTTGCCGTTCATCGTCCACCCCCCGCGCGATTTCAGTCACTCGACGTTCAAGGAGCACCTCGGCGAAGAGTTCATCTTCGTCCATGAGGGCCAGGTCGAGGTCGACTTCATGAACCAGCGGATCATCCTCGAGCGCGGCGACGCCCTGCATTTCAACGCACAGAAGCCGCACCGCATCCGCTCCCTGGGGGAGACCCAGGCGGAATTGCTGGTGGTGATCCACAGCGACGAATGAGGCGACGGCTTCGGTCGATCGGATGCTTGCTAACGTTCTGTTCGATTATCGAACTGTTAATCGATTATCGGATTGTGAGCCCTCGGACCCCGGCGTAAGGTTCTCGTCACGTGCCGTCCAGGCAGCGCACAACAAGACGAGACCCGACCGATGGCTGAAATCCTCTCCCTGCGCGAAGCGGTGCGACGCTTCGTCCACGATGGCGACAGCGTCGCCCTCGAAGGCTTCACTCACCTGATCCCGACGGCCGCCGGCCACGAGCTGATCCGCCAGGGCAGGAAAGACCTGACGCTGATCCGCATGACTCCCGACCTGGTCTACGACCTGCTGATCGGTGCAGGCTGCGCGAAGAAGCTGGTGTTCTCCTGGGGCGGCAACCCCGGCGTCGGTTCGCTGCACCGCCTGCGCGACGCGGTGGAGAAGGGCTGGCCGCAACCGCTGGAGATCGAGGAACACAGCCACGCCGACCTCGCCAACGCCTATGTCGCCGGCGCCTCCGGGCTGCCCTTCGCAGTGCTGCGCGCCTACGCCGGCTCCGACCTGCCGAAGGTCAACCCGCTGATCCGCAGCGTCACCTGCCCGTTCACCGGCGAAGTGCTGGCGGCGGTGCCCTCGGTGCGCCCGGACGTCAGCGTGATCCACGCGCAGAAGGCCGACCGCAAGGGCAACGTTCTGCTCTGGGGCATCCTCGGCGTGCAGAAGGAAGCGGCCCTGGCGGCGAAGCGCTGCATCGTCACCGTCGAGGAGATCGTCGACGAACTGGACGCCCCGATGAACGCCTGCGTCCTGCCGAGCTGGGCGCTCAGCGCCGTGTGCCTGGTGCCCGGCGGCGCGCATCCGTCCTATGCCCACGGCTACTACGAGCGCGACAACCGCTTCTACCAGGACTGGGACCCGATCGCCCGCGACCGCGAAAGCTTCACCCCGTGGATCGACGAATACATCCGGGGGACCGAGGATTTCGGCGCCTTCCAGGCCAAGCTCGCGGAGGGCAAGCGATGAGCAGCTACAGCACCAACGAGATGATGACCGTGGCCGCCGCCCGCCGCCTGCACAACGGCGCGGTGTGCTTCGTCGGCATCGGCCTGCCGTCGAAGGCCGCCAACCTGGCGCGCCTGACTTCCTCGCCGGACGTCGTGCTGATCTACGAGTCCGGGCCGATCGGCGCCAAGCCCAGCGTCCTGCCGCTGTCCATCGGCGACGGCGAGTTGGCCGAGACCGCCGATACCGTGGTCCCCACCGGCGAGATCTTCCGCTACTGGCTGCAGGGCGGACGGATCGACGTCGGCTTCCTCGGCGCGGCCCAGGTCGACCGCTTCGGCAACATCAACACCACCGTGATCGGCGACTACCGCCAGCCCAAGGTGCGCCTGCCGGGAGCCGGCGGCGCGCCGGAAATCGCCGGCAGCGCCAAGGAAGTGCTGATCATCCTCAAGCAGTCGCACCGCACCTTCGTCGACAAGCTGGCCTTCGTCACCTCGGTCGGCCATGGCGAGGGCGGCGACTCGCGCCAGCGCCTGGGCCTGCCGGGCAAGGGGCCGGTGGCGATCATCACCGACCTGTGCATCATGGAGCCGGAAGCCGGCAGCAACGAGTTCGTGGTCACTTCGCTGCATCCGGGCGTGACCCGCGAGCAGGTGGTCGAGGCCACCGGCTGGGCGATCCGCTTCGCCGAGCGGGTCGCCGAGACGCCCGCGCCGAGCGAGGTCGAACTCGCCGCGCTGCGCGACCTCGAGGCGCGCACCGCGGCCGCCCATGGACAGAAGGGGAGCGACGAATGAGCCGCGAGGTATTCATCTGCGATGCCGTGCGCACGCCGATCGGCCGTTTCGGCGGCAGTCTTTCCGCGGTGCGCGCCGACGACCTCGCGGCGGTGCCGCTGAAGGCCCTGGTCGAGCGCAACCCGGGGGTCGACTGGTCGGCGTTGGACGAGGTGTTCCTCGGCTGCGCCAACCAGGCCGGCGAGGACAACCGTAACGTGGCGCGCATGGCGCTGCTGCTGGCCGGTTTGCCGGAGAGCGTGCCCGGCGTCACCCTCAACCGCCTCTGCGCCTCGGGGATGGACGCCATCGGCACGGCGTTCCGCGCCATCGCCTGCGGCGAGATGGAGCTGGCCATCGCCGGCGGCGTCGAGTCGATGTCGCGCGCGCCGTACGTGATGGGCAAGGCCGATAGCGCCTTCGGGCGCGGCCAGAAGATCGAGGACACCACCATCGGCTGGCGCTTCGTCAATCCGCTGATGAAGGAGCAGTACGGCATCGACCCGATGCCGCAGACCGCCGACAACGTCGCCGACGACTATCGCGTGTCGCGTGCCGACCAGGATGCCTTCGCCCTGCGCAGCCAGCAGCGCGCCGGCAGGGCGCAGGAGGCCGGTTTCTTCGCCGAGGAAATCGTCCCGGTGACGATTCGCGGGCGCAAGGGCGACACCCTGGTCGAGCACGACGAGCATCCGCGTCCCGACACCACCCTGGAGGCGCTGGCCCGGCTCAAGCCGGTCAACGGGCCGGAGAGGACCGTCACCGCCGGCAACGCGTCCGGGGTCAACGACGGCGCCGCCGCGCTGGTCCTGGCCTCCGCGGAGGCAGTGGAGAAGCACGGCCTGACTCCGCGCGCGCGGGTGCTGGGCATGGCCAGCGCCGGCGTCGCCCCACGGATCATGGGCATCGGCCCGGTGCCGGCGGTGCGCAAGCTGCTGCGGCGCCTGGACCTGGCGATCGACGCCTTCGACGTGATCGAACTCAACGAAGCCTTCGCCAGCCAGGGCCTGGCCTGCCTGCGCGAACTGGGCGTGGCCGACGACAGTGAGAAGGTCAACCCGAACGGCGGTGCCATCGCCCTCGGCCACCCGCTGGGGATGAGCGGTGCGCGGCTGGTCCTCACCGCGCTCCATCAACTTGAGAAGAGCGGCGGCCGGCGCGGCCTGGCGACCATGTGCGTAGGCGTCGGCCAAGGCCTGGCGCTGGCCATCGAGCGGGTCTGACTGGCACAACCGGGTCGCCCGCCCGGTATCAAGAGCGCGCGTCGCGCGGCGCTGCCCATGTTTCGGCGGCGGCGCGGCGCGTGTGCAGCGGAACAGGACGCTCCGTCGCACGGTCAGGATGAAACGGACCCTGTCGAGAGAACAACAGCATGACTGCCCCTGTTCACCAGTACAGCAACGAAGAACGCCGCAAGCGCATCTTCGCCATCGTCGGCGCCTCCTCCGGCAACCTCGTGGAATGGTTCGACTTCTACGTCTACGCCTTCTGCGCGATCTACTTCGCACCGGCCTTCTTCCCCTCCGACAACCCCACGGTGCAGTTGCTGAACACCGCCGGGGTCTTCGCCGCCGGCTTCCTCATGCGCCCCATCGGCGGCTGGATGTTCGGCCGCATCGCCGACAAGCACGGGCGCAAGACCGCCATGCTGATCTCGGTGGTGATGATGTGCGCCGGCTCCCTGGCGATCGCCTGCATGCCCACCTACGCCAGCATCGGCACCCTGGCGCCGGCCCTGCTGTTGCTGGCGCGGATGTTCCAGGGCCTGTCGGTGGGCGGCGAGTACGGCACCAGCGCGACCTACATGAGCGAGGTGGCGCTCAAGGGCCAGCGCGGCTTCTTCGCCTCGTTCCAGTACGTCACCCTGATCGGCGGACAGTTGCTGGCGGTGCTGGTGGTGGTGATCCTGCAGCAGTTGCTGAGCGAGGACGAACTGCGCGCCTGGGGCTGGCGGATCCCCTTCGTGATCGGCGCGATCACCGCGGTGATCGCCCTCTGGCTGCGGCGCTCGCTGAACGAGACCGCTTCGAAGTCGACCCTGGAGCGCAAGGAATCCGGCACCTTCGCCGAGCTGTTCAAGCACAAGCGGGCCTTCTTCACCGTGCTCGGCTTCACCGCCGGCGGCTCGCTGATCTTCTACACCTTCACCACCTACATGCAGAAGTACCTGGTCAACACCGCCGGGATGAGCGCCAAGACCGCCAGCGCGGTGATGACCTTCGCCCTGCTGGCGTACATGCTGATGCAACCGCTGTTCGGCATGCTTTCCGATCGCATCGGGCGCAAGACCTCGATGCTCTGGTTCGGCACCCTGGGCACGCTCTGCACCCTGCCGATCCTGCTCGCGCTGAAGACCGTGAGCAGTCCCTACATGGCCTTCTTCCTGATCATCCTGGCGCTGGCCATCGTCAGCCTGTACACCTCCATCAGCGGCCTGATCAAGGCCGAGATGTTCCCGCCGGAGGTGCGCGCCCTCGGCGTCGGAGTGTCCTACGCGGTGGGCAACGCGATCTTCGGCGGCTCGGCCGAGTACGTCGCCCTGGGGCTGAAGTCGGTAGGGATGGAGAACGTCTTCTACTGGTATGTTTCAGCCATGTGCCTGCTGGCGCTGCTGGTCTGCGTGAGCCTGCCGGACCTGCGCAAGGTCAGCTACCTGAACGACGAGCCCTGACGGGCCGGGAAAAGGAAAACCGATGAGCGACGTACCCGCCAACCAGTTGTTCGATGCCTATTTCACGGCGGCGCCGATGCGCGCGGTGTTCTCCGACCGCGGCCGCCTGCAAGGCATGCTCGACTTCGAGGCCGCCCTGGCCCGCGCCGAGGCGCGCACCGGGGTGGTTCCCGCGACGGCGGTGGCGCCGATCGAGGCGGCCTGCCGCGCCGAACTGTACGACCCGCTGGCGCTGGCCGAGGCGGTCGCCACTGCCGGCAACTCGGCGATCCCGCTGGTCAAGGCGCTGGGCCGCCAGGTGGCGGCTGGCGACGCCGAGGCCGAGCGCTACGTGCATCTCGGCGCCACCAGCCAGGACGCCATGGACAGCGGCCTGGTGCTGCAACTGCGCCGTGCGCTGGCCTTGCTCGAGCAGGATCTGCAACGTCTTGCCGAGGTCCTGGCGGACCAGGCCGAACGGCATGCCGACACGCCGCTGGCCGGGCGCACCTGGTTGCAGCACGCCACCCCGGTGACCCTGGGCATGAAGCTCGCCGGCCTGCTCGGTGCCTTGACCCGGCACCGCCAGCGCCTGCGCGAGTTGCGCCCGCGCCTGCTGGTGCTGCAATTCGGCGGCGCCTCGGGGACGCTCGCCGCGCTCGGCGAACAGGCCCTGCCGGTGGCCGCGGCGCTGGCCGAGGAGCTGGGCCTGGCTTTGCCCGAACAACCCTGGCACACCCAGCGCGACCGCCTGGTGGAATTCGCCAGCGTGCTCGGCCTGGTGGCCGGTAGCCTCGGCAAGTTCGGTCGCGATGTCAGCCTGCTGATGCAGACCGAGGCCGGCGAGGTCTTCGAGCCGGCCGGCGCCGGGCGCGGCGGTTCCTCGACCATGCCGCACAAGCGCAACCCGGTGAGCAGCGCGGTGCTGATCGCCGCCGCCACCCGTGCGCCGGGGCTGGTCTCGACCCTGTTCGCGGCGATGCCGCAGGAACACGAGCGCAGCCTCGGTCTCTGGCACGCCGAGTGGGAAACCCTGCCGGAACTCTGTTGCCTGGTTGCCGGCGCGCTGCAACAGGCGATCGGCCTGCTCGAAGGCCTGGAGGTGGACGCCCAGCGGATGCGCCGCAACCTTGGCCTGACCCACGGCCTGGTGCTCGCCGAGGCGGTGAGCATCGCTCTGGCCCGCCGTATCGGCCGCGAAGCCGCGCACCATCTGGTGGAACAGTGCTGCCGCCGCGCCGTCGAGCAGCGCCGCGAGTTGCGCGCGGTGCTCGGCGAAGAGGCGCGGGTGAGCGCCGAGTTGTCCGGCGACGAACTGGACCGCCTGCTCGATCCCGCCCATTACCTCGGCCAGGCCCGCGCCTGGGTCGAGCGCGCGCTCGCCGAACACCATGCCCTGGGCTTCGAACCCCATCCCGCCTGACTGGAGATCCCTTCGTGCCAACCGTACGCCTCGCCGACGGCGACCTGAACTACTCCCTGGAAGGACCGGCCGGCGCGCCGGTCCTGCTGTTGTCAAACTCGCTGGGCACCGACCTGGGCATGTGGGACACGCAGATCCCCGCACTCACCGCCCATTTCCGCGTGCTGCGCTACGACACCCGCGGCCACGGCGCCTCGCTGGTCACCCCCGGACCGTACGCCATCGGCCAGCTCGGCGCCGACGTGCTTGCCCTGCTCGATGCCCTCGAGCTGCCGCGCGTGCATTTCTGCGGGCTGTCCATGGGCGGCCTGATCGGCCAGTGGCTGGGCATCCACGCCGGCGAGCGGCTCGGCCGGCTGGTGCTGTGCAACACCGCGGCGAAGATTGCCAGCGACGAGGTCTGGAACACCCGCATCGATACCGTCCTGAAAGGCGGCGAGCAGGCCATGCGTGACCTGCGCGACGCCTCGGTGGCGCGCTGGTTCACCGCGGGCTTCGCCGAGCGCGAACCGGCGCAGGTCGAGCGCATCGTCGCGATGCTCGCGGCCACCTCGCCGCAGGGCTACGCGGCCAACTGCGCTGCGGTACGCGACGCCGATTTCCGCGAGCAGCTCGGGCTGGTCCAGGCGCCGACGCTGATCGTCGCCGGCAGCCACGATGCCGTGACCACTCCGGACAACGCCCGCTTCATGCAGGCGCGCATCGCCGACGCGCAGTTGGTCGAGTTCGCCGCCGCGCACCTGTCCAACGTCGAAGCGAGCGACGCCTTCAGCCGCCGCCTGGTCGATTTCCTGCTGTCCGCCTGAGGAGCCGCCGATGGACGAGAAACAACGCTACGAAGCCGGCATGCAAGTGCGCCGCGCGGTGCTCGGCGACGCCCATGTCGAGCGCAGCCTGGCCAACCTGACGCCGTTCAACGAAGAGTTCCAGGAAATGATCACCCGCCACGCCTGGGGCGACATCTGGACCCGTCCGGGGCTGCCGCGACACACCCGCAGCCTGGTCACCATCGCCATGCTGATCGGCATGAACCGCAACGAGGAACTCAAGCTGCATCTGCGCGCGGCGAAGAACAACGGGGTGAGCCGCGACGAGATCAAGGAAGTGATCATGCAGAGCGCCATCTACTGCGGTATTCCCGCGGCCAACGCGACCTTCCACCTGGCCGAATCGGTGTGGGACGAGCTTGGCGTGGAGTCGCAGCAGGCGTCCGGGTAGGTCGCCGGCGGCGCTAGCGGTAGGGCGAATGGCGTCGCAGGCGTTATCCGCCGATACCCCGAGGGCCAACGGCGGTTATCCGTCCTGCGCGTGGGCCGGCAAGGCGGCGCTTCCCCTTGCCAATCGCCGGCGTTTCCCGGAAGGTCGACAGCTCCGTCATCCCTTCGGTCCGCCATGAGCCGCAAGCTGCATATCCACGCGCCCGCGATCCACTACTTCGACATGGTTCGCCGCTGCCATTCGATCCGCGAAGCCGCGCGGCGCCTGAACGTCGCCTCGTCGGCGGTGAACCGGCAGATCCTCAAGCTGGAGGACGAGATCGGTGCGCCGCTGTTCGACCGCCTGCCCGGCGGCCTGCGCCTGACCGGAGCCGGGGAGATCTTCGCGCGCCACGTCACCGTGGTCCTGCAGGACATGGAGCGCGTGCGTTCCGAACTGGACGCGCTGCAAGGCCTGCGCACCGGCCATGTGGAGATCGCCACCATCGAAGCGGTGACCAGCGACCTGCTGCCCTGCGTGCTCAAGGCGATGCGCGAACGCTACCCGGACATCACCGTCGGCGTCACCCTGCTCGGTTCCCAGGCGATACCCGAGGCGGTGAGCAGTGGCGCGGTCGACCTCGGCCTGGCCTTCGCCCTGCCGCGCAGCGCCGACCTGCAACAGGTCAGCGTCGGCCATTTCCGCCTCGGTGCCATCGTCTCCCCGCAGCACCCGTTGGCGCGACACCAGGCCATCGCCTTCGCCGATTGCGTCGAACATGGCCTGATCATGGCCAAGAGCGAGCTGTCCATCCATCACCTGCTGGCGCCGCTCCAGCGCCGTTTGCGCGAACCGCGCCGGGCGGTGCTGGAGAGCAGCTCCCTGGAGCTGTCGCGACAACTGGCGCGGCGCGGGCTCGGCGTCGCCTTCCAGACCCGCCTGGGGATCGAGGCCGACATCGCCCAGGGCGAGCTGCGTTTCCTGCCGCTGAAAGACAATGGCGGCATCCACAGCGACCTCGGCCTCTACGTGCGTACCGGCCGTTACCTGCCGGTGGCGGTGGACGCCCTGGCCCGGCAGATCGCCGAGGAAGTGCGCCTGCGCGAGCGCGAGGAAGCGCGCCTGAACGAGGCCTGAGCGGCGCTCGCGCCGATGCCAGACGGCTTGCCCGAGCTTGCCCGTCCGCTGATGCCGTTTCGGCATCGGCATGTTCGATATTCTGTTCTTTGGTCAGCGCGGCGAAGTGCCGATACTGCCCCGCGACCCCGGCGCGAAACCGGGGGCTGAGTCGCCACAAGAACAACAAGCAACCAGCAGGACACACAGCATGAAGAAGATGATGCAGGGCGCCGCCGCCCTGATCGCGCTCGTCGGCGCCGGGGAGAGCATGGCGCTGGAATGGATGAGCAACAGCGTCGGTTTCCGTTACGGCCAGCAATTCACCAACCCGAACAACCCGGACAAGTTCGCCAAGCGCATCTACAGCTTCACCCACGCCGACGGCTATCGCTACGGCAGCAATTTCTTCAATCTCGATGTGTTCCTTTCCGACAACCGCGACCCGCGCAAGGGCACCGACCATGGTGGCAGCGAAGTCTATGCGGTCTACCGCCACCAGCTCTACGCTTCGCGGGTGTTCGACCGGCCGCTGAGCACCGGCCTGGTCAAGGACTACGCCTTCACCCTGGGCTTCGACGCCAGCCGCAACAACAACCTGGCTTCGGCCAAGAAGCGCGCCCTGGTGTTCGGCCCGACCCTCAAGTTCAACGGTCCCGGCGTGCTCGACCTGAGCCTGCTCTACTACCGCGAGAAGAACCACTTCGGCGTGCCCGGCGCGCGCCATCCCGACCACACCTTCGACACCACCTACATGCTCAACCTGACCTGGATGCGGCCGTTCAAGGTCGGCAACCGTGCGGCGAAGTTCCAGGGCTTCGTCAACTACGTGGGAGAGAAGGGCGAGGACTACAACGACAAGGACACCGCGGCGGAAACCCTGGTCCGCACCGCCCTGATGGTCGCCGCCCTGCCAGGCGACAAGCGCCAGCCGAACCTGTGGCTCGGCGTCGGCTACGAGTATTGGCACAACAAGTTCGGCGTCGACGGTGGCACCGGCAGCCGCACCTCGACGCCGACGTTGAATATGGAATTCACCTTCTGAAGCGAAGCGCCGTCGCCCTACGCGATGCCGCCAACCCTGGGGTGGGGCGGATAACGCCACCGGCGTTATCCGCCGATACACC
>NZ_KV819828.1:0-19500 GCF_001815235.1 Pseudomonas sp. HMSC065H01 | reverse complement strand
GCGTCGTCCACCAGGATGCCGATCGCCAGGACCATGCCGAACATGGTCAGCACGTTGATCGAGAAGCCCAGGCCGAGCATCACCGTGAAGGTGCCCAGCAGGGCCACCGGCACCACCAGTGTCGGGATCAGGGTGGCGCGGAAGTTCTGCATGAACAGGTACATCACGGCGAACACCAGCAGCATCGCCTCGAGCAGGGTGCTGACCACCTTCCTGATCGAGATCTCGACGAACGCCGAGGTGTCATAGGGGATGTTGTAGCTCACGCCCTCCGGGAAGTAGCGCGACAGCTCGTCGAGGGTGGCGCGGATGCGCTTGGCGGTGGCCACCGCGTTGGAGCCGGGCGCCATCTTCACCGCCAGGCCGGTGGCGGTCATCTGGTTGACCCGCGAGACGAAGCCGTACTCGCTCTGGCCGAACTCGACGCGGGCCACGTCGCGCAGGCGGATCGCGCCGCCGTCGGCGCGGATGCGCAGCGGAATCTCGCCGAACTGCTCGGGCGTCACCAGGGTGTCGTCGACCTTCACCGTGGCGCTGATCGGCGCCGAGTCGGGGACCCCGAGGTTGCCGATGTCGCCCACGGTGAGGCGGGCGTTGTGCCGGCGCACGGCGTTGACCAGGTCGCTGGCGCTGAGGTTCATCGAGGTCAGCTTGGCCGGGTCGGGCCAGATGCGCATGGCGTACTCGGCGCCCCAGGTCTCGACCTTGCCCACGCCCTCCACCCGGCGCAGCGCCTGCAACACGTTGGACGAGGCGATCTCGCCCAGCTCCATGGCGTCGTAGCGGCCGCTGGAGGAGGTAAGGGTAACGATCAGCTGGATGCTGTCCGCCGCCTTCTCCACGTAGATGCCGTCGCGCCGCACCGATTCGGGCAGGCGCGACTCGACGATCTTCAGGCGGTTCTGCACTTCCACCGCGGCGAGGTCGGCGTTCACGCCCTGGCGGAAGGTCAGGGTCAGCGAGGCCTGGCCGGTGCTGCTGGTGGCCTTGGTGTAGAGCAGGCCGGGCGCGCCGTTCATCTCGCGCTCGATGATCGCGGTCACCGCTTCCTCGACCACCTTGGCCGAGGCGCCGGGATAGCTGGCGCTGACGTTGACCACCGGCGGCGCGATGTCCGGGTACTGGGCGACCGGCAGGAAGCGGATCGCCAGGACCCCGGCGAGCACGATCAGCAGGGAGATCACCCAGGCGAAGACCGGCCGGTCAATGAAGAAACGAGCCATTCGTAGCGTTCTCCGTCACTGGCCCGCCGGCGAGGCGGCCAGCGGTGAGGGGGCGTCGGCGCTGGCCGGCTGGCGGACCACCGCCTGGACGCTGGAGCCGGCGGCATGCTGGGCGGCGTTCTCGACGATCACACGCTCGCCGCCCTTGAGCCCGCGGCTGATGATCCAGTCGCGGCCCTGCAGGGTGTCGGCGCGGACCTCCACGTCTTCCACCACGCCCTGTGGGTTGACCACCTTGACCACGGCGGACTGGGCGGTACGGATCAGCGCGTCGCGCGGGACGGTGATCGCCTGCGGGTTCACCGCGCGCTGCAGGCGCACCTGCACGTAGCCGCCGGGCAGCAATTCGCGATGCGGATTGCGGAACAGGGCACGCATGGCGATGGTGTCGGTGCCGGGGTCGACCGCCAGGTCGGAGAACAGCAGCTCGCCGGCCAGCGGGTACTCGCTGCCGTCGGCCAGGACCAGGCGCACGGCGATGTCCTTGTCGGCGACACCCTTCACCTGGCCTTCGCGGATCGCCCGCTGCATGGCGGCGACTTCGCCGGCCGGCTGGGAGAAGTTCACGTAGATCGGATCGATCTGCTCGACGCGGGTCAGCGGTGTCGGCGAGTCCTCGCCGACCAGCGCGCCTTCGGTGACCAGCGCGCGCCGCGCGCGGCCGTCGATCGGCGCGGTGACCGTGGCGTAGCCCAGGCGCAGGCGGGCCTGCTCCAGTTCGGCCTTGGCCGAGGCGATCTGCGCCAGGGCCTGGCGCGCGTCGGTCTGCGCTTCGGTGTACTCGCGTTCGCTGATGGCGCGGTCCTTGATCAGGTCGGCGTAGCGCTTGAGCTTGTCGGCCGCCGCCGCGTGGCTGGCCTCGGCCCGGGCCAGGGCGCCGCGGCTGATGTCCAGGGCCGCCTTCAAGGGCGCAGGGTCGATCTGGAACAGCACGGTGCCGGCGCGGACGTCCTGGCCTTCCTCGTACAGGCGACGGGTGACGATGCCGGCGACGCGCGCCCGCACTTCAGCCTGGCGGTACGCTTCCAGGCGTCCGGGCAGCTCGCTGGTGATGCCGATAGGCGCCGGCCTGGCGACGATCACGCCGACCTCGGCGGGGGCCTCCGCAGTCTTCCCGGCGTCCGCTGCTTCTTCGCAGCCCAGCAGGAATAGGGCGACCAGGGCCGCCAGCAGCCCGCGCAGCGAGCCGGTCCATTGGATGTGCATGGGTGTCCCTCGATTCGTGAACTCGCGAGCTTGCCCGGGAAAGGGCACCGCAACTCACGAGCGGCGCGACAGTAGCATATAATCAATCATGAGTGATTAATTAATTGGCGTTTCTGTAACATATCCTTATGATCTGCGGCGCCTTTCCCTTGTGAGGACGTTCAGTGGCCAGGAAAACCAAAGAGGAATCCCAGAAAACCCGCGACGGCATACTCGATGCCGCCGAGCGGGTTTTCCTGGAAAAGGGCGTGGGCACCACTGCCATGGCCGACCTGGCGGACGCCGCCGGGGTTTCTCGCGGTGCGGTCTACGGCCACTACAAGAACAAGATCGAGGTCTGCCTGGCGATGTGCGACCGCGCCTTCGGCCAGATCGAGGTACCCGACGAAAACGCCAGGGTGCCGGCGCTGGATATCCTCCTGCGCGCCGGCATGGGCTTTCTCCGCCAGTGCTGCGAGCCCGGTTCGGTGCAGCGGGTGCTGGAGATCCTCTACCTCAAGTGCGAACGCAGCGACGAGAACGAGCCGCTGTTGCGCCGCCGCGAGCTGCTCGAGAAGCAGGGGCAACGCTTCGGCCTCCGGCAGATCCGCCGGGCGGTGGAGCGCGGCGAACTGCCGGCGCGGCTGGACGTCGAGCTGGCCAGCATCTATCTGCAATCGCTCTGGGACGGCATCTGCGGCACCCTGGCCTGGACCGAGCGCCTGCGCGACGATCCCTGGAACCGCGCCGAACGCATGTTCCGCGCCGGCCTCGACAGCCTGCGCAGTTCTCCCTACCTGTTGCTGGCGGACGCCTGAGGGCGTCAATCGTCCGCCATCAGGTGCCTGCGCTGGTCCTCGGCGCCGGCGACCACCAGCCGCTGGGCGTCTTCCTCGCTGATGTGCAGGCGCTTGCCGTCGATGTAGAGCACCGACAGGCGCGCCTCGGCGTCGGTACCGATGCGCAGGCTGTCGACCGGCGCGCGATGCCGGCTGCCTTCGATCTCCACGCTGCAGATGCCTTGTTCCGAATCGATTTCGATGGACATGGGAACCTCCCGTTTTCTCCGCCTACCTTGGGTGGACCCCGGGCATCCGCGCGGGTTCTGTCACGGTAGCTTCACGCCAGCGTCACGCGCCTGCCACCGCGCTTGGCTGCAATCGTCCGCAGAGAGAGGGCGAGGCCAGCGGAGGACGACGCCATGCGGCTATGCGTGATTGGTGCGGGCTATGTGGGACTGGTGACGGCGGCCTGTTTCGCCGAGATGGGCAACCAGGTGCGTTGCGTGGAGCGTGACCGCGAGCGGGTCGCGCGGCTGAGACGCGGCGAGATGCCGATCTACGAACCGGGCCTGGAAAGCATCCTGCGCGACCAGCTGGACGCCGCCCGCCTGACCTTCACCGCCAGCCTGGCGGAAGGCCTGGCCGACGCCGAAGTGGTGTTCATCGCCGTCGGCACGCCGTGCGGCGAGGACGGCTCGGCCGACCTCAGCCACGTGCTGGCGGTCGCCGAGCAACTTG
Organism: Pseudomonas sp. HMSC065H01; assembly: GCF_001815235.1. Classification (NCBI taxonomy): domain Bacteria; kingdom Pseudomonadati; phylum Pseudomonadota; class Gammaproteobacteria; order Pseudomonadales; family Pseudomonadaceae; genus Pseudomonas; species Pseudomonas sp. HMSC065H01. The sequence goes on along the minus strand of NZ_KV819828.1, from coordinate 15,572 downwards.
GCGCGCAACTGCGCCAGGCCTGCATCGTGGTCAACAAGTCGACCGTGCCGGTGGGCACCGCCGAACGGGTCGAAGAGATCATCCGCCTGGGCCTGGCGCGCCGGCGCAAGCGCTTCCGGGTGGCGGTGGCGAGCAATCCGGAGTTCCTCAAGGAAGGCTCGGCGGTGGACGACTTCAGGCGCCCGGACCGGGTCATCATCGGCAGCGCCGAGACGCAGGCCGGGGAAACCCTGCGCCAGCTCTACGCGCCGTTCCTGCGCAATCACGAACGGGTCCTGCTGATGGGGCGCCGCGAGGCCGAGTTCAGCAAGTACGCGGCCAATGCCTTCCTCGCCACCAAGATTTCCTTCATGAACGAGATGGCCGGGCTGTGCGCCCTCACCGGCGTCGACATCGAGGACGTGCGCCGCGGCATGGGTAGCGACAAGCGCATCGGTACCCATTTCATCTACGCCGGCTGCGGCTACGGCGGCTCGTGCTTTCCCAAGGACGTCCGCGCGTTGATCCGCAGCGCCGAGCAACAGGGCTTCGACAGCCAGATACTGCGTGCGGTGGAAGCGCGCAACGCGCGGCAGAAGGAACTGCTCTTCGAGACCCTCGGCGAACTGTTCCAGGGACGCTGGCAAGGGCGCACGGTGGCGCTCTGGGGGCTGGCCTTCAAGCCGGGTACCGACGACCTGCGCGAGGCGCCGAGCCTGGTCCTGCTGGAGGCGCTGCTGCGCCACGGGGTGCGGGTCAGGGCCCATGACCCGGTGGCCAACGCCGGGGTCGCGGCACGCTATCCGGACGCGCTGGCGTGCGCCCAGTTGACGCTCCACGACTCGCCCTACGCGGCCGTCGAGGGCGCCGATGCCCTGGTGCTGGTGACCGAGTGGAAACAGTTCCGCCAGCCGGACTTCCAGAAAATCCGTGGATCCATGCGAACTCCCCTGTTGGTCGACGGTCGGAATCTCTACGCACCGGCGCGGATGGCGGAACTGGGCTTCATCTACCAGGGCATAGGACGTCCAAGGGCCGGGCATTGTAAGGCGAGCGCAGCCTGATTAGACTGCGCGCCATCCGCATACTTCGTCCATGTCGAAGGATTCTCATGATCAAGAAATGTCTTTTCCCGGCCGCCGGTTACGGCACTCGTTTCCTCCCGGCCACCAAGGCCATGCCCAAGGAAATGCTGCCGGTGGTGAACAAGCCGCTGATCCAGTACGCGGTGGAGGAGGCGCTGGAAGCCGGCCTTTCCGAGATCGGCATCGTCACCGGCCGCGGCAAGCGTTCGCTGGAAGACCACTTCGACATCAGCTACGAGCTGGAACACCAGATCCGCAACACCGACAAGGAAAAGTACCTGGTCGGCATCCGTCGGCTGATCGACGAGTGCACCTTCGCCTACACCCGCCAGGTGGAGATGAAGGGCCTCGGCCACGCCATCCTCACCGGTCGTCCGCTGATCGGCGACGAGCCGTTTGCCGTGGTCCTGGCCGACGACCTGTGCCTGAACCTCGAAGGCGACAGCGTGCTGAAGCAGATGGTCAAGCTGTACAACCAGTTCCGCTGCTCCATCGTGGCGATCCAGGAAGTGCCGCCGGAAGAGACCAACAAGTACGGCGTGATCGCCGGCGAGATGATCCGCGACGATATCTTCCGGGTGAACACCATGGTCGAGAAGCCGAAGCCGGAAGAGGCGCCGTCGAACCTGGCGATCATCGGCCGCTACATCCTGACCCCGGACATCTTCGACCTGATCGAGCAGACTGAACCGGGCAAGGGCGGCGAGATCCAGATCACCGATGCCCTGATGAAGCAGGCCCAGGACGGCTGCGTGCTGGCCTACAAGTTCAAGGGCAAGCGTTTCGACTGCGGCAGCGCCGAGGGCTACATCGAGGCGACCAACTTCTGCTACGAAAACCTCTACAAGACCGGCAAGGCTCACTGAGCCTCGCCGTTCCCGATGAAGAACGCCGCGTCCCCGATGGGGGCGCGGCGTTTTTCGTATGGGGCGAACGGCCATGGGGGTATCCGCCCTACCTGAGCTGTCGGCGGGCGTGGCGTTGTTGGCGTCAGGCGAATAACCCCGCCAGCCTGGCCTGGGTCACGCGGCGCCTCCGCGCCCGGTCAGGGAATCGGCAGCGCCTCGGAACCCGGGCCCAGCGGCTGGCCGTAGCTGAACTCCACATAGTTGCCCGCGGGATCGCGCAGGCCGCAGTAGTAGCCGACCGGATAGGGCTCGTCGCGCGGCGCCCAGACCAGGCAGCCGGCGGCCTCGGCGCGGCGCGCCAGATCGTCTACCGCGGCGCGGCTGGAGAGGGCGAAGCCGAAATGACTGTAATCGTCGCTGGCCAGGTTGCGCGGCTGGCCGCCGGGCATGATGACGAAGATGAAGCGTTGTTCCTGGCCGGGTTCGGCCATCCAGACGATCTGCGAGCCTTTGCCGGGGCGCCGGTGGATCACCCGCATGCCGCAGAAGGTTTCGTAGAAGGCGATGCAGGCGTCGAGGTCGGGGACGTGCAGCGCCAGGTGGGTGAGGGTGGGGGACATCGCGCTTACCTCCACGGACAAGCATAGCCCATCGCCTGCCAGGCCCTGCGCTGAGCCGTTTCGACAGGTTTCTGCGTCGATCCGGCGGGAGCCGACGCTGGTGAATGGGTTATGCTGGAACGCATCTGATCCAGGAGTAGGAACATGTCTTTCGATTTCGATCTGTTCGTCATCGGCGCCGGCTCAGGGGGCGTACGCGCCGCCCGCTTCGCCGCCGGCTTCGGTGCCCGTGTCGCGGTGGCGGAGAGTCGTTACCTGGGTGGCACCTGCGTCAACGTCGGCTGCGTGCCGAAGAAGCTGCTGGTCTATGGCGCGCATTTCAGCGAGGACTTCGAGCAGGCCCGGGCCTATGGCTGGAGCGCCGGCGAGGCGCAGTTCGACTGGGCGACCCTGATCGGCAACAAGAACCGCGAGATCCAGCGGCTCAACGGCATCTACCGCAACCTGCTGGTGAACAGCGGGGTGACCTTGCTCGAAGGTCACGCCCGTCTGCTCGATGCGCACAGCGTCGAGGTGGACGGCCAGCGCTTCAGCGCCAAGCACATTCTCGTTGCCACCGGTGGCTGGCCGCAGGTGCCGGACATTCCCGGCAAGGAACACGCGATCACCTCCAACGAAGCGTTCTTCCTCGAGCGCCTGCCGCGCCGCGTGCTGGTGGTCGGCGGCGGCTACATCGCCGTCGAGTTCGCCTCGATCTTCAACGGGCTCGGCGCCGAGACCACCTTGCTCTACCGTCGCGACCTGTTCCTGCGCGGCTTCGACCGCAGCGTCCGCGAGCATCTGCGCGACGAATTGGGCAAGAAGGGCCTGGACCTGCAGTTCAACAGCGACATCGCCCGTATCGACAAACAGGCCGATGGCAGCCTGGCCGCGACCCTCAAGGACGGCCGGGTGCTGGAGGCGGACTGCGTGTTCTACGCCACCGGGCGGCGGCCGATGCTGGACGACCTGGGCCTGGAAAACACAGCTGTGAAGCTGACCGACAAGGGCTTCATCGCGGTCGACGAGCACTACCAGACCAGCGAACCGTCGATACTCGCCCTCGGTGACGTGATCGGTCGCGTCCAGTTGACCCCCGTGGCGCTGGCCGAGGGTATGGCGGTGGCGCGGCGATTGTTCAAGCCGGAGGAGTATCGCCCGGTGGACTACAAGTTGATTCCCACCGCGGTGTTCAGCCTGCCCAACATCGGCACCGTCGGCCTGACCGAGGAGGAGGCGCTGAGCGCCGGGCACAAGGTGAAGATCTTCGAGAGCCGCTTCCGGCCGATGAAGCTGACCCTTACCGACGACCAGGAAAAGACCCTGATGAAGCTGGTCGTGGATGCCCACGACGACAGGGTGCTGGGCTGCCACATGGTCGGCGCCGAGGCCGGCGAGATCCTCCAGGGTATCGCGGTGGCGATGAAGGCCGGGGCGACCAAGCAGGCGTTCGACGAGACCATCGGCATCCACCCGACCGCGGCGGAAGAGTTCGTCACCCTGCGCACGCCGACGCGCTGAGCCGCGTCTGAACGAAGAAGCCGGCCCTGGGGCCGGCTTCTTTCATTTTCGCGCTCAGCGCGAGGGGGCCTCGGCCAGCGCCGCCGCTGCGTCGTCGCGGCGCCTGGCGTAGCGTTGCGCGAGCACCGCGCAGACCATCAGCTGGATCTGGTGGAACAGCATCAGCGGCAACACCATCGGTCCCACCGCACTGGTGGCGAACAGCACCTTGGCCATGGGCACGCCGGTGGCCAGGCTCTTCTTCGAACCGCAGAAGACGATGGTGATCTCGTCTTCCTTGCTGAAGCCCAGGCGTCGCGCCAGCACCGTGGTCAGCACCAGGGCCAGGGCGAGGATCACGCAGCAGGCGACGGTCAGGCCGAGCAGCGCCAGCCAGGGTACTTCGTGCCACAGGCCCTGGATCACCGCAGCGCTGAAGGCGGTGTAGACCACCAGCAGGATCGAGCCCTGGTCGACATAGCGCAGCACCGGCTTGTTGCGCTCCACCCAGGTGCCGATCCAGCGCCGCAGGACCTGGCCAGCGATGAAGGGTACCAGCAGTTGCAGGGTGATCTTGCCGATGGCGTCCAGCGCGTTGCCGGTCTCGCCTTCGGCGCCGAGCAGCAGCTTGACCAGCAGCGGGGTAAGGAATACGCCGAGCAGGCTCGACACGGAAGCGCTGCATACCGCTGCCGGCACGTTGCCGCGCGCCAGCGAGGTGAAGGCGATGGAGGATTGCACCGTGGCCGGCAGGGCGCAGAGGAACAGGATGCCGAGGTACAGCTCCGGGGTGACCATCGGCGACAGTGCCGGTTTCAGCGCCAGGCCGAGCAGCGGGAACATCACGAAGGTGCAGGCGAACACCAGCAGGTGCAGGCGCCAGTGGGTCATGCCGGCGATGATCGCCTGGCGCGACAGCTTGGCGCCGTGGAGGAAGAACAGCAGGCCGATGCCGATGTTGGTCACCCATTCGAAGACCACGGCGGTCTGGCCGCTGCAGGGCAGGAAAGTGGCGAGAAGGACGGTGGCGATCAGCGCCAGGGTGAAGTTATCCGGAAGGAAACGCGGTCGGGACATGGGCACGCTCTGCAGGATCGGGGGAACACATGGCAGTCTTCTGGCTGCCTGGCGAACCTGCACTGTAGCCATGGGCTGGGCGACCGGCTAACGCCAGAAGGCCAGCCGATGACGCCGAATGGACAGGGCGGCCGCCGCGCCGCCCCGAGGGGCTCAGACGACGCTGGCCAGCAGCGGCTCGCTGACGCTGGGACGGACCTTGCCGGCATGGGGAGAGAACTCCAGGCGGACGGCGAGCACGGTGACCAGCGAGCGCAGCTTCTCCGCGATCACGCTGGCGCGGTGCTGGCTGAGGCCGGGAAAGGTCAGCAGCAGGCGGATCTTGTGGTCCTCGCGGTCGGCGCGAACCCGCTCCGGGGTGAAGGATTGCACGGCGAACAGGTTGAGCACCCGGCACAGCAGGTCCGGATCGGCCATGCCCTCGATATGGAAGATCGACAGGGTCTCGGTATCTGCGCAGGAGGTTTCCCAGACGTTCGGGCGGATCACCTGGCGTTCTTCGCCGTCAGGGTGTTTGGCCAGGAAAAGGGGGGCGAGGGTTGACATGTGACGCTCCAGGCAGTGTTTCGACGAGAGAAATTCTCCCAGAGGCGTGCCGGATTTTTTCTTCTGTTTTTGCGTGATTTTGCGCTATATGTGCATACTTGATTCCTATATTTTTCTTTGTAGGGAATATTTATGTCCATTCCATTGGATATCTACGATCAGCGTATTCTTGCGTTGCTGCAGGAGGAATCCTCGCTTTCCACCGCCGAGATCGCCGAGCGCATCGGACTTTCCCAGTCGCCCTGCTGGCGGCGCATCCAGCGCCTGAAGGAGGAGGGGGTGATCCGCAAGCAGGTGACCCTGCTCGACCGCAAGAAGATCGGCCTGAATACCCAGGTATTCGCCCAGATCAAGCTCAACGCCCATGGGCGCAAGAACCTCACCGACTTCGCCGAGGCGATGCACCAGTTTCCCGAGGTGCTGGAGTGCCACGTACTGATGGGCGCGGTGGACTTCATGCTGCGTATCGTCACCCGCGATATCGAATCCTACGAACGCTTTTTCTTCGAGAAACTGTCGGCGGTGCCGGGCATCCAGGAAGTGAACTCCATCGTCGCCTTGTCGGAAATCAAATCCACCACTACCTTGCCCCTGCTCGCTCCCTGAGCCTTCCCGGAGAACGCCTGCCCATGACCATCAGCAAGACCAAGTCCAGCTTCTACCGCCGCCTCTACGTCGCCTACCTGATCGACAGCGGCACCGCCAGCGTGCCGGAGATCATGGCCGCCACCGGCATGCCCCGGCGTACCGCACAGGACACCATCGCCGCGCTGGAGGAACTGGACATCGTCTGCGAGTTCGAGCAGCGGGAGGGTGCGCGCAACCACCAGGGCGGCTATGTCATCCGCGACTGGGGGGCGGTACGGCGGGAGTGGGTGGTCGAGCAGCATCGGCGAATCGCGGCGGCGCTGGAGTATCCGGCGGAATGAGCCACGCGCTGGCGGCCACAGGCATATAAAAGAAGGAGGGGCTCAAACTGCCTCCCCTCCCGAGCATGCGTTCTTCAGATGCCGCGCTGTTCCAGGGTGGCCTGGCGGGCGCGCTGGGCCAGCTCCTCGGCGGGCTGGACGCTGCTGCCGGCGGTAGGCGGCGGTGCCGGCATATGCGGCTTGAGGTAGGCCGCCAGGCTGACGCCGCAGTAGACCAGCAGGGCCATGGCGATCAGCGCCTTGTATGGGTCGATGTCGGATCGGCGCTTGCAGACCATACAGATATGCCCTTCGCTGGCTGGGCGTTCGCCACAGTTGCGACAGCGGATCATGCCTTCCTCCCGCCGGATTTTCCCGCCTGCCAGAACGCCAGCGAGGCTTCCTCGCGGGCCTGCTCGGCGCTCAGGCCGATATCCTTCAGTTCCGCCGCTTCCAGGTCCAGCAGCGCGCGCCGGGTCAGCTGGCGTTGCCGGGCCAGGCGATAGCCGCGACGCAGGGCCTGCGCCAGGTTGTCCATCGCGGCGAGTGGGAAGGGGCCATCGAGGCGTTGGCGGCGCTCGGATTTCGCACTGAGTCGCGTCATGCTGCGTACTCCATATTGATCGGCTGGACGACGGAGATAGAATGGCCATCGCGCGCTGTTCCGTACAGGTCCAGAAAAGGTGGGTTGACTGCATACAGATCAAGCGCTCCCCGGCCTGAATGGTGGATTTCGCCACCATCTGTACCGGTCCCGCTTTCGCTCACCCTGGAGTCCCGCTCATGACCCTTTATCTGCAACTCGCCGAGACCCTCGGTTCGCGCATCGAACAGGGCCTCTACCGTCCGGGCGACCGGCTGCCCTCGGTGCGGGCCATGAGCATCGAGCACGGCGTCAGCCTGAGCACCGTGCAACAGGCATACAGGCTGCTGGAAGATCGCGGGCTGGCCGAGCCGCGGCCGAAGTCCGGCTATTTCGTACCGGTCGCGCGACAGATGCCGCCGCTGCCGGCGATCGCCCGCCTGGCCCAGCGGCCGGTGGAAATCTCGCAATGGGAGCAGGTGCTGGCCCTGGTCAGCACGGTACCGCGGCCGGACGTGGTCCAGCTCGGCCGCGGCATGCCGGACATCTCCAGCCCTTCGCTGAAACCGCTGACCCGCAGCCTGGCCCGGCTCAACCGCCACGCCGACGCCCGTGCGCTGGCCTACGACGGGATCCACGGCTCGCCGTTGCTGCGCGAGGAAGTCGCCCGCCTGTTGGTGGACTCCGGCTGTCGGGCCACCGCCAGCGACGTGGTGATCACCACCGGCTGCCACGAGGCCCTGTCGGTGAGCATCCGCGCGGTGTGCGAACCGGGCGACATCGTCGCGGTGGAGTCGCCGAGCTTCCATGGCGCCATGCAATCGCTGAAAGGCCTCGGCATGAAGGCCCTGGAGATCCCCACCGATCCGGTCAACGGCATCAGCCTGGAAGCCCTCGAACTGGCGCTGGAACAGTGGCCGATCAAGGCCATCCAGGTGACCCCGAACTGCAACAACCCGCTCGGCTACATCATGCCCGAGTCGCGCAAGCGGGCGCTGCTGGCCCTGGCCCAGCGCTACGACGTGGCGATCATCGAGGACGATGTCTATGGCGACCTGGCCTACACCTATCCGCGCCCGCGCACCATCAAGTCGTACGACGACGATGGCCGGGTGCTGCTCTGCGGGTCGTTCTCCAAGGTCCTGGCGCCGGGCCTGCGGATCGGCTGGATGGTACCCGGGCGCTACGCCGACCGCGTGCTGCACATGAAGTACATCAGTACCGGCGCCAGCGCCCTGCAACCGCAACTGGCGATCGCCGAATTCATCGGCAACGGCCACTACGAGCCGCACTTGCGGCGCATGCGCGCCCAGTACCAGCGCGGACGCGACCTGATGATCGACTGGGTGGCGCGCTATTTCCCGGAGGGCACCCGCGCCAGCCGGCCCCAGGGCGGTTTCCTGCTCTGGGTCGAACTGGACGAGGCGTTCGACACCCTGCGCCTGGACAAGGCCTTGCGCAACCGCGGCGTACAAGTCGCGGTGGGCTGCATCTTTTCCGCTTCCGGCAAGTATCGGAACTGCCTGCGGATGAACTACGCGGCGTTGCCGACCCCGGCCATCGAGCAGGCGGTCAGGCGAGTAGGGGAGAGCGCTTGCGAGCTGCTGGAGCCTTGCGAGGCCTGAGCGACAGTCGTGCTTTCGACGCAGTCGACGATTGCGCAAATAGCAAATGCTAATCATTCGCATTGTTTGCTAGAGTTGCCTGACGCATGCATCCGCCGGCTCCACTGGGCGCCGGTCACCAGGAGACCATCGTCATGTCGCAACCCGCCTATCGTCTGTTCAATGTCGAACTCAAGCGCCGTGAGCAACTCAGCCCGGCGCTGACCCGCTTCGTCTTCGGCGGTCCGGAGGTCGCCGAGATGAAGACCCTTGCCGCCGACCAGCGGATCAAGATCTTCTTCCCCGATGCCAGCGGCCAGCCGCCCAGCCTGCCCGGCGGCAGCGAGTGGTACCAGGCCTATCGCAGCGTCGAGCCGGCCCGCCGGCCGCCGATGCGTACCTACACCATCCGTGCGCTGCGCGCCGAGCAGGAAGAGGTCGACGTGGAGTTCGTCCTCCACGGCGAAAACGGCCCGGCCTCGGCCTGGGCGACCCACGCGCGGATCGGCGACCGCCTGCAACTGGCCGCGCCCAACCGGCAATACGGCGATGACCCCGGCGGCTACGAATGGAAACCGCCGGCTGGCGTCCGCCATATCCTGCTGATCGCCGACGAAACCGCCTTGCCCGCGGTGGCGGGAATTCTCGAGGAGCTGGCCGGCGAAACCGAGCCGCCGGTGGTCGAGGCCTTTCTCGAAGTGCCGGGAGAAGCCGACATCCTCGACCTGCCGGCGATTCCCGCTGCGCGCCTGCACTGGCTGCCGCGCCACCAGGCCGGTATCCATTCGCGCAACGGCGAGCGGATGATCGAGGCGGCGCGCCAGGCGCGGCTGCCGGAACGCGAGGTGGCGGGTGGTGCGGCCCAGGAACTGGAGGACATCGATATCGACGAGGAGATCCTCTGGGAACTGGCGAGCCCCGAGAGCGGCAGTTTCTACGCCTGGGTCGCCGGCGAGTCGGCGGCGGTGATGGCGATCCGGCGCTACCTGGTGCAGGAGCGCGGTATCGACAAGCGTCATCTGACCCTGATGGGCTATTGGCGCCTGGGCAAGGTGTTCGACTGATGGGCCGCTTCGTCGGGAAACAGGCGGACGGCTACGAGACGCGGATCGGCCGCCTGTTGCCGGGCTACGAGTTGCTGCACCTGCTCAGTCGCGCGCAGTTGCTGGCCCGTCTGCCGGAACGGGCGCGCCTGCTCAGCGTCGGCTGCGGCGCCGGCGGCGAGCTGGCGGAGCTGGCCGGGTTGCGTCCAGGCTGGCGTTTCGTCGCGGCGGACCTGTCGGCCGACATGCTCGCCCTGGCCCGCCAGCGCTGCGCCAGGCTCGGCCTGCTGGAGCGGATCGAGCTGCACTGCGGCGACGTCGCCGGGCTACCGCCTGCGCCGCCTTGCGATGCGGCGCTGGTTCTGCTGGTGCTGCATTTCCTGCGCGGCGACCAGGCCAAGCGGCGCTTTCTCGAGGCGGTCGCCGAGCGTCTGGCGCCAGCGGCGCCGTTGCTGCTGGCCAACCTGATGGAAGCCCGGGACGCCTTCGAACGTCCGGTGCAGGCCGAGGCCTGCCGCTTGGCCGGGCTTTCCCCGGAGGACAGCGACGGCATGCTGCAACGCTTGCGCGAGGATTTCGATCCGTTGTCCGAGCAGCGCCTCGGCGAACTGCTGGAAGACACCGGCTTCGTCCTGCCCAGCCGCTATTTCCAGGCCGTGGGCTACCAGGCCTGGATCGCCTTCCGCGCCGGCTGAGGATGCCTCAGGCGAGGCGCGCCTGCGGCGTGATCTGGCGTGGGTCGGTCAGCAGCTCCAGCAGCGCCGGGCGTCCGCTTTCGCGGGCGCGGCGGAACGCGGCGGGGAAGTCGGCGCTGCATTCCACTCGTTCGGCGTGGGCGCCGAAGGCTCGCGCCAGGGCGACGAAGTCGGGGTTGTCCAGGCGGGTGGCGGATACCCGCCCGGGATATTCGCGCTCCTGATGCATGCGGATGGTGCCGAGCATGCCGTTGTTGACCACGATCACCACCGGCGTCGCGCCGAACTGCGCGGCGGTCGCCAGCTCCTGCGGATACATCATGAAACAGCCGTCGCCGGCGAAGCACACCACGCTGCGCTGCGGATCGCGCAGGCTGGCGGCGATCGCGGCGGGCAGGCCGTAGCCCATGGCGCCGTTGGTCGGCGCCAACTGCGTGCGGGCCTGGCGATAGCGGTAGAAGCGATGCACCCAGACGGCATAGTTGCCGGCACCGTTGGCGATCACCGCGTCGTCCGGCAGGTTTTCGCTGAGGTACGCGACCACGGACGCCAGGTCGACGCCCTGGACGGCGGGGTCGCTCGCGGCCGGGGTCGAGTAGGCCAGGTAATCGGCATGGGCGGCTTCGCGCCAGTCCTGCCAGGTGCTCGAGGGCAACGGCGCGAGGTCGGCCAGGGCCTCGGCGAAGGCACACGGGGTGGCCTGGATCGGCAATCGCGCCAGGTAGACGCGGTTCAGTTCCGCGCTGTCCGGATGCACGTGGATCAGCGTCTGCGCGGGGGCCGGACTACGCACCAGGCTGTAGCCAGCGCTCGGCGTTTCGCCCAGGCGCGCCCCGACCACCAGCAGCAGGTCGGCCTGGCGCAGCCGCTCCAATAGCGCCGGCGCCGCGCCGAAGCCCAGTTGTCCGGCGTAGTGCGGGTCACGGTTGTCGAACAGGTCCTGGCGACGGAACGAGGTGGCCACCGGCAGGCCATTGGCCTCGACGAAGGCGCCTAGCCGTTTCCTGGCGGCACTGTCCCAGCCGCTGCCGCCAAGTACCAGCAGGGGGCGCCTGGCGTTCGCCAGCAGTTCGCGCAGTTCCGCCATCGCCGTGGCGCCCGGCCGCCCCGGAAGCACCCTTGGCTCCGGCGCATCGGCGACCTGCGCGAAACCGAAGAGGATTTCCTCGGGCAGGGCGACCACGACCGGGCCCGGTCGGCCCGAGGTGGCGACGCTGAAGGCGCGGCCGACGATCTCCGGGATGCGTTCGATACGGTCGATTTCCACGGCCCACTTGGCCAGGCCCGAGAACATCTGCACGTAGTCGACTTCCTGGAACGCCTCGCGGCCCTTGAAGGCGCTTTCCACCTGGCCGACGAACAGGATCATCGGCGTCGAGTCCTGCTGCGCCGTGTGCACGCCATTCGCCGCATGGGTGGCACCGGGGCCGCGGGTGACGAAGCAGATGCCTGGTCGGCCGGTCAGCTTGCCGTAGGCATCGGCCATGTTCGAGGCGGCACCCTCGTGGCGGGTGACGATGGTGCGGATGCCGTTGGCGTCGTGCAGCGCATCGAGCACCGGCAGGTAGCTTTCCCCGGGGATGCAGTAGACGGTATCGACGGCATTGCGCCGCAATGCCTCTACCAGGATCTGCCCGCCGTTGCGCTGGGGAAGGGAGTCGGACATGAGGGCCTCGCTGCGCACGTTGTGGTTGCCCCGATATTCGGCCCAAAGCGCGCCAGCGCCAAGCGACCTTTCTTCGCGAGTTCATTCCCGTGGCGCATGAACCCTCGTTTTTCGTTGCGGAGGAGGCCCCTTTCAGCGCTTCATCTGGACGAGAAGGGGACTGGAGCGTCATCGCAACGGGTCTCCTCTAGGCGGATCGGAGAGCGCGGTTTTCCGCTCGTTTCTCCATCTTCTCCTCAATTATGTCTATGTAACTATTTCCTCTAGCAAAAAGGATTGTTCTTACATTATTTATAAATTTTCTTTGTTAGTTTTTCCTCGAGCAGTGCTGTTTGGCGGCTTCCTGAGGGGAAGATTTTTGCTGGGGCGCTGAGATAGAGGACGAGTTTTTGTTTGGTCGTCGGTAAGTTTCGGCTTTTTGTCTTTTAGTCCGATGGGCAAGGGTACCAATGAGCAGGGAGGTTTTTAGGGTGAAATTTTTATCCGGTTTCTGGGAGCGCCGTCGTGCGAATGGCACTCCTCTAGTGTGTATCGAAGAGCGTGGCAGTGGTGCAGGCGAATTCTCGTCGGTGTCCCGTAGAGTTGAAACTGCTCCTGACGTACGTAGCGTTGCGTCTGCAGATTCGGAACAGTGGATACATTCCCAGGAGTACGAGCTTTCTTTCTGGAAGGATAAATGGCCCTATCGCCATCTGTCTGTCGAAGAACTACAAGAGGCCCGGCATAAGGATGCAATGTGGTTTCTTGGGAAGATGGGGTTCACGTACGGCTCCTCGCATTATCGCTACGAAGGTTTTGAAGGTAAGGTTTTGGAAGTAGGTAGTGGGCCGATCGGCTTTTTCGAGAAGGTCGAAGGCGTGACAGTGACTGCCCAGGACTCATTGATGGGGCTGTATGCAGAGAATCTTCCATTCTCGATTCTCGGGGAAAGAGGTTCTTCTTGTTATATAAGGGATGGTGTTGCCGATATAGAGAGTGCGTTCGATTTCGTCGTTTGCTCAAATGTGCTTGACCATACGGCCGACTGGATCCAGTTCCTGGTTGACTGTGTGGGCAGGTTGAGGACGGGCGGTGAGCTACTGTTGGTGACTGACTCTCGCGGAGTTCCAGCAATCGGGCATACACAGATATTCAGCCATGATCAACTGGTTCGTGTCTTGGAGTTGCTGGGAGCAAAGCAGTTCAAGGTGAAAGCCGTCGAGCGGGAGGATGGCGTTCACTGTGACTATCGTCATTATTTTCGGGTGATTTTCTAAAGTGCTCCCCGTCAATTGCTTTGCCTGGGCGGGCGCCAGGTTTACGCGTGTTTATCCAGGCTAGATAGAAGGGAGATGGTTGCTATCAGGTACTGCATCGATAGTAGCCTGGCTGTCAGCCGGATAGCGGCTGCTCCGGAGCATCTGGTGGGCCATATAGCCGCCCGCCGCGAGTTTGTATGAACCCTGCAAGGGGCTGCATGCAGAGGTCATGCCGTCAGCGACTGACATCGATCAAATCAGCCACCACTTGAACAGGAAGAAGAACGCCATGCCCAGCAACATGCTCGCCAGGGTATTGCGGGTATAGAGCACCAGCGCCACGGTGACTGCGCCGCTGACCAGGTAGGGATTGTCGTAGCCGAGGTCGATGCGGCCCTCGGGCATGAACACGATGGGGCCGCAGATCGCCGTGAGCATTCCCGGCACGGCGAAACCGAGGAACTGCCGCAGGTTGCTGCCGAGACGGATCGGCAGGCGCGGTTCGAGGAACAGGTAGCGGTTGAGGAAGACGATCGCGCCCATCCCGAAGATCACTGCCCAGACCATGGCGCCTCCCGATACAGCTTGTTGCAGATGAAACCGGCGGCCATCCCGGCGAGACCGGCGAGGACCAGCGCCGAACTCCATTGCCAGTGGCTGAACAGCACCGAGCAGAACAGCGAGGTGGCCACGCAGACCAGTGTCGGTACGTTGCGCACCAGCGGCGCGACCAGCGCGATGAAGGTGGCGGCGATGGAGAAATCCAGGCCCAGGTGTTCGAGACCGGGAATGCTGCGGCCAAGCAGGATGCCGGCGAGGGTGAACAGGTTCCAGGCGATATAGAAGGTCAGGCCGACGCCGAGGGCGTACCAGCGGTTGAAGTTGCGCCGGTCGTGCTGGCTGGCGAGGGCGAAGAACTCGTCGGTGAGCAGGAAGCCCAGGCCGATCCGCCAGCGTCCCGGCAGAGGCGACAGGACCGGCCGCAAGCTCATGCCGTAGAGCAGGTGCTGCGAGGTCAGGAGGAGGGTGGTGAAGATGATCGAAAAGAACCCGGCACCGCCCTTGAGCATGCCGATCGCCACCAACTGGGCGGCGCCGGCGAAGACGATGGCGGACAGGCCCTGGCCCTCGGCCGGGGTGAGGTTGGCTTCGATGGCCATCGATCCCGCCAGCAGCCCCCAGGGCGCGACGGCCAGGGACAATGGGAGGATGGCGACGGCGCCGCGGAGAAAGGCTTGGCGGGGCAGGTCGTGGGCAGTCATGGGGGCATGGCGGTGGTGAACGTCGGTCCAGCATGCCAGCAGGCGCATCGGGCTGGCTTGAACGATCTTGCTCTTCGTATCCGTTATCCACGCAGGCGAAAGCGGCCGGTGTCCTTCCTTATATAAGGAGGACGGGCAGGGCAGGCGGCGGACGAGCAAGGGCCGCTCGAGGGCGCTGCGAAGAATCGAGGGAGAGAAGAACCGGAGCGGAGCTAACGCGGATGCTGACCGATCTTGTGGCCGCGGAACTTGGCGCCGAGGGACGGCTGGTAGGACATGGAACACCCGGTTTATTGCTGTTGTAGGGTTGGCACAGCTTAGCCTTGTTCAATTTTTCGTACAACGGAGCCTGTAAAATATCTGCTGCACCAGGTTGAACACCTTGCCTGGCCTGGCTTTGGCCGCTTTCTTGATGCTCTGGAAGGCCCTGTCTACGGCTATTTCGCCGTCCGCGAGGGCGACGAGAGGGCTATTGACAACAAATTGGCTTTCCGATTGACTCTGGCTCCAGCCCCCGCATGATTGAAATTTTTAACAAAAAAGGTGTTGCATCATGTCGGTACCCCTGCGTGCCGTTCAGCTCACTGAGCCGAGCCTGTTCCTTCAGGAACATCCCGAGGTCCAGTTCGTCGACCTTCTGATTTCAGACATGAATGGCGTGGTTCGCGGCAAGCGAATCGAACGCAACAGTCTGCCCAAAGTCTTCGAAAAAGGTATCAACCTTCCCGCTTCCCTGTTCGCCCTCGATATCACCGGCTCCACCGTAGAGAGTACCGGCCTGGGTCTCGACATCGGCGACGCCGACCGGATCTGCTACCCGATCCCCGGCACCCTCTCCATGGAACCCTGGCAGAAGCGCCCGACCGCGCAACTGCTGATGACCATGCATGAGCTGGAAGGTGATCCCTTCTTCGCCGACCCCCGCGAAGTCCTGCGCCA
>NZ_KV819827.1:0-923 GCF_001815235.1 Pseudomonas sp. HMSC065H01 | reverse complement strand
CGCTTGAAGATTCCTGGCGTGACCAGCATGGCGGTCCCGTCGACGGTATGCACCAAAGCCTTGGTGTCGTTGATGAACAGGCGACGGGCCGCGATGCCAGATTTCATCCAGCCAACGAATCCCTGTCCCAGATCAGTGCTTCTGCTAGGCATAAATACATCTTCAACTGCTTCAGGAGCGCAATCTGTTGGCTCCTTGGTCCCTAGTGGCTGCTGTAGGTTCTCCTCCCCGCGAGTGTTCGTAGAAGAAGCAGCCGGTGAGTCGTGGCTAGTGTCTAGCTCTTCTGGTGGCGAATTGATATTACCAAGAAGCGCGTACAAATCGTCTGTTTCTTCCTGATCCTCAGCTGAGGGCTTCGCAATCGCCCGCATCTCGTTTGACGGTTTCGCAACGCTCGGCGTAGGTTGGCGGAGCGTCATCTTGGCTTCTGGCGCCTGTCGCTGTTCAATCGAATCGTTGGGGATTTCGCAGGTCGTTTCCGGCTTTTCAGAGGAGGCGTTGCCCTCTTCAATGACGAGTGATCCGCTGTAGGAATCAGGCCGCTCGGCAGGGTCAGCCCAAATCAAGGCTGGAGCGATCTTGAGGAGCGTGAACTTGTTTCTCCACCCAGCACCATTGTCTATCGTGGCCGTCCAGATGGCCTTGTCTTCGGCGTTCGTCTGGATGACGGCCTGGTCCTGGAGCATGTTGAAGAATGGCGCGTTGGAGGAGGGGACCCCTTCGATTCCCTGAGCCAGCAGGTAGGCTCTCAACTGATCGGCCGCGGGCTTGCTCACCAGCCAGAGTGCGTCCTGAGTCAGCCACCCGTCGGACGGGCCGCCCGGCTGATTCAGCTTGAATTTGTCCTTCACCAGGAAGCGCAGGCCGTCTGCCAACTGCCGCTGCAGCGACTGCTTCGGTGCAGCCAGCGCTCGATCCGGATT
>NZ_KV819826.1:0-8744 GCF_001815235.1 Pseudomonas sp. HMSC065H01 | reverse complement strand
CCTCCCCCGCCCCTGCCGGCCTCCTGCACCCGAGCCTGCACTGCCTCGCCTTCGCCGTCGCCCTGGGCAGCGCTGGCGCCGCGCTGGCCAAGGATGTGACCTGGGAGGACATCGCCAACGACGACAAGACCACCGGCGACGTGCTGCAGTACGGCATGGGCACCCACGCCCAGCGCTGGAGCCCGCTCAAGCAGGTCAACGCCGACAACGTGTTCAAGCTGACCCCGGCCTGGTCGTACTCCTTCGGCGACGAGAAACAGCGCGGCCAGGAGTCCCAGGCCATCGTCAGCGACGGCGTGATCTACGTGACCGCATCCTACTCGCGGCTGTTCGCCCTCGACGCGAAGACCGGCAAGCGCCTGTGGACCTACAACCACCGCCTGCCCGACGACATCCGCCCGTGCTGCGACGTGGTCAACCGCGGCGCCGCGATCTATGGCGACAAGGTGTTCTTCGGCACCCTCGACGCCTCGGTGGTGGCGCTGAACAAGAACACCGGCAAGGTGGTGTGGAAGAAGAAGTTCGCCGATCACGGCGCCGGCTACACCATGACTGGCGCGCCGACCATCGTGAAGGACGGCAAGACCGGCAAGGTCCTGCTGATCCACGGCAGTTCGGGCGACGAGTTCGGCGTGGTCGGCCGCCTGTTCGCCCGCGATCCGGATACCGGCGAGGAAATCTGGATGCGTCCCTTCGTCGAAGGCCACATGGGCCGCCTGAACGGCAAGGACAGCACGGTGACCGGCGACGTCAAGGCACCCTCCTGGCCGGACGATCGCAACTCGCCGACCGGCAAGGTCGAGTCGTGGAGCCACGGCGGCGGCGCTCCCTGGCAGAGCGCCAGCTTCGACGCCGAGACCAACACCATCATCGTCGGCGCCGGCAACCCCGGCCCGTGGAACACCTGGGCGCGCACCGCCAAGGGCGGCAACCCGCACGACTACGACAGCCTCTACACCTCCGGCCAGGTCGGGGTGGACCCGAGCAGCGGCGAGGTGAAGTGGTTCTACCAGCACACCCCCAACGACGCCTGGGACTTCTCCGGCAACAACGAACTGGTGCTGTTCGACTACAAGGCCAAGGACGGCAAGATCGTCAAGGCCACCGCCCACGCCGACCGCAACGGCTTCTTCTATGTGGTCGACCGCAGCAACGGCAAGTTGCAGAACGCCTTCCCCTTCGTCGACAACATCACCTGGGCCAGCCACATCGACCTGAAGACCGGCCGCCCGGTGGAGCGCGAGGGCCAGCGCCCGCCGCTGCCGGAACCGGGGCAGAAGCATGGCAAGGCGGTGGAAGTATCGCCGCCGTTCCTCGGCGGCAAGAACTGGAACCCGATGGCCTACAGCCAGGACACCGGCCTGTTCTACGTGCCGGCCAACCACTGGAAGGAAGACTACTGGACCGAGGAGGTCAGCTATACGAAGGGCAGCGCCTACCTTGGCATGGGCTTCCGGATCAAGCGCATGTACGACGACCACGTCGGCAGCCTGCGCGCCATGGACCCGGTCAGCGGCAAGGTGGTCTGGGAACACAAGGAACACCTGCCGCTCTGGGCCGGGGTGCTGGCCACCGCCGGCAACCTGGTGTTCACCGGCACCGGCGACGGCTACTTCAAGGCCTTCGACGCGAAGAGCGGCAAGGAGCTGTGGAAATTCCAGACCGGCAGCGGCATCGTCTCGCCACCGATCACCTGGGAACAGGACGGCGAGCAGTACCTCGGCGTGACCGTCGGCTACGGCGGCGCCGTGCCGCTGTGGGGCGGCGACATGGCCGACCTGACCCGGCCGGTGGCCCAGGGCGGTTCCTTCTGGGTATTCAAGCTGCCCAGCTGGGACAACCGCACCGCCAGCCGCTGATCCCCGCGCCGCGCCCTGCGAGGCGCGGCTTTCCCCGCCTTCGGAGTATCCCGATGAAGACCTTCCTCCTCTGCGCCGCCTTGCTCGGCGCCGGCCTGGCCCAGGCCGCCGACGACATCGACGACGTCCGCGTCATCGCCGGCTGCCGCCTGGAGCCCGGCGCGCGCTGCGCCAAGGCCGACCTGCGCGGCGCCGACCTGCGCAACCTCGACCTCGGCCGCATCGACCTGGCCGGCGCCGATCTCTCCGGCGCCGACCTGCGTCACGCCAGGCTCGACCTGGCCAACCTGGAAAAAGCCAACCTGCGTGGTGCCGACCTCACCCGCGCCAGCCTGCAGCAAGCCAACCTGCGCGGGGCCGACCTCTCCGGCGCCAGGGCGGTGGCGATCCAGGCCTGGGGCCTGTTCGCCCAGGGCGCCCAGTGGCAAGGCGCCGACCTCACCGCCGCCTACCTGGAGTTCGCCCGTCTCAGCGGCGGCCGCCTGCACCAGGCCACGCTGCGCGCCGCCGACCTGGAGATGACCTGGCTGTCCCGCGCCGATCTCAAGGGCGCCGACCTGCGCGACGCCAACCTGCAGGAAGTCAAGCTGGCCGAGGCCAACCTGGAAGATGCCGACCTGCGCGGCAGCAAGGTGCGCTTCGGCAACTTCCAGGGCAGCAACATGCAGGGTTGCAAGGATTGCCCCGCGGGCTGGCAGTGAAGCGCCGGACAGCAGCGACGGCCCCCCTAGCCGAGGCTGCCGCGAGCCTCCTCGGCGAGCGGCAGGCCCAGCCGCAGCACGCCGCTGTCGATGGCCCGGTGCACCAGTTCCGCCTGGGTACTCACCTGCAACTTCTGCTTGAGCAGGCTGACATGGTTGGACACGGTCTTGGCGCTTACCCCCAGGTGCTCGGCCACCTCGCGCAGGGCCAGGCCACGCGCGAGCAGGCGGAAGATCTCGAACTCGCGACGGGTCAGCCCGCGCAACGCTGCCCCGCCCTGCTCTTCCCACGACTGGCAGGCCAGGCGCGTGGCCAGGGGCTGCTCCAGATAGAGCTGGCCGGCGAGCACTCGCCGTATCGCCTCCAGCAGCACCGTCGGCGCCGCTCGCTTGGTCACGTAGCCGCGGGCACCGGCATCCAGCGCCTGGCGCACCAGGGCCAGTTCGTCGTGGAGGCTGAAGAACAGCACACGCAACTGCGGCAGGCGCTGGCGCAGCCGGCGAGTCAGTTCCAGGCCGCTGATGCCCGGCAGGCCGAGATCGACGATGACCAGCGAAGGAATTTCCCGCTGCACCGCCTGCAAGGCTTCTTCGCCGTCGCCGGCCTCGTTCACCTCCACGTCGGGGAGCAGCCCGCGCAACAGCGCGGCCAGCCCTTCGCGGACCACGAAATGATCGTCCACCAGCAGGATCTTCATCGTCCTCTCCTCTCAGTCGTCGCGTTCCAGCGGCATCCGCAGGCGCAACGCCAGGCCCTGTCCGGGACGGCTGCGCAGGCTCAGTTCAGCGCCCAGGCAGCGCGCGCGCTGGCGCATCGAGTCCAGGCCGAAGCCGGGTGCCGGGTCCGCCGCGCAGCCGCGACCGTCGTCGCGTACGCTCAGGTAGAGAAAGCCGCCACGGCATTGCAGGCGGATCCGCACGCGGCTGGCGCCGGCATGCCGGGCGACGTTGTTCAGCGCCTCCTGCAACAGGCGGTAGAGATGGGTCCCGGCCGCCGCATCCAGGGGCGGCAGCGGACCGCCCAGGCGCAGCTCGCAGGCGATGCCCTGGCCTTCCTGCCAGTCCGCCACGCAGGCGCGCAGCGCCTCGTCCAGCGACTGGCGTTGCAGGGCCGGCGGCGGTAGACCGCGCAGCAGCGCGCGGAAGCTGTCGTCCAGCCCCTGGCAGTAGCGCTCCAGGCGTGCCAGCGCCGGCTGCCCGTCGCCTGCCGTGCAGCGCAGCAACAACAGTTGGGTGCGGATGCCCGTCAGGTACTGGCCGATATCGTCATGCATCGCCTGGGCCAGCAAGCGCCGCTCGCGCTCCTGCACGGCGAGCAGCCAGCGGTACTCCGCCGGGCCGGCGGATCGCAGGTCATCCATGGCGTGGCTCAGGGGGCGATCCGACAGGCCTGTCCGACGGCGCAGGCGGCAGGTCTTTCCTGGCCGAGGTGGCGGGAATAGAGGAAATCGAACCCGAGCAGGCTGAGGATCAGCAGGATGGGCAACACCAGGGTGACGGCGATGCGCATGGCGGCGACTCCTGTCCATTGTCGTTATCGAGACATGCTAGGACGCGCGGAGCCACGGCGTGCTACTACCTTGGTACTGCCGGGCCGCTACTTTTGCGCGGCCACCCGCCTCCAGCCGCCCTTGCGGGCGCCGCCGATGCAGCAGGAGCGCTGCGCAAGCGCCTGGTCCTGCTACTTTGGTACTGGTTCACCCCTCCGGACGTCGAATTTCCAAAGCAGCGCGCCTGCCCTGTAATGACGCATACAAGAAGAAACGACGAGAAGCCGCCATGCCCCGCCTTGCCTTGCCCCGCGTAGCGCCCGACTACCCTGCGGTGGTCCCGCCGCAGTACCGAGTTCGCCTTCTCCGCCTACCCGGCTGCCGACCGTCCGCGACGCGTCCCCGGCAGCGCGCGGCGGAACGCCCGCCCGCTGGGCTATCGCGCCCACGACTGCTACCGTGAGCGCATTCGCATCCGCCCGCGTGCCCCGAGCCGCCACCAGCCGCCCATAACGACAATAACGAGGTGCAGGCCATGTACAAGATCCTGATCGCCGACGACCACCCGCTGTTCCGCGAGGCCATCCACAATGTCATCGCCGACGGATTCCCCGGCAGCGAAGTGATGGAAACCGCCGACCTCGACAGCGCCCTGGGCCTGACCCAGGAACACGACGACCTCGACCTGATCCTGCTCGACCTGAACATGCCCGGCATGCACGGCCTCAACGGCCTGATGAACCTGCGCAACGAGGCCCCGACCATTCCCGTGGTTATCGTCTCCGCCGAGCAGGACAAGCAGGTGGTGCTACAGGCCATCACCTACGGCGCGGTGGGCTTCATCACCAAGTCCTCGCCACGCGCGCAGATGACCGAAGCCATCGAGCAGATCCTCAACGGCAACGTCTACCTGCCCTCGGACGTGATCCGCACCCAGAAGAGTTCGCCGCGACGCAGCGGCCACGAAGAACACGGCATCTCCCCGGAACTGCTCCAGGCCCTGACCCGCAAGCAGCTGCTGGTGCTGGAGCGGATGACCAAGGGCGAGTCGAACAAGCAGATCGCCTACAACCTGGACATCGCCGAGACCACGGTGAAGGCGCACGTCTCGGCGATCCTGCGCAAGCTCAAGGTACACAACCGGGTCCAGGCGATCCTCAGCGCCGGCGACATCGACTTCGCCGCCTACCTGCGCCGCTGAGACCCGCCGATGCCCGACCGCCGTACCCTGCTGCTCACTGTCCTGGCGATGCTGGCCTTCGCCGGCAATTCGCTGCTCTGCCGCGCGGCGCTGAAGGACACCGCCATCGACGCGGTCAGTTTCACCGCCCTGCGTCTCTTCTCCGGCGCCCTCATGCTCGCCGTCCTGCTGCATCTGCGCCGGCGCCCGGCCACGCCCGCGCGCGGCGGCTGGCGCGGGGCGGCGGCGCTGTTCGTCTACGCGGCCGCGTTCTCCTACGCCTACGTGCAGCTGGACGCCGGCACCGGCGCGCTGCTGCTATTCGGCGCGGTACAGGTCACCCTGCTGCTGGCCGGCCTGCTGCGCGGCGAACGGCTGGGCGGACAGGCGCTGCTCGGTTTCCTGCTGGCCCTGGGCGGCCTGCTGTTCCTGTTGCTCCCCGGAGCCAGCGCGCCGCCGCTGGGCGGTGCCCTGCTGATGCTCCTGTCCGGCCTCGCCTGGGGTCTCTATACCCTGCTCGGCCGCGGCGGCGGCGATCCGCTGGCGGTCAGCGCGGGCAACTTCCTGCGTGCCCTTGCCTTCGCCGCCCTGCTGCTCCTGGCATTCCACGGGCAGTTGCGGCTGGACGGCGCCGGGCTGGCCTATGCCCTGCTTTCCGGCGCCCTCGCCTCCGGCCTCGGCTACGCCGTCTGGTACAGCGCACTGCCGGGGCTGACGGCGATCCAGGGCGCCTCGGTGCAGCTCAGCGTGCCGGTACTCGCCGCCCTCTGCGGCGCCCTGCTGCTCGGCGAGCCGCTCGCCCCGCGATTGCCGCCGGCGACCCTGGCGGTGCTCGGCGGGATCGCCCTGATCCTCGCCCCGCGCCTGGGCCGCGCGGCGCGCGAAGGCGCCTGAATCAGACCGAGGCTTCGCGCTCCAGCAAGTGGCAGAGCGCGGTCTTCAGCTTCATCGGCCGCACCGGCTTGTGCATCAGGGTATGGCCAAGCTCGCGGACCTGCTGCTTGAGCTCGTTGCTGTAGTTGGCGGTGATCATCAGCGCCGGCAGCGGCGAGCCGCGCCGGGCGTTGATCGCGGCGACCGCGTCGACGCCGTTGCGCTGGTCGTCGAGGTGATAGTCGACGATCAGCAGGTCGGCCTCGGCATGGTAGTTGTCGACCTGTCGCGCCAGGTCTTCCTCCGACAGCGCCGTCACTACCCGGCAGCCCCAGGCTTCGAGCAACGTGCGCATGCCTGCGCAGATCGCCGCATCGTTGTCCAGCACCCACACCCGCGAACCACGCAGGCGCTCGCGCAGGTCGTCCGCGCTGGCCAGCGGCTCGGCGCGACTGCGCGGGGCATGGCGGGCCAGCGGTACCTCGATGGAGAAACATGAGCCCTTGCCCGGCAGCGAGCCGACCCGGACCCGGTGGCCGAGCATGCGGGCGATCTTGTCGACGATCGCCAATCCCAGGCCGAGCCCGCGGTCCTGGTGACAACGCTGTGACTCGCCGCGCTTGAATTCCTGGAAAATCTCGCCGAGCTTGTCGGCGGCGATGCCCACCCCGGTGTCCCAGACCTCGATCGACAGGCGCTGCCGATGCCGGCGGCAACCCAGCAGCACGCGCCCTCGCGGGGTATAGCGGATGGCGTTGGAAAGCAGGTTGCGGAGGATTCGCGCGAGCAGTTGCTGGTCGCTGCGGACCAGCGCCCCGCAGGCCACGAAGTCCAGGCGTAGCCCTTCGCTGGCGGCTACCTGGCGGTACTCCGCGGCCAGGTTGCCGAGCAGTTCGCCAAGCTCGAACGGGGCGATGTCCGGGGTGATCACGCCGGCGTCCAGCTTGGAAATGTCCACCAGGGTGCCGAGCAGGTTCTCCACGTCCTCCAGCGAATGGCTGATGTTGTTCACCAGCGCCTCGTTGTCCCGCGCCGCGCTGCCGCGCTCCTGCAAGGCGCTGGTGAACAGCCGCGCGGCGTTCAGCGGTTGCAGCAGGTCGTGGCTGACCGCCGCGAGGAACTTGGTCTTCGACAGGTTGGCCTGTTCCGCCTCGCGCTTGGCCTCGCGCAGGCGCGCCTCGACCTGGCTGCGCTCGTGGATCTCGCGCTTGAACTGGTCGTTGAGGGTGGTCAGCTCGGCGGTCCGCTCGCGCACCCGCTGTTCGAGGTTCTGGTAGGCCTGGTGCAGCGCCTCGGCGGTCCGCCGGCGCTCGGTGATATCCCGAATCAGCACGAACAGCCCGGCGACCCGGCCGTCGGCCTGGCGGTTCGGCACGTAGGAGCGCTGCATGTAGCGCTCCTCGCCGGACAACGCGGTCTCGGCGATCTCGAAGGTCACGCTTTCGCCGGCCAGGGCCCGCTCGAAGTACGGCTCCAGGCGCCGGCAGTGCTCGGCGCCATGCACGTCGCGCAGGCAGCGGCCGAGCATCGAGCCGCTGGGCCAGCGGTACCACTCCTCGTAGACCTTGTTGGTGAATTCGTAGACCAGTTCGTCGCTGAGATAGGCGATCAGCGCCGGCACCTGGTCGGTGATCAGGCGGATCCAGCGCTCGCTGGCGCGCAACGCCTCGGCGTGGCGATAGCGTTCGGTGATGTCGGTGAAGGTGTTGACGAAGCCGCCGGTGGGCAGCGCATGGGTACGGATCTCCAGCACCCGGCCATCGAACAGGCGCTGCTCGCGGGCGCTCAGCGGACTCCCCTGGGAGTCCTGGCTGCGCGGCGTGAGCAACGGCAATTCGCTCTCCGCCATGACTTCGGCGAAGGCCCGGTGCCCGGCGATCGGGGCCAGCCCGCAGAGCTCCAGGAAGCGCCGGTTCCACAACTCCAGCACGCCGTCGGCACCGACCATCGCCACGCCCTGGGAGAGATTGTCCACCGCCCGCTGCAACAGGTGCGACTTCTGCGCCAGCGCCTGCTCGCGGCGCGCGGTCTCGCTGAGCTTGATCTCGGTGACGTCGCTGTAGAGCACCGCCAGCCCGCCGTCGCGGGTCGGTCGCTCGCTCATCCGCAGCCAGCGCTCGTCGCGCAGGCGGTACAGGGTCTGCTGGTCGCCGCCACGCTGCTCCTCGACGATCAGCCCGCCGCTACGCGCCAGCCGGTGCAGTTCGGCGCGACGCATGCCAGGACCGATCCGCGCCCGGCTGTCGATCCACAGCGCGCGGAAGCGCTCGTTGAACAACACGATGCGTTGCTGCGGATCGAACAGGACGAAGGCGTCGGAGATGCTTTCGATGGCGTCGAGCAGATGCTGGTGGGCGGTCTCGGCACGCAGGCGAGCGTCGCTGAGCAACTGGTTGCTGGCCTTCAGTTCGAGCATCGTCTGGCTCAGCGCGTCGGTGCGCTCGCGGACCTGCTCGGCCAGCACCACGGAATACTGGAAGGCGCCGTAGGCCTCGTCGCTCTGCGCGGCGCTCGACTCGATGCGTCCGATCAGCGCCTGGTTGATCCGCTGCAACTTGTGCCGCTCTTCTTCGAGGGCGACGACCCGCGCCTGCAGCTCAGCGACGGACACCTCCGCGGGGTCGGCCAATGGCGACCCCGG
>NZ_KV819825.1:0-6892 GCF_001815235.1 Pseudomonas sp. HMSC065H01 | reverse complement strand
GGCAGCCCGGACGCGGTACGCCTGGAACATCGCGTCGCCGGCGCCGACGCCAACCCCTACCTGCTGCTGGCCTCGGTGCTTGCCGGGGTGCACCACGGGCTGACCAACAAGGTCGAGCCGGGTGCCCCGATCGAAGGCAACTCCTACGAGCAGTTGGAGCCGAGCCTGCCGAACAACCTGCGCGACGCCCTGCGCGAACTGGACGACAGCGAGATCCTGGCGAAGTACATCGATCCGAAGTACATCGACATCTTCGTCGCCTGCAAGGAAAGCGAGCTGGAGGAGTTCGAGTACTCGATCTCCGACCTCGAGTACAACTGGTACCTGCACACCGTGTGAGCATGGGCGGGCGGCTCCGGTCCGGCGCCGCCCGCCCGTTCTTCCGTCGAGGTTCCCACCCTTGCTGAAGGTAGACGGCGGCAAGCCTGCGGTTTCCGCCTGTCCGCCTTCCTTTGCTGTGCATTAGAAAAAGAAGAAATCGAGGCAAGCATACCCATGTCGAATCCTCCCCCCACCGCAGAACGAACCCAGCTTCGCAAGTCCCTCAAGCTGTGGCAGATCGTCATGATCGGGTTGGCCTACCTGACCCCGATGACCGTCTTCGACACCTTCGGCATCGTATCCGGGATTTCCCAGGGACACGTGCCCACCGCCTACCTGCTGGCCCTCGCCGGCGTGCTGTTCACCGCGATCAGCTACGGCAAGCTGGTCCGCCAGTTCCCCACCGCAGGCTCGGCCTATACCTACGCGCAACGAGCGATCAATCCCCATGTCGGCTTCATGGTCGGCTGGTCGTCGCTGCTGGACTACCTGTTCCTGCCGATGATCAACGCACTGCTGGCGAAGATCTACCTGACCGCATTGTTCCCCGAGGTCGCCCCGTGGATCTGGGTGGTGATGTTCGTGCTGATCATGACCCTCATCAACATCAAGAGCGTGAACCTGGTCGCCAATTTCAACACCGTCTTCGTGCTGGTCCAGCTGGCGATCATCGTGGTCTTCATCGGCCTGGTGATTCACGGCCTGAACAACGGGGAGGGGACCGCCACGGTGCTCAGTACCCAGCCGTTCTTCTCCGAGCACGCGCATCTCTCGGCGATGGTGGCGGGGGCGACGATCCTCTGCTTTTCCTTCCTCGGTTTCGACGCGGTGACTACGCTGTCCGAGGAAACCCGCGACGCCGGCAGGGTGATCCCGCGGGCGATCTTCCTCACCGCGCTGTACGGCGGGGTGATCTTCATCACCGTGTCGTATTTCCTGCAGTCCTATTTCCCGACCAACGTACGCTTCAAGGAACCCGACGCGGCGCTACCGGAAATCGCCCTGTACGTCGGCGGCAAGCTGTTCCAGTCGGTCTTCCTCTGCGCCACCTTCATCAATACCCTGGCGTCGGGCCTGGCCTCCCAGGCCAGCGTGTCGCGCCTGCTGTACGTGATGGGGCGGGACAACGTGCTGCCGGAGCGGATCTTCGGCTTCGTCCATCCGAAATGGCGTACGCCGTCGATCAACGTGCTCATCGTGGGCATGGTGGCGCTCTCGGCGATCTCCTTCGACCTGGTGACCGCGACCGCGCTGATCAATTTCGGCGCCCTGGTGGCCTTCACCTTCGTCAATCTCTCGGTGATCGTGCATTTCTATGTGCGCGGCGGGCGCAACCGCAGCCTCAAGGAGCATTTCCACTACCTGGTCCTGCCATTGCTCGGCGCGGCCATCGTCGCGGTGCTCTGGCTTAACCTGGAAAGCACCTCGCTGGTGATGGGGCTGATCTGGGCCGGACTGGGCTTCGGCTACCTGTTCTACCTGACTCGCAGCTTCAGCCGTCCGCCGCCGCGCTTCCAGGAGAGCGAGCTGAGCCCGACCCAGTGAGGCGAGCGGTGAATGGATTCAGCGGAAATGTGAAGGAAAAAGATTGGTAATCTTCACGAAATTTTCACGGTGACGGGTCAATCATGGACCCATGGCTAACGGACTAGCCCCCCATCTGAAGCCCGCCTCATGGCGGGCTTTGGCTATCTGCAGACAGCGAATTTCGCGTTTTCCCTCCTTTTCACAGGGATTTCCGGCCTCCCGGCTGGCAATGCGCCTGCGACGACATGTCCGAATCCAGACAGAATTGGACGCCCCCAAAAAGCGCAGACACGGCTAGAATCCACGCCGTCCCGATCCGGTTCGATGGCCGTGGCGGGGGAGCCCGGTATCCGCTGGTCGGTGTTTCCTGTGGTGCTGCGCGTCCTTCCCTAGACTACCCGGCTCGCTCGAACCATCCCTTCGCGGGGGCGGAACGGCACAGGGTCGTTCGGCATGGAAGCTGCCTGGGCCGGCCTTCGACACACCTATAAGAGTAGAAATCTGCATGACATACCCTGAACGTCCCCTGCTTCATCTGCTGACGCGTACCAGCCTGGTGGGCCAGATCATCGTCGGCCTGATCGCCGGCCTGCTGCTCGCCAGCTTCTTCCCGGCCGCCGCGCTCAAGGTCGGCTTCATCGGCAAGGTCTTCGTTTCCGCGCTGAAGGCCGTCGCGCCGGTACTGGTGTTCGTCCTGGTGATGGCATCCATCGCCAACCACAAGCAAGGCCAGCAGACCCATATCCGGCCGATCCTGCTGCTGTACCTGGTCGGCACCTTCAGCGCCGCGGTGGTGGCGGTGATCGCCAGCTTCGCCTTCCCCTCGAGCCTGGTGCTGGCCAGCCATCCGGGCGAGATGTCGCCTCCGGGCGGCATCGCCGAGGTGCTCCAGTCCCTGCTGCTGAGCGTGGTGGACAACCCGGTCAACGCCCTGATCTCGGCCAACTTCATCGGCATCCTGGCCTGGGCCATCGGCCTCGGCATCGCCTTCCGCCACGCCAGCGATACCACCCGCAACCTGCTCTCCGAGCTGTCCAACGGCGTCTCGCTGATCGTCAAGGTGGTGATTCGCTTCGCCCCGCTGGGCATCTTCGGCCTGGTCGCCTCGACCTTCGCCGAGTCCGGCGTCGAGGCCCTGAAAGGCTATGCCCACCTGCTGGTGGTGTTGCTCGGCTGCATGCTGTTCGTGGCCTTCGTGGTCAACCCGCTGATCGTGTTCCTGAAGATCCGCCGCAATCCCTATCCGCTGGTGCTGACCTGCCTGCGCGAAAGCGGCATGACCGCGTTCTTCACCCGCAGCTCGGCAGCCAATATCCCGGTCAACCTGCAGCTCTGCGAGCGCCTTGGCCTGCACGAAGACACCTATTCGGTATCGATCCCGCTGGGCGCGACCATCAACATGGCTGGCGCGGCGATCACCATCACCGTGCTGACCCTGGCAGCGGTGCATACCCTGGGCATCGCCGTGGACGTACCGACCGCGATCCTGCTCAGCGTGGTGGCGTCGATCTGCGCCTGCGGCGCGTCCGGCGTGGCCGGCGGTTCGCTGCTGCTGATCCCGCTGGCCTGCAGCCTGTTCGGGATTCCCAGCGAGGTGGCGATGCAGGTGGTGGCGGTAGGCTTCATCATCGCGATCCTCCAGGACTCCGCGGAGACCGCGCTGAACTCCTCGACCGACGTGCTGTTCACCGCAGCCGCCTGCGAGGCGGAAGAGCGCAAGGCGAGCGCCGCCTGATTCGATCCCTGGGTCACGGAAAAAACCGCCTTCGGGCGGTTTCTTCGTTTCGCCCCGGCGTGCTTTGACCTGTGCGCCGCGCTGCGGCCTAATGGTCGCCCGTCCTTCCCGAGTTGCCGCATGTCGTCTCCTTCCTTGCCCGATGCCAGTCTCCGCGCCAGCACCCTGCATCTGCCGGCCGGTCCCTGGAGCACCGTGCTCGACTGTCTCTGCGCGCGTTTCCCGGCCATCGACCGTGACACCTGGCTGGCGCGCATGCAGCGGGGCCGGGTGCTGGACGCCGAGGGGCGTGCGCTGGGCCCGCAGGCGGCATATCGCGAAGGCCTGCGTGTGCACTACTTCCGCGAGTTGCCGGTGGAGGCACCGATTCCTTTCGAGGCGCGCATCCTGTACCGCGACGAGCATCTGCTGGTGGCGGACAAGCCGCACTTCCTGCCGGTGATGCCGGCCGGCGGCTACGTCGAGCAGACGCTCCTGGCGCGGCTGGCCCGCAGCACCGGCAATCGAGACCTGGTGCCGCTGCACCGGATCGACCGGCATACCGCCGGGCTGGTGCTGTTCTCGACCAATCCCGGCAGCCGCGGGCGCTACCAGGCGCTGTTCCGCGAGCGGCGCATCGACAAGTGCTACGAAGCGATCGCTCCGGCCTTGCCGCAACTGGACTTCCCGTTGCTGCGCAGGACCCGCCTGGTGCCCGGCGAGCCGTTCTTCCGCATGCGCGAAGGCGAGGGCGAGCCGAACAGCGAGACGCGCATCGAGGTCGTCGAGCGCAACGGCCGCTGGTGGCGCTACCGGCTGTATCCGGTGACCGGCAAGAAGCACCAGCTGCGCGTGCACCTCGCGGCACTCGGCGCGGGTATCCAGAACGATGGGTTCTATCCCGAGCTGCTGGACGCCGAGGGCAGCCCCGACGACTACCTGCGGCCGCTCAAGCTGCTGGCCAGGGGGCTGCGCTTCGACGACCCGCTGAGCGGCGAGAGGCGTACGTTCGAATCCGGGCTGCGGCTCGATTGGCAGGTGTAGGCGACAGGCTCGCCAGCGGAATGCTGGCGTACGTCGCCGACCCGGAGCGCATGGCGCGTTTCTATGAACAGGCGCTCGGCCTGGAGGGCTGCGCGGGCGAGTAGAAGGATCGCCCGCTGGTGCGGCTGGACGCGCCCGCCGGAGCGGGCGCGGGTCGCTCAGGGACGCTTGTCCAGCTTGACCACCAGGCGCAGTTGCTCGACGCAACCGCGGCTCTGCTCGATCAGCTTGCCGAACTCGGCGCTGTTGATCTCGTCGTGGTTGAGCCAACTGGTCTTCTGCACTTCCCGATAACGATAGTGGTAGCCGCCATCCTTGGCCGGTTCGGCCTGCAGGTCGATGTCGAACCAGGGACTGCGGATCTCGCAACTGTGCGCCGGCTCGTCAGTCTTGCCGCCGGACAGGCTGATGTCGTAGGACGTGATCTGCGGTTCGCCCAGGTACAGCTCGGCCAACTGGCCTTCGCTACGGTACTTGGCGAAGGCATCCCACTGGCTGGCCAGGTCCTGGCGGTTGTAGAAATACTCTCCGCCGAGCCGGTCGAGGGCGCGGCGGTCGGTAAGCCTGGCACTGATCGTATAGCTGGGCGGCAGCACGAACTGGCTGTCGTCGCGCTCCAGCACGCAGTCGCTGCCTTCCTTGGCGAAGTTGCGGCACAGCTCCTGGTCGGTGCTGGTGCGGCCGCGCTGGCGATCGGCGACGCTGAGCTGCATCAGCGGCGCGTTGGAAAGCTCCACGCGCGACTCGACCCGGGCTTCGCCGTCATGGGTGTAATGCTCGCTGCGGGTCACGCGCAGGGTGTCGCCGGGCGCTTCCAGCGGAATCTCGTCGCGCCGCACCTTGCCGTCGGCGCCCAGCACCAGCGCCCAGCGCTGCTGGATGTCGGGCATGGTGCGGCCGGGAGCGAACACCGGGTTGGTCGGGTCCAGCCACCAGGTCTTGCCGTCCACCTCGGCGCGGACGATGGCATGGTTCGGCGCGTACATGCCGGGCACCAGCAGGTCCCAGACCACGTCGCCGCGGCTGACCAGGGTCGGTTCGGCCTTGATCCCGGTGGCCTTGAGCATGGCGGCGAGGAGGATCGCCAGGTCCTTGCAGTCGCCGTAGCCATTGCGCTCGATCTCCGCCAGGGAGAAGGGCACGTAGCCGCGCTCGCTGGCGCGCCAGTCGCCCAGGTAGCGGTAGGTGTCGTTGATGTACTGCATCAGGCCGGCGACCTGCTCGCGGGCCGGCTTGCCCTTCACCGCGGCGACGGCCGCCGCGGCGCCCTTGGGCAGCTCCGCGGCGAGGATCTCGTTGTAGCGCGCGGCGAACGGGCCGAAGTTGTCCTGCAGGTCCAGCGAACTGCCCAGCTCCAGGCGCGGGGTATGGCGCAGGTAGGCGTTGCCGGCTTCGTTGATGTAGTTGGTGTATTGCGGCTTTTTCAGGCTGACCTTGAGGGTCTTCTTGTCGGCGCTCTGTTCGATGCGATAGGCGTCCATCAGCTCGCTGCGCACGAAGATCGGCCGCTCGGCCTTGAACTCGGCGACGAAGCGGTCGTCGCGCACCGGCATCGGTGGGCGGCTGAGAATGTAGTGGAACTGGGTGCTCAGCGGCTTGGCGGTGAAGTGCTCGCGCAGGGTGTAGCTGATGCGGGTGCCGACGCGCAGGTTGGGGAACGCCAGGGAGGTCTGACGTTCGCGCAGGAAGCCCTGGTCCGGGTTCGGCGCGGTGCGCGTATCGATCTGCGACTGGTCCAGCGGCACCGGCTTGCCGCCGGGCTGGGTCAGCTCGGCCTTCTCCACGATCAGGCTGTCGGTCTCCGCGTAGCTGCGATCGATGCGCGAGAGCATCTCGCGGCCGCTCGGCTTGAGGATGGTGAAGCTGTAGGTGCTCACGCAATCGGTGCTGTTGTCGGCGTTGAACTGGCAGCGGAACTCGGTTTCGCCGGCCAGCGGCGCCTCGGCGATCGGTTGCAGCGCGGCGAGGGCCGGGGTGGCGGCGCAGAAGACGCTGGCGGCGAGGAAGGAAGGGGAGAAGGGATGACGGGGCATCGGTGCCTCAGGATGAAACGTTTGAGCGGAGCTCCCAGGCGTCGCCTGGCGCATGGGGACGCCGGGCGATAGCCGGGGAGATGGACCCTGAATGATAGGTTTTATCAATTCCGCATGTCGACCGGCGGGTCCGGTTATGTGCGGGATGTCGCCGTTGCGATCTTTTCGCCGGCTTCATTTGCCGGGCTTTGCCGTTCTGTGGCAGGCGCACGCCTGTTCCTGGCGCTCCGGAACCGGGTCGTAGCCGCCCGGG
>NZ_KV819824.1:0-107954 GCF_001815235.1 Pseudomonas sp. HMSC065H01 | reverse complement strand
GGTGGCGGGGATCAAGATCCAGACGGTGTTCTAGGCTGTTGCTTCGGACAACCGCGATTCGGTCATGGCCAGCGGCCATTTCTTCAGCGCCGCCCAACGCGGCGCGGCGGGCTGAACAGCCCGGCGTGCAGAACGTAATAGGAGAGTAAGCAATGCCTGTCATCAACCCCGAAGGGAGTACCGGACGATGAGCGAAGGTAACCGCAGTCGATCGCGCCTGCTGCCGAGCCTGCTCGGCCTGTTGATCCTGCTGTCCGGCCTGGCGCTGCTGGCCGGCGGCATCAAGCTGGCGAGCCTGGGCGGCTCGCTGTACTACCTGCTGGCCGGCATCGGCCTGGCCCTGAGCGGACTGTTGCTGCTGCTGGGCAAGCGTGCGGCGCTAGGCCTGTACGCTCTGGTGCTGTTCGCCAGCACCGTCTGGGCGCTGTGGGAAGTCGGCCTGGACTGGTGGCAACTGGTGCCGCGCCTGGCTCTGTGGTTCGTCTTCGGCCTGCTGCTCTGGCTACCCTGGTTCCGCCGCCCGCTGCTGGCCGACGGTCCGGCGCCGCTGGGCACCGCGGCGCTGGGCGTGGCGGTGGTCCTGGCCGGCGCCGCCGCGGTGGGCAGCCAGTTCACCAATCCGGGGCAGATCGTCGGTCGCATCGACCGCGACAGCGGCATGACCAGCACCGCCCCGGCGATGCCGGACGGCGACTGGCAGGCCTACGGGCGCACCGAGTTCGGCGACCGCTACTCGCCGTTGAAGCAGATCACCCCGGCCAACGTCGGCCAGCTCGAGGAAGCCTGGCGCATCCGTACCGGCGACCTGCCGACCGCCGACGATCCGCTCGAACTGACCAACGAGAACACCCCGCTGAAGGTCAACGGCATGCTCTACGCCTGCACCGCGCACAGCAAGGTGCTGGCCCTCGACCCGGACACCGGCGCGGAAATCTGGCGCTTCGATCCGCAGATCCAGAGCCCGGTAGGCTTCAAGGGCTTCGCCCACATGACTTGCCGTGGCGTCTCCTACTACGACGAAGAGCAGTACGCCAGGAGCGACGTCGGCGCGCCGCCGGCCGCGCTCTCCGAGGCCGGCAAGGCGGTCGCCGCCAGTTGTCCGCGGCGCCTGTTCCTGCCCACCGCCGACGCCCGCCTGATCGCGATCAACGCCGACAACGGCAAGGTCTGCGAGGACTTCGGGGTCAAGGGCGCGGTCGACCTGACGGCCGGCATCGGTCCGTTCACCCCGGGCGGCTACTACTCCACCTCGCCGGCGGCGGTCACCCGCAATCTGGTGATCATCGGCGGCCACGTCACCGACAACGAGTCGACCAACGAGCCGTCCGGGGTGATCCGCGCCTTCGACGTGCACGACGGCAAGCTGGTGTGGAACTGGGACAGCGGCAACCCGGACGAGACCGAGCCCCTGGCTCCCGGCAAGTTCTATACCCGCAACTCGCCGAACATGTGGTCGCTGGCCAGCGTCGACGAGAAGCTCGGCCAGGTCTACCTGCCGCTGGGCAACCAGATGCCCGACCAGTGGGGCGGCAACCGCACCCCCGGTGCCGAGAAGTTCAGCGCCGGCCTGGTGGCCCTCGACCTGAACACCGGCAAGCTGCGCTGGAACTACCAGTTCACCCACCACGACCTGTGGGACATGGACGTCGGCAGCCAGCCGACCCTGCTCGACCTGAAGACCGCCGATGGCGTCAAGCCGGCGCTGATCGCGCCGACCAAGCAGGGCAGCCTGTACGTGCTGGACCGCCGCGACGGCACGCCGATCGTGCCGATCCGCGAAGTGCCGGCGCCGCAGGGCGCGGTGGAGGGCGACCATACCGCGCCGACCCAGGCGCGTTCCGACCTCAACCTGCTGCGCCCGCCGCTGACCGAGCGCGACATGTGGGGCAGCAGCCCGTTCGACCAGATGCTCTGCCGCATCCAGTTCCGCTCGCTGCGCTACGAGGGCCAGTACACCCCGCCGTCGGAGCAGGGCAGCCTGATCTATCCGGGCAACGTCGGAGTGTTCAACTGGGGCGGGGTGTCGGTCGACCCGGTGCGCCAGATCCTCTTCACCAGCCCCAACTACATGGCCTTCGTCTCGCAGATGGTGCCGCGCGACAAGGTGCCCAGCGGAAGCAAGCGCGAGGGCGAGACCAGCGGCGTGCAGCCGAACACCGGCGCGCCCTACGCGGTGATCATGCATCCGTTCATGTCGCCCATCGGCCTGCCGTGCCAGGCGCCGTCCTGGGGTGACGTGGCGGGTATCGACCTGACCACCGCCAAGGTCGTCTGGCAGCACAAGAACGGCACCAGCCGCGACAACACCCCGGTGCCGATCGGCCTCACCGTCGGCGTACCGAGCATGGGCGGCTCGATCACCACCGCCGGCGGCGTGGCCTTCCTCAGCGGCACGCTCGACCAGTACCTGCGCGCCTACGACGTGAAGGACGGCAAGCAGCTCTGGCAGGCGCGCCTGCCGGCCGGCGGCCAGGCCACGCCGATGAGCTACACCGGCAAGGACGGTCGCCAGTACGTGCTGATCGTCGCTGGCGGACACGGCTCCTTCGGTACCCGCATGGGCGACTACATCATCGCCTACGCCCTGCCCAGGCAATGACCCGCCCACCGGGAGCCCACAGCCGGCTCCCGGCCTTCCGGGCCTCGGCCCGGAAGGGGCTTTGCCAAGGGGAGGCGCGTTCCCGCCCTTGGCAAAGCCCCTTCGATACCTTGCGACCCGCGGAACCCTGCATGCCGTCCCGACCCCGACCCAGCTTCGTCTCCCACCTGTTGCCCGGCTCCCTGGCGCTCTGCGGCCTGGCCATCGCCTGCGCCGTCCAGGGCGAGGAGCGACGCAGCCTCGAACCCATGGTGGTGACCGGCAGCTACAACCCCAGCGACACCTTCGACCTGCCGTTCTCGGTGGATAGCATCGAGCGTCGGCAGATCGCCGACGGCCAGCTCGGCATCAACCTCTCCGAAGTCCTGCCGCGGGTACCTGGCCTGGTGGTGCAGAACCGCCAGAACTACGCCCAGGACCTGCAAATCTCCTCGCGCGGCTACGGCGCCCGCTCGGCCTTCGGTATCCGCGGGCTGAAGCTGCTCGCCGACGGCATCCCGGCCAGTACGCCGGATGGCCAGGGCCAGGCCGCGACCCTCAACCTCGACGTCGCCGAGCGCATCGAGGTACTGCGCGGGCCGGCCTCGACGATCTACGGCAGCAACGCCGGCGGGGTGATCCAGATGTTCTCCCGCGACGGCCAGGGCGCCCCGCGGGTCGGCGCGGAAGCCACCGTCGGCAGCGATGGCCTGAGCCGCAACCACCTGTACACGGAAGGCGAGGGCGACGGGGTCGGTTTCCTGGTGGATGCCTCGCGGATGGACACCGACGGCTACCGCGACCACAGCGCCGCGCGCCGCGACCAGACCTTCGCCAAGCTCAACTTCAGGCCCGACGCCGACAGCCGCCTGGCGCTGATCT
The DNA here is from genome assembly GCF_001815235.1 of Pseudomonas sp. HMSC065H01. Lineage (NCBI taxonomy): Bacteria > Pseudomonadati > Pseudomonadota > Gammaproteobacteria > Pseudomonadales > Pseudomonadaceae > Pseudomonas > Pseudomonas sp. HMSC065H01. The sequence continues at coordinate 104,494 of NZ_KV819824.1, read as the reverse complement.
ACAGCAGCCTGGAACAGAACGACACTGAAGATCCGCTGGGGCAGACCTGGGACGCCTACAAGCACGACCCGCGCTCCGTCACCGCCAACGCCGAGCTGTACGACACGCGCAAGAGCATCGACCACCAGCAGGCCGGGATGAACTACGAGCGCTACTTCGGCGAGGCGACCTTGCAGGTCAACGCCTACGTGGGCAAGCGCAGTGTCGTGCAGTATCAGGCGATACCCAAGCAGATAGGATGCGAGAGTAATCCGCGTTGCCAGAGAAACGGCGCGGTGATCGACTTCGACCGCGACTTCCACGGTGGCACCGTGCGCTGGCTGCAACCGGTAAGCCAGGCGCCGGGCGAGCTGAACCTGACCGTCGGCCTCGACTACGACCAGAGCCGCGACGACCGTCGCGGCTACCAGAACTTCAACGGCGACCAGCTCGGCGTGAAGGGCAAGTTGCGCCGCGACGAGGTGGACACCGCCACCAGCCTCGATCCCTACCTGCAGGCGAGCTGGGCCATCGACGCCTGGACCCTGCAGGCCGGGGTGCGCCACAGCACCATGAAGATGGAGGTCGACGACCGCTACCTGAGCAACGGCGATGCCAGCGGCTCGCGGCGCTACCGGAAGAACACCCCGTCGTTCTCGGTGATGTACGCCTTCACCCCCGACCTGCACGGCTACCTCAGCGCCGGCAAGGGCTTCGAGACTCCGACCCAGGCGGAGATGGCCTATGCGCCGGTGGCGGCGAACGCGCCGGACGTCTTCAACTTCGGCCTCAAGCCAGCCACCAGCAGCCAGTACGAAGCCGGGCTGAAGGCGCGCCTGTGGGGCAATACGCGGGTCAACGCGGCGATCTTCCAGATCCGCACCGAGGACGAGATCGTCGTCGCCAGCTCCCTCGGCGGTCGCACCAGCTACCAGAACGCCGGCAAGACCCTGCGTCGCGGCTTCGAACTGGGCCTGGAGAGCGAACTGAGCGAGCACTGGAACGCCAACCTGGCCTATACCCGGCTATCCGCCACCTACGATTCGGATTTCGAGGCCGGCGGCAAGACCATCGGCAAGGGCAAGCACCTGCCGGGCGTGCCGGAAAGCAGCCTGTTCGGCGAACTGGTGTGGAAGCCCGCGGAGGGCATCAGCATGGGCTGGGAAGGCATGTACCGCAGCCAGGTCTACGTCGAGGACAGCAACAGCGAAAAGGCCGCGCCGAGCTATGCGGTATTCAACTGGCGCACCCGCTTCGAACAGCGCCTGGGGGCCTGGACCTTCCACCAGCTGGTGCGCCTGGACAACCTGTTCGACCGCCAGTACGTCGGCTCGGTCATCGTCGGCGACGGCAACCGGCGTTACTACGAAGCGGCCCCCGGGCTGTCCTGGTACGCGGGAGCCGGGGTCGAATACCAGTTCTGAAGTGCCGGATGCGCTTGTTCGCGCTACCCGGCCAGCCCTTGTCAGCGTCGTCAATTCCGATTACTGTATGAATGTACAGTAATCGGAAATCGCCTGCCTGCGCGACAAGGAGCACCGATCATGAGCCACAACCTTGCCGAACTGCCGCTGTCCCGACGCCACGCCCTGGAGCGCGAGAAACAGGCCTGCCTGCGCCTCCACCTGTCCCGCAATCGTGCCAGCGAACGCCTGGAGCGCGCCGTGCGCGACGAAGTCGAGCGCCTGCTGGGGGCTCGCGAGCGCCAGGGAACCGGCTGGCCGGAGTGGGTCAGCGCGGAGCTCTGCGTGGCGGACGACCCGCTCTTCGTGCGCAAGGTGGTGGCGCGCCTGAAAGCCGCGGTGGACTGGCAACGCCAGCGCGCAGCCTGAGCGTTGCTCGCTTCAGGCCCCGCTGCCGTCGCTCCCGGGCGCGCGATGATGTTGCAGGGCGCGCTGGCGATGGCCGGCGAGGATGTACCGGTAGATCAGTCGTGCGAGCGGCTCCAGCTCCATTTTCTGGCCGTTCAGCGCGGCGCCGCACAGCGCCAGCTTGACCCGCTTGCCGCCGGCCACCGCGCGGGCTTCGGGGCGGGCGAAAGCCCGCGGGTCGAAACGGGCATGGTTGTCGAAGCTCGGCGCCGTGCAGTCGAAGGTGGTCGCGAAGGTGAGTTCCAGCCAGCGCCCGCGCTCGATCTCCAGCGACTGGAAGGTGTACATCGGCACCTGCGGCGCGTTGGCGAAGGCGATGCTCTCCGGCGTCAGGGTGAGCGCGACCTGGCCGTGGCGCCGGTAGAGGAACACGCCCGCCAGGCAGGCGTACAGGCCGCCGCCCAGCAGCAGCGCGGCTGGCAGCCAGAACAGCCATTGGCCACTGGCCAGGCGCCAGGCGTTGGGCAGCGAAGCGAGCCAGAGACCGGTGGCGCCAGCCACCAGGCCAGCGAGCAGGGCAACGCAGGCGGTGCCCCGCGAGACCTCGCGGATCTCGCAGCGGGCTTCCAGCGGCGGCAATTCGTCGAGGGTTTCGTCAGTTTCTTGCATGGGGATTCTCACAGGTCTTGCCGAGCAGGTCGGCGCTGAGCGCTCGGCTCAACGCCAGGGGGGCGCCGAACCAGACGCCCAGCGCCTGGCTCGGCGGTCGTGTCGGAACGGCCCGGCCGGCGGTCCCGGCCCAGGTGCGTTCGAAGCTCTCTCCCAGCGCCGTGCAGCGCAGGCCCAGCGGAGGGTGGGTATCCTGCGGATGGACCTGGAGTCCCTCCGCCCCGGGGGCCGGTGCTTCCAGGCCGGACTGGCCCAGGTAGACGTGGATGGCGTCCACCAGGTTGTCCGGCGCGCGCGCCGGAGCGAGCAGGCAGTGTTCGAGGAACGCCCGTATCGGCGCGCCGGCCGCCGCGCTGCGCAGCAGGGCCGAGGCCATCGCCGGCGCACCGGCCAGTTGTGCGGCGCGGCGGTCGGCGGCGAATTCGCGCAGGCGGCTCCAGTGGTTCACGGCGAGGCCGAAACGTTCGAGGAAGTACCCGGCCAACAGTCGCGCCGGTTCCAGTGCCGCACGTTCGAAGACGTTGGCTTCCTGCTCCTCGATGGCGGCCAGTTGGCTCGCGGCGCCCTGGTAGATCGGCAGGAAGCGCAGGCTGTAATGGGCGTCGCGGCCGGCGAAGTGGGCCAGTTCGTGAGCGATCACTGCACTCAGTTCGGCGCGGTCCAGCAGGCCCAGCAACGGTAGCGAGAGGTATAGGCTGCGTCCTTCCAGATGCTCGCCGGAAGGTTGCAGGCAGACGCGGTTGGCGGTCACGTAGAAGCCGTCGCAGAGACCTACCAACAGGTGCTGCGGGGCTGGCGTGTCGAGGCGCGCCGCCAGCTCGCGCAGTAGCGTCCAGAGTTCCGGTGCATCCTCTTCGCCCAGCCGGCGGCCGATGACATCCAGGGCCGGCGCCGGGCGCAGGCGCAAGCGGCTGATCTTCGCCAGCATTTGCCACGCCGACGCCAGCAGGCCGAGAAGGATCAGCGCCACGCTCAGTTGGGTGCGTCCTTCGCTGACCGGAACCTGGCCGACCCGCCACAGCCCGAGGATCTCGAACGTTCCGGCACAGGCCAGGGCCAGGGCGAGCAGGCCGATCTGGGCGAGGAGCAGGCAGGGCAGCAGGCGTCGGCCCAGCTCGAACCACAGGAGCAGGCAGCGACGCGAGCGCAGTGCGCTGCGTGCGGCGCCGGCGATGCCGGCCAGGGAGACGGCTCCCAATACGGCGACCAGCGCCGCCAGGCAGGCTCCGCTATCGGCGAGGACGGCGGCGAAGCGATTCAGGCGCTGTGCGCTTCGTGTGTCGGCGAGTTGCTCGTCGAGCCGCGCCAGGGCCAGGTCGCGCACATAGGCCCGGCCGTCCACCCGGACGCTGGCCCTCGGCGGCAGCGCCCGCGCTTCGGCGAGCGCGCGCTCGACCCGCTGCTGCGCGGCGCCCAGTCGCTCGGCCTGCTGCTCGGCGCGCCAGGACTGCCAGGCGCCGAGCCCCGCCAGCAGCGCTGGAACCAGCACCAGGCAAAGCAGCAGCCTTCGCGGATGGACCGTGCCCTTCACTCAGCCCTGGCTGCGCAGTTGTTGCAGGTAGCGCTGGGCGTGGGCGGCCTGGATGTAGGCGTCGAGGATCGCCGCCATGTCGTCGCAGTCCAGCTTCTTGCCATCGCTCTGCAGGCCGGCCGACATGATGGTGATGCGCGGGTCCTTGCCTTTGAAGGCCATGGCCTGGGAGGCGAACACCTGGCGTACGGCGCGATGGGTCGGCAGCGGCGTTTCGGGCCGCAGGTGGAGGGTCTGGGTGGTTTGCAGCATGTCGGCCTTGACGCTGAAATCGATGACGTCGGCCAGCTCGACCGGAGCCGACAGGCTGTCGGCCCAGAGCTGGGTACGGGTCAGGCGCATGAAGGGGGTCTTGCCGGAGTTGCGATGCTGGTAGCCGAGGAACAGCCCGAACAGGCCGAGCAGCAAGCCGACGACGCCGACCCCCGGCTTGCCCTGGGAGAACCACATGCCGGTCATGATGAAGGGCACGATGCTCAGCAGCGGACCCAGCACCACGTACTTGCGGGTATTGGTGAACTCGGTGGCCGGCGGTACGTTGGCGATCACCCGCTCCAGGTGGGCGATGACCTCGGCGGTCTTCGCCTGGTTCAGCTCTTCGTGTTCGGCACCGAGGGTTTCGGCGAGGTTGGAGACGAGGTCCCGGGGTTCCTGGTTGCTCATGGAAATATCCTTGGAGTTGGGAGTGAAGAGGAAGCACTGGGCGGGATCTCGCCCAGTTGGCGGAGCCGGGCCTGGGCGCGGGCGATGTCCAGGTAGAGGTCGATGACCTCCGCGGCTTCCAGTAGCGACAGGTTGCGACCGTTGAGGCGCCAGCCGGGGGACAGCAGGCGAACCCGTGGGCCGTCCCGGCATTCGCTGACGGCACGCGCGGCGAACGGATCGAGCGGGCGCGTGGATGGTGCCGGTAGCGCCTTGCCGTGCAGTTCGAGGACTATCGCGGAGAACCAGACCCCGTCCTCCAGGCGCAGGTCGGCGACCTCCAGCAGGTCCAGCGGCGCCGACAGGCTGCGGGCGCGCAGGCGCCCCTGGCCGAGGACGAGGAACGGCGCGCTCCTGGCGTTGCGCTGCAGGCAGGCCAGGCACATGAGGAGGGCGGCCGCCGCCAGCAGGCACAGCGCCGCCGCCTCATGGCCGGGACCGGGGTGGTCGCGCAAGGTCCAGGCGCCGCCGAGCAGCAGCAGGCCGAGCAGGGCGGACAGCGGCGCCGCGCCACGGGCGGCGCCGATGCTTATCCGGTTGGGGACGCTGGCGACGAAGCGCCGCAACTGCGTGGCTTCGTCGCCCCTTGTCCCGGCGGGGCAGGGCGTTTGCGCGCCCGGCGGGATCACCGGCTTTCCCCGTGGCCTGCATCGAGCAGGCGGTTGAGCCACTGCGTGTCGTCGGCGCTGACGATGCGCCTTGCCTGTCGCAGCAGATCGTCGTCGAGCGCCAGGGAAAGGTCCGCGATCCGCTGGTAGGTCGGCGGGTGACTGTCGAAGGGGTGTTCCAGGCGGCGAGCGCTGTCGTGTTCGTCCAGTTCCAGGGAGTTCCCGCGCAGATGGTCGGTCAGCGCATGCACCAGGTTGCGCGTCTGCGGGCTGGCCAGCAGGCGTTCGATCAGTCCTGCAAGGGCGCAGGTGCGTAGCAGCGCGATGGCGAAGACCCGCGCGCCGGCTACCCGCGCCCCGACCTTGTCGGCGGCCAGTTCCTGGCGGCGATTCCAGTGCAGGTAGGCGCGCTCGAAGCGATCGAGGAAGTACAGCGCGGCCCACAGGCCCGGCTTGCCGAGCAGGCCGACACGCCCATCCTCGGGTGCGGCGATGCGTTCGATGCGCAGGCGCACCTGCCGCTGCAGGAGCGACAGGGAGGCACCGTGGGCGGTGTCGCCGGCGGCGAAGTGGCCCAGTTCGTGGCCGATGATCGCGGCGCTTTCGGCCTCGCTCATGACCGAGGCATAGGTCAGCGGGATGTACAGGGTACGCCCCTCCAGCGGAATGCCGCGGGGCGCCAGCAGGACCTTGGCCTGGGTGACGAAGTAGCAGTGCTCGATGCCGGTGACGACATGGTCCGGTAGCGGCGCTCCGGCGCGGTCGGCGATCTGTCCCAGCCATTGCCAGAGGCCGGGCGCGGCGACCCGGTCGAGTTCGCGGCCGAGCAGGTGGAGCACCGGTTCCTCCAGCGGCAGCAGTTCGCCGCGCAGGCGCCGCAGCATGAGCAGGCCGCCGAGGAACAGCAGCCACAGCGGCAGCGAGAAGAGCAGGGCGACGAAGCCGTGGCTGTGCCAGTGGCTGTAGCTCCACAGCGCTTCGTAGAGCAACTGGCTGGCCAGGGCGGCGACCAGCAGGCCAGCGTGCAGCGGGACCAGTCGACCGAGGCGCCGCCAGGCCGGCGCGAGGTGGCCGAGCAGGTAGGCTTGCGAGCGCATCGAGCGGCGCCCGTCGTATTCCAGTCTCGCCAGCAAGGCGGCCGCGACCAGCGCCGACGCCAGCGCGCAGAGCTTGCCGATAGCGGCCAGCCAGCCGCGCAGAGCCAGCCAAGGATGGTCGCGGCGGATGGCCTCGGCGTCTTCGGCGAACTGGTGAAGATGACCTTCGACGCCATAGGCCGGACGGAACAGGTGACGGGGAATGGCGCCGGCGGCGTCCGGGTCGTTGCGCACCGAGGCGCTCCAGTCGCGCATGAACTGTTCGTCGCGCAGGGTCGAGTCGACCCGGAAGGCCTGCACGGCGGACCAGGCGTAGAGCGCCAGGGGAATCAGGAAGAGGAATGCGAGCAGCCTTACCCGCAGCGTATCGTGGCTCATCCGCGTTTATTTCTGCTCGAGGTAGTCGGTCAGGAATGCCTGGGGCTCGCCTGCGGACGACAGCGACTCGCTATAGGCGACCTGCCGCGTCTGCTGTTCGCCGGGCAGGTAGAGCTCGCCCCAGCCGTCGCGCACGATCAGGATCACATACTTGCTGCCGTTCAGTTCGGTGGAGTAGCGACTGTCCCTGGCGCTCTTTTCCACCTTTACCTTGTGGATCAGGCGGTCCCAGTCGTGGTCCAGACCTTCGACCTGCAACAGCGCTTCGCCGGCCGCCGCTTCGCCGATACGCAGGGTCCAGACCTTGAGCCCCTGCTGGCCCTGGTAGGCCACCACCTTGTCGGCGACTGGCGGCCGCGCCTCTTCGGCCTGCGCCGTGCAAGATCCCCACGCCAGTGCGCCCATCAGCAGTGCCGCAGTCCACTTTGCTATCATTCTCGCCCCCTTTGGCAACGCGATGTAAAAGGGGCGCATCTATTAATACAGGCGCGAGCCACGAACAACCGAGGCGGCCGCCGCTCACAGGAAAAGCGTCGTCGCCCACAGGTTCGGTTCGATCAGCGCACGGAACCATCCTGGAAAGCCGCTGCCTGAACCGGTTCAGATGGTTGCGTCCCACCGATACCTACGCCATGGAAAGCTGGAATCCCTACCACGACACGGAGCTCTATTTCGACGCTCCTTCACCCCTGAGCCAGTCGCAGATCCTCGACGCGCGCGAAATGCTCGGCAGCGCCACCGGTCACTACCAGGCGCGGACGGTGCGCCCGTCGATGCAGTATTTCGATTGCGACCTGAGCTTCACCGAGCCGCTGCGAACCCACAAGGTGCTGCCGGAAGGCCTGTGCATCGTGCAGATGTTCGACGGCCAGTGGCGGCACAGCGTCGACGGCGGCGAGCCTTATCTCTACAACCTGGGCGGTCCTTCGGTGCTCGGCACCGGCGAGCCGATGGAGGCCTTCGATATCCTGCCGGCGGGCAGCCGCGTGCGCCTGGGCGGGCTGCGGATCGCCGCCAGCTATCTGGAAGAGGAACTGGAAACCGGCGATGGCGCCCTGCGGCCGCTGGCGCGGCTGAAGGGCGACGGCGCGAGCTTTACCCAGTTGTCCCGTTGCGGCGCCATCACCGCCCTGTTCGAGCGCCTCTACCAGAATCCATACCGCGGCGCCCTCGGACGCCTGCACGAAGAGAGCCTGACCCTGGGCCTGCTGGTGGAGCTGGCCGCCTACCTGGGCGGCGCGGACCTTCGTCGCGCGCGCACCCCACGCGCCCAGCGCGACCTGGCCCATGAAGCGCGCCGCCTGCTGGAGGCGAACCTCGGTGAGCCGCCGGCCAGCCTCGAACTGGCGCGCCAACTGGGGGTCGGCGAAACCACCCTGCGGCGGATTTTCAAGAACGAGTTCGGTCGCTCGATGTTGCAGTACGTCCGCGACCGGCGTCTCGAGATCGGCCGGCAGATGGTCCGCGAGGGTCGCTGGCAGATCGCGCAGATAGCCTATCGCCTGGGTTACTCCAGTCCGGAAAACTTCACCCATGCCTACCGCGCGCGCTTCGGCCATCCGCCGGGGCGCGAGTGAGGCGGACGCGGTTCAGAGCGAACGCTGGTCGACCCGCGCGGAAAGCTGCTCGGCGCTTTCCTTGCGCTCCGAATAGCGGTCCACCAGGAAGTCCGTGCGCTCGCGCAGGAGCAGGGTGAACTTGAACAACTCCTCCATCACGTCGACCACCCGGTCGTAGTAGGGCGATGGCTTCATCCGGCCCGCTTCGTCGAACTCCAGGTAGGCCTTGGGAACCGAGGACTGGTTGGGGATGGTGAACATGCGCATCCAGCGACCCAGCACGCGCAACTGGTTGACCACGTTGAACGACTGCGAGCCGCCGCAGACCTGCATCACCGCCAGGGTCTTGCCCTGGGTCGGGCGCACCGCCCCGAGTGCCAGGGGAATCCAGTCGATCTGCGCCTTGAATACCGCGGACAGCGCACCGTGGCGCTCGGGCGAGCACCAGACCTGGCCTTCCGACCACTGCACCAGGTCGCGCAACTCGCGGACCTTGGGATGCTCCACCGGTGCATCATCGGGCAATGGCAGCCCGGAAGGGTCGAAAATCCGCGTTTCGGCACCGAAGCGTTCGAGCAGGCGTGCGGCCTCCAGCACCAGCAGGCGGCTGAAGGAGCGCTCGCGGGTCGAGCCGTAGAGCAGGAGGATGCGCGGCCTGTGCCCGGAGACGGGGGGCGGGTCGCCGAGCAGCGCGGGATCGAGGTTGGGTAGTTGTTCGGACATGCTTCCTCCGGTCAGAGCGAGCCGATGCGCTCCAGCTCACGCTTGAGCTGGTCGCGATCCAGGGTAGCGAAGGGCAGGCCGAGGAAGGCTCGGCAACGCTGTTCGATGCGTGCCAGGGTGGCGTGGAACGCCGCATCCCGCAGGGCTTCGTCGCCATCCAGGGCGGAGGGATCGGCCAGGCCCCAATGGGCCTTCAGCGCTGCGCCGAGATACAGCGGGCAGGCTTCCCCCGCGGCGGCGTCGCAAACGGTGATGACGATGTCCGGCGGTGCGCCTTCGAAGGCTTCGCTGCCCTTGCTGTACAGGCCGTGGGTGGCGATGCCGGCCTGTTCGAGGGTCGCCAGGCTGCGCGGATGCACCCGCCCGCTGGGCTGGCTGCCGGCGCTGCATGCCTCGAAACCCGGCGGGGCCAGGTGGTTGAACATGGCTTCGGAAAGAATGCTGCGGCAACTGTTGGCCGTGCACATGAACAGGACTCGCATGGGATGCTCCTGCCGCCGTCGCCGGCGGCCGTCAGATGGCCAGGCGCAGGGCCAGGGCCGAAAGGGTCGCCAGCAGGACCGGCAGGGTCAGCAGGGCGCCGACCCTGAAGTAGTAGCCCCAGGTGATGCGCATGCCTTTGCGCGCCAGCACGTGCAGCCAGAGCAGCGTCGCCAGGCTGCCGATAGGGGTGATCTTCGGACCCAGGTCGCAGCCGATGACGTTGGCGTAGATCATCGCTTCGCGCACCGCGCCGGCGGTGTCGCTGGCCTGGATCGACAGGGCGCCGAGCAGCACGCTGGGCATGTTGTTCATTACCGACGAGAGGGCGGCGGAAAGCAGTCCGGTACCCAGCGCGGCCGCCCATACGCCGTGCTCGGCCAGGCGGTTCAGGAGCTGCGCCAGGAGGTCGGTGAGACCGGCGTTCTTCAGGCCGTAGACCACCAGGTACATGCCCAGCGAGAAGACCACGATCTGCCAGGGCGCTTCGCGCAGCACCCGCCGGGTCGAGATCACCCGCCCGCGCCCGGCCACCGCCAGCAGCAGCGCCGCACAGGCCGCGGCCACCGCGCTGACGGGGACGCCCAGCGGCTCCAGGGCGAACAGCCCGGCGAGCAGGACCAGCAGCATCCAGCCACCGACGACGAAGGTCGCGCGGTCGCGGATCGCCGCCCGCGGCGGCTTCAATTGCTCCAGCGCATAGACCGGCGGCAGGTCGCGGCGGAAATAGAGGAACAGCACCAGCAGGGAGGTCGCGACGCTCACCAGGTTTACCGGCAGCATGACCGCGGCGTACTCGCCGAAGCCGAGCCCGAAGTAGTCGGCCGAGACGATGTTCACCAGGTTCGAGACCACCAGCGGCAGGCTGGCGCTGTCGGCGATGAAGCCCGCCGCCATGACGAAGGCCAGGGTCGCCGCCGGGCTGAAGCGCAGGGCCAGCAGCATCGACATCACGATGGGCGTGAGGATCAGCGCCGCGCCGTCGTTGGCGAACAGCGCCGAGACCGCCGCGCCGAGCAGCACGCAGAAGGCGAACAGGCGCCGGCCGTCGCCGCCAGCCCAGCGCGCGACGTGCAGCGCGGCCCATTCGAAGAAGCCGGCCTCGTCCAGCAGCAGGCTGATGACGATCACCGCGATGAAGGTGGCGGTGGCATTCCAGACGATGTTCCAGACGGTCGGGATGTCGCCCGGCGCGACGCTGCCCAGCGCCAGGGCGAGCAGGGCGCCGATGCTGGCGCTCCAGCCGATGCCGATGCCCCTGGGCTGCCAGATGACCAGGACCAGGGTGAACAGGAAGATGGCGAAGGCGATCAGCATGGGGCGGCTCGCGCTATTGGCAGCAGGCGGAGGCGCGCTGCGGGCGGCCGTCCATGTCGCGCAGGCGCGCTGCGTCGGCTTGCAGCCAGTCGCCGTTGGCCCGCAGGGTCACTTGCAGGACTTCGTGGATCCAGGCCGGCAGCGTAGGGTTCAGGCGGTAATACACCCACTGGCCCTGGCGACGGTCGAGGAGCAGCCCGGCACTGCGCAACTGGGCCAGGTGGCGGCTGATCTTCGGCTGGCTGTCGGCGAGGGCGCACATCAGTTCGCAGACGCACAGTTCGCCCTGGTCGACGATCAGCAGGGTGGCGCGAACGCGCGTCTCGTCGGCCAGGCACTTGAACACTTCGGCGGGGCTGGGCATCGCTGGGCCTTCCTGGATATATGGAAAGCTGAATATACGGATATCCGTATGTATTGCAAGCGCCCCCGCTCCCGCCGGCTAGCGGCGGGCGGCCTGGACTTCCTCGCTCGGCGTGCGCCCGAAGTAGCGCTTGAACTCGCGGCTGAACTGCGAGGGACTCTCGTAGCCGACCTGGTTGGCGGCGGTACTGGCGTTCAGCCCGTCCTGCACCATCAGGCTCCAGGCCTTGTACAGGCGCACGCTCTTCAGGTACTGGAGGGGCGAGGTGAAGGTCATCGCCTTGAAGTTGTGGTGGAAGGTCGACACGCTCATGTTCGCCTCGCGAGCCAGGGTGTCGATGTCCAGCGCACTGGCGTAGTCGGTGTGGATGCGCCGCAGGGCCCTGGCCATGCGCCCGTAGCCGCTGTGCCGGCCGGCCACCGCACGCAGGGCGTTGCCCTGCTCGCTGCGCAGGGCGCGGAAGATGATCTCGCGGACCAGTTGCGGGCCGAGGATATGGCTGTCCAGCGGGCTCTGCAGGCAGCCCAGCAGGCGCATCACCGCATCGGCCATCCCCGCGTCCAGCGGTACCGAAGCCATCGGCGCGCTGGGTGCCAGCTCATTGTCGTCGTCGCTGCCGGGAGCCTCTTCCATCTGTAGCAGCAGTTCCTTCAAGGTGCCGATATCCACGTCGACGCTCACTCCCAGCAAGGGTTCGGCGGCGGAGGCGTGGGTTTCGCATTCGAACGGCAGGGGCACCGACATCACCAGGTAGCGTTCGGCGTCGTAGCGGTAGGTTTCGCCGCCGAGGAAACCGATCTTCTGGCCCTGGGCGAGGATGCAGATGCGCGGCTCATAGAACACCGGGCTGCGCGGATAGGCCTGTTCGGCGCGCATCAGGCGAACCCCGGGGATGCGGGTGGCGTCGAAACCCGGTTCGTCTTGCAGGGTGGCGATCAGCGACGCCATGTCGGTGGAAGTAGTGCTCATGCCTTGGCTGTTTCTCCAGGAGGGGAGGCAAACGTAGCAACCCTGTGCGCGCCTGGGCAGTGGCGGCACGCAACATCGGCACGAATGGGCAAGGCTTCGACAGGAATGGACATTCTGCGGCGGCGCCCATCCGGCGAACAATTGCCCCCCGAACGGACCGCCGCCAGCAAGCCGTCGCGGCCCGCCATCCTGCGAAGAGGACACACCGATGACCCTACAGATCCGCGGCTACGCCGCCCAGTCCGCCAGCACCCCGCTGACCGCCCATCGCTTCGAACGCCGCGCGCCGCGCGCCGACGACCTGGTGATCGACATCCTCTACTGCGGCGTCTGCCACTCGGACCTCCATCAGGCGCGCAACGAATGGCACAACAGCCTGTACCCGCTGGTGCCGGGCCACGAGATCATCGGCCGGGTCGCCAGCGTCGGCGAGGCGGTGAGCGGTTTCGCGGTCGGCGAACTGGTCGGCGTCGGCTGCATGGTCGACTCCTGCCGGCACTGCGCCGCCTGCTCCGAGGGCCTGGAGCAGTATTGCGCGGAATACCCGACTCTGACCTACAACGGCCGCGACCGCCACGACGGCCTGCCGACCTTCGGCGGCTACTCGGAGCGCATCGTGGTCTCGGCCAGGTTCGTCCTGCGCATTCCCCAGGGGCTCGATCCGAAGGCGGCGGCGCCGCTGCTGTGCGCCGGGATCACGTCCTACTCGCCACTGCGTCACTGGAAGGTCGGTCCCGGCAGCCGGGTGGCGGTGGTCGGCCTGGGCGGCCTCGGTCACATGGGCCTGAAGTTCGCCAGGGCGCTCGGTGCCGAGGTGGCCCTGTTCACCCGCTCGCCGGGCAAGGAAGAGGAAGCGCGGCGGCTCGGCGCCGACCAGGTGATCCTTTCCACCGACCCACAGCGGATGGCCGCCGTCGCCGGACGCTTCGACCTGATCCTGGACACCGTGCCGCACCAGCACGACCTCAATCCCTATCTGGCGACCCTCAAGCGCGACGGCACCCTCGTACTGGTCGGCCTGCTCGAGCCGCTGGAGCCGGCGGTGCACGGTGCGCAACTGGTGATGGGACGCCGCTCGATCGCCGGCTCGGCCATCGGCGGCATCGCCGAGACCCAGGAAATGCTGGATTTCTGCGCGGCCCACGGGATCGCCTGCGACATCGAGATGATCGAGATCCAGCAGATCAACCAGGCCTACGAGCGGATGCTGGCCAGCGACGTGAAGTATCGCTTCGTGATCGACATGGCCTCCCTGCAGAAGTCCTTCTGAGACGGGCCGTCGGCGCCGGCGGGCTCAGCAGCCCTCGGCGTCGACCAGGAAGGTCTCGAAACGCACGCTTTTCGCCCCCAGCCGCCAGCCGCCAGACGCCCGCGCTCAGCGGGCCTTGCGCGTCCTCCCGGGCCTGCCAGGCGCGTTCGCAGTCCTCGCGTGAACGCCAGCAGGTGTAGTTCAGCACGTGCTGGCCGTCCTCGCTGGGGTGCAGGCTGGCGGACAGGTAGCCCGGGCAGTTCCTGAAGCAGCGTTCCAGGCGTTGCAGGTGCGCGTTCTGTTCCAGCGCCAGCGACAACTGGCTGGCGGGTTCCACCTCGATATCGATGAGTTGCGCGTAGCACGGCGACCGCTCGCTAGCGGCCGGGCACTGATCGTCGGTGCAGCAGTAGGAGGAGGGGATGAGCATGGCGGGTTACTCCGGGTGACTTGTGTCGAGGGCCGGCCCAGGGTAAAACCTCAAGCAAACTTGAGGTCAAGCCAATCATGAAGAATTCCTGCGCATCTCGTGAACTGAGCGTCGGCGAACTGGCCAGGCGTGCCGGCGTGGCGGTCTCCGCCCTGCATTTCTACGAAACCAAGGGGCTGATCAGCAGCCAGCGCAACGCCGGCAACCAGCGGCGCTTCAGTCGCGAGACGCTACGCCGGGTGGTGGTGATCAAGGTCGCCCAGCGGGTCGGCATTCCCCTCGCGGAGATCGCTCGCGCCCTGCAGACCCTGCCGGCGGGGCGTAGCCCTACCGCGGCGGACTGGGCGCGCCTGTCGGCGCAGTGGAAGGAGGATCTCACCGAGCGCATCGACAAGCTGCTGCTGTTGCGCGACCAACTGGACGGCTGCATCGGTTGCGGCTGCCTGTCGCTCCAGGCCTGCCCGTTGCGCAACCCCGGCGACCAGCTTTCCGCCGAGGGGCCGGGAGCGCACTGGCTGGACGCCGAGGGCCGCGAGCACGACGGCTAGGCAGCGGTCAGCCGTGGTGCTGGCGGTCGGCGACGGCCGGGCTGTCCTGCAGGTTGTCCGGCGGGATCGCCAGGGCGCGTAGCGATCCGGCCATGATGTCGCTGAAGGTGGGCGCCGAGACCAGGCCGCCGAAGTAGCCGATCCTGGTCGGCGAATCGATCATCACCGCCAGCACCAGTTGCGGGTCGGACGCCGGCGCCATGCCGACGAACAGCGAACGGTAGGACTTGTCCGCGTAGCCCCGGCCCGAGGCCTTGCGCGCGGTGCCGCTCTTGCCCGCCACGTGGTAGCCCGGCACGCGGGCGCGGACCACGCCCTTCGGGTCTTCCACCACGGTTTGCAGCATCGCCCGGATGCGCCGTGCGATCTGCGGGTCCATCGCCTGTCGCACCTGGTTCTGCGGGTTGTCGCGGAGCAGGCTGAGCGGCACCAGCTTGCCGTCGTTGGCGAACACCGAGTAGGCCTGGGCCAGCTCGGCGGTGTTCACCGCCAGGCTGTAGCCGAACGACATGCTGGCGGTGGCGATGTTCGACCATTTCTCGTGGAACGGCAGGTAGCCCGGGTTCTCGCCGGGGAAGCCCAGCGACAGCGGCGCGCCGAAACCGACCCGACCGAGCTGTTCGAGGATCGGCTTGGGCCCGATCTGCAGGGCGACCTTGCTCATGCCGATGTTCGAGGAGTTGATCAGTACCCCGGTCATGGTCAGTACGTCGCGCCGGGCGACGTCGTGGATGGTGTGCCCGTCGATGGTCATCCAGCCCGGTGCCACGCTGACTTGACTGTTCTCGTCGAACTTGCCGGAGGCCAGCGCCGCCGACATGCTGAACGGCTTGATCACCGAGCCCGGCTCGAAGGTATCGGTGAGGGTGCGGTTGCGCATGAAGGCCGGGGCGAAGCTGGCGCGGTTGTTCGGGTTGTAGGAGGGGAAGTTGGCCATCGCCAGGATCTGCCCGCTCTTCGGGTTCACCAGGACCGCCGAGCCGGAGTGCGCGCCGAACTTGAGCACGGCCTTTTCCAGCGCCTTGTAGGCGATGAACTGTAGTCGCAGGTCGATGCTCAGGGCCACGTCCTGGCTGGCCTTGGGCGTCTTCAGCACCTTGATGCTGTTGACCAGCGAGCCGCGCGGGTTGATCGCCACCTCGCGTACCCCGTCCTTGCCGCTCAGCCAGTCGTTGAAGCCCAGTTCGGTGCCTTCCTGGCCGCGGCCGTCGATGTTGACCAGGCCGATCAACTGCGCGGTCAGCTCGGAACTGGGGTAGAAACGCTTGTATTCCTTGATCTGGTGTACCCCCGTTATGCCCAGGGCCATCACCTCGCTGGCCTCGATCGGCGACAGGCCGCGCTCGAGGTAGAGGAAGCGCTTGTTCGGGTTGGCCTGGAGCTGGGCCAGCAGCGGCGCCGCGGGGCGGTGCAGGGCGCCAGCCAGGCGCGGCACCTCGTCGAGGTGGGCGGCCATTTCCCTGGGGTTGCACCAGATCGACGCGACTTCGGTGGATACCGCCAGCGGCTCGCCGTTGCGGTCGGTGATCATGCCGCGGGTGACCGGGATCGGCAGGTCGCGGATAGAGCGAAGGTCGCCCTGGTCGGCGAGGAATTCGTGGTCGTGGACCTGGAGATAGACCAACCGTCCGGAGACGGCCAGGGAGGCGAGGACGAACAGGGTGACGACAAGGATGAAGCGGTAGTTTCGGCGTTGACTGCTCATGCAAGGGCACACTGGGGAAGAGGGAGAGCGGAAGCCCGTCCGGGGCAGTGCTGAAACATCCTGTTGCAGTTGGCAACTGTACCGTCACCCGCCACCCGCCGGTCAAGCCCTTTGCCGCCGTCTAGAGCACCAGGCGCATCGCGCAGCGGCTGTCGGCGGCGAAGCCGATCTCCTGCTCGTGGCCGAGGATCGCGCGCAAGCGCTCGCCGGCTTCCTGCCAGGTCAGCCGCTGGAAGCCCAGGCGTGCGTAGAACGGCGCGTTCCAGGGCACGTCGCAGAAGGTCGTCAGGGTCAGCGCCCGGCAGTGGCTGGCGTGGGCGTAGGTCACCGCGCGCTCCAGCAGGCGGCGGCCCAGGCCCTGTTGCTGGTGGGCCTGGGCGATGGACAACTCGGCGATGTGCAACTCGTCGGCGCAGCGTTCGGCGGCGAGGAAACCGACCGGCTGGCCATCGGCGTCTTCCGCCAGCCAGTGGCTGCCGCGCTCGATCAGGCGGCGATGGAAGTCCACCCCGGCGACCCCGGCGTCGGCGATCCAGGCCAGCTCGGGCAGCAGGCGGAAGCTTTCCCCGGCTGAGCGCTCGATGGCCGGGAGCAGCGCGGCGTCCTCGTCGCGGCTGGTTCTGATGCGGTAGTCCATTGGCTTTTCACTCCATGAGCAGGCCGTCGAGCAGCACGTCCAGGGCCTGGCAGGCCCTGGCCAGGCTCTCCGGCGGGTGTTCGGCGTTGGCGATACGCAGGGCGGCGTCCACCAGCGCGCCGTTGAGCAGCCAGGCCAGGGCCTCGGCGTCGGTGCGGCGGACCCGCCCGCTGTCCATCAGTTCGCGCAGTTGCCCGGTCATCGAGCTTAGGCAGCGCAGTTGGCTGGCCTCACTGCTGGGGCTGCCGAGGATGGCCGGGGCATCGCGCAGGACGATGCGCTGGATTTCCGCTTCCAGGGCCATTTCCAGGTAGGCCCGGTTGTAGGCACGGAAGCCGCTCCAGAGGTCCTCGCCGGCAGCCAGGATGGCGCCGAGGCGAAGATTCATCTCGTCGTCGATCTGCTGCACCACCGCGGCCAGCAGGCCTTTCTTGTCGCCAAAGTGGTGATACAGCGCGCCGCGGGTGAGGCCGGCGCTGGCGGTCAGTTCGTCCATCGAGGCGCCGGCGTAGCCGTTGTCGGCGAACGCTCGGCGCGCGGCGTCGATCAGCTTGGCGCGGGTTTCCTCGATCATCTCGGCGCGAGGCTTGCGGGCCATGCGAGGTCTCCGGGTGGCGAAGGGGCTTCAGGATAATTGACATACGCTGCGTATGTCTCCATGATTTTTAACATACGCAGCGTATGTTAATTTCGTCTTCTCCCGTCGTCGCCGGTTCCGCTGGAGCCGGCCAGCCGAGGCTTTCCATGAGCAACCCCTATCTCGAACTGTTCGCCGCGCCCGGCGCCAAGGGCTTTTCAGCCGCCGGCCTGCTGGCGCGGATGCCCCTGTCGATGACCGGCCTGGGCATCGTCACCATGCTTTCCCAGGTGCATGCCGACTACTGGCTGGCCGGTACCGTGGCGGCCACCTTCGTGTTCTGCAATGCCTTGCTCGCGCCGCAGGTATCGCGCCTGGTGGACCGCTTCGGCCAGGGCCGGGTGCTGCTCCCGGCCGCGCTGGCCAGCGCCCTGGCGATGAGCGCGCTGTTGCTGTGTACGCACTATCGAGCGCCGAATGCCTGGCTCTACCTGTTCGCCTTGCTCGCCGGGGCGATGCCGAGCATGCCGGCCATGGTACGGGCGCGCTGGACCGAGCTGTACCGGGGCTCGCCGAAGCTGCACACGGCGTTTTCCTTCGAATCGGTGATGGACGAGGTGTGCTACATCATCGGGCCGGTGCTGGCGGTGAGCCTCAGCGTCGGCTGGTTCGCCGAGGCGGGGCCGCTGCTGGCGACGCTGTTCCTGGTCGCCGGGGTGAGCCTGTTCAGCCTGCAACGCGGCACCGAACCGCCGCTGCATGCCCATCCGCGGCGCCGCGCCGGCAGCGCGCTGGCCTATCCGGCGGTACGCGTGCTGGCGCTGGTGCTGGCCGCCATCGGGGTGATCTTCGGCGCGGTGGAAGTGGTCAGCGTGGCCTTCGCCGAGGCGCACGGCAACAAGGCTGCGGCAAGCCTGGTGTTGTCGGTCTATGCCGTCGGCTCATGTCTCGCGGGATTGCTGTTCGGGCTGCTGCGCTGGCGCCTGGCGCTTTCCCGGCAACTGCTCTGCATGGTTACGCTGATGGCCCTGAGCCTGATGCCGCTGCTAGGAGTGGAGAGCATCCTTGCGCTTGCCCTGACCGTGCTGGTGGCCGGCTTCAGCGTGGCGCCGACGATGATCCTGGCCATGGGCCTGGTCGAGCGCGCGGTGGACCCGGCGCGCCTCACCGAAGGCCTGACCTGGGCCATCACCGGGCTGGGCATCGGCATGGCCTTGGGCTCGGCGCTGGCCGGTTGGGTGGTGGAGGGCTACGGCGCCGCCAGCGGTTTCCTCGTCGCGGTCGGCGCCGGCTGGCTGGCCTGGCTGCTGGCCCTGGCCTGCTTCCGGGTGCTGGCTCAGGACGAGGCCGGAGACTGCGCGGTGTCCGGCTGAGCCGGGAAGGCGTATTCGCGTTCGACCCGGGCGATCCGCGCGCTGAAACCGGCGTACCAGTCGCGCCGGCCGCGCGCCTGGGCGTCGCGGTGCTCCGCGTGGCGGCTCCAGGCACGGATCGCCGCCTCGCTGTCCCAGTAGGAGACGGTGATGCCGAAACCGTCGGCGCCGCGGACCGACTCCACGCCGAGATAGCCCGGCTGGCGGCTGGCCAGTTCCAGCATGCGCTCGGCCGCTTCGGCGTAGCCGTCGTCGACGGCGCTGCGATGGGAGCTGAAGATCACTGCGTAATAAGGTGTCGGGCCGCGCCGGGGGTGGTCGCGGCGCTGCGTCCGGCACGCCTCGACGAATGCCTTCGGCAGTGGCGGCAGGACGCCGGCCAGGGCTGCCCGCTCGGGTTGGAACAGGGTGGCGACGAAGAACGGATGCTGTTCCAGCTCCACCGCGCGGATCGCTCCGTCGGCGCTCCAGGCGCTGGCCCGCAGTGCGCCGCCGGTAAGTTCCGCGGCGAAGCGCGGGGCGATTGCATAGCGGCAATGGTAGTCCGCCTCGATCCAGTCGGCGGCATACGCCAGGGCCAGGCGCGAGCCGCGCAGCAGGCGGACTTCCTCGCGGGCTTCGAGCAGAGCGCAGGGCAGGGCGGCGATCACCGCCTGGTCGCTGTGCGGATGCTCCTCGCCATGGGTCGCCGCCTGCCAGCCGAGGGCGTTGCGGGCGAACTCGAGGATCGTGTGCTGGAAGCCGGCGCAGGTACCGAGGAACGGCCGGCGCCGGCCCCGGGCATGGGCGATCAGGCGCAGCACCGCGTCGGCGTCGCGATAGGGGCTGCCCGGCACGCACCAGAACCCGTCATAGCGCTCCAGCGCCGGCTCGGCGGGCAGGCGGTCGCTGGCCAGCCAGTCGAATGCGATCTCCAGGCCGAGTGCCTCGCCGGCCAGGCGCAGGGCCAGGGGAATCGCCCGGTGGGCGGTGATGTGCGGGTCGTGGTCGCCGACCAGGGCAATGCGCAGCGGCGCCGCGGGAGGGGTGGACATCCGTTTTCGCTCCAGTTTCGCCACGCCGGTTGGCGGGCCCTGGCGCTCACTCTATAGTTGCGTTTCCGCACTCGATATCGGCGCCAATGCAAAAGATGAATGCACCGCTGCAATATCGCCTGGACCATGCCGATCTTGCCCTGGTCCTCGCCCTGGTTCGCGGCGGCAGCCTGGCGCGGGCCGCAGAGTTGCTCAGGGTCGATGTGTCGACGGTCTTCCGGGCCATCCGCCGGCTGGAGAAGAACCTCGGCAAGGCATTGTTCGACAAGAGCCGCAGCGGCTACCTGGCGAACCAGACCGCCCGCCGTCTGGCGCAGCAGGCGGAACTGGCGGAGCAGGCGCTGGAGGCGGCGCGCATCGGCCTCGAACTGGAGCGCGAGGTGCTCAGCGGTACCGTGCGCATGACCTGCTCCGACGCCGTCCTGCATGGCCTGCTGCTGCCGGCGCTGGCGCGCTTCATGCCTGGCTATCCGGCCCTGCAACTGGAGCTGGCGACCTCCAACGACTTTGCCAACCTCAGCCGGCGCGACGCCGACATCGCCCTGCGCATGACCCGCACGCCGCCGGAACACCTGGTCGGGCGCAACCTCGGCGAGGTGCGCTACGTGCTCTGCGCCAGCGAACGCTACCTGGAGGGCCGCGACGCGACGGAGCCCGCCATGCTGCACTGGATCGCCCCGGACGATTTTCTTCCCGACCACCCGAGCGTGGTCTGGCGTCGTCGACACTATCCCGGGGTGCTGCCGGCCTACCGCTGCAACGGCGTGCTGGCGGTCGCCGAGATGGCCCGCGCCGGCCTCGGCCTGGCGGCGATCCCTGCCTACCTGCTACGCGACGGCGACGGCCTGCGGGTACTGGACGCCGACCTCGAGGGCTGCGCCAGCGCCCTGTGGCTGCTGACCCGCCCGGACTGCCGGGCGTTGCGCTCGGTGGTCGCATTGTTCGACGAGCTGGGGCGGCATGTGCGATTGGGAGATGAGTGAAGGGGTGCCCGTGCCTGGTATGGCAACCCTCTCCCGCGAGCGGGAGAGGGGCTGGAATGGCAGGCCTGGCGCTCAGCCGCGATCCGCCGCGGCCGATCCCGGCGGCGGAATGTCGCCCACCGCCGCCGCGCCGGTGTCCTTGCGCAGGCGCCTGACCTCGTCGACGCTGACGCTTGGCGCCTGGTTGCCCCAGCTGGTGCGGATGAAGTTGACCACGTCGGCGATCTCCTGGTCGTTCATCCGCCAGCCGAACGGCGGCATGGTGAAGCTCGACGGTGCCTGGTGGGTGGCCGGCAGGGTGCCGCCCTTGAGCACGATGTGCACCAGGGAGGTCGGGTCGCTGCCGGTCACTACCGGGTTGCCGGCCAGGGCCGGGAAGACCCGCGCATAGCCCTTGCCGTCGGTGCGGTGGCAGGCCCCGCAGTTGTCGACGTAGAGCGCCGCGCCGGTCTTGCTGTCGTCGCCGTGGAACAGTGCCTGGGCTACGCTCTCGTCGTAGACGTGCGGCTGGTCGGCGGGGTCCGCCGGCGGCAGCGACTTGAGGTAGCGGGCGATGGCGGTGAGGTCGGCGTCGGTCATGTACTGCATGCTGTGCACCACCACGTCGGACATGCCGCCGAACACCGCGCTGCGCTCGCTGCGGCCGGTACGCAGGAAGCTGACCAGGTCGGCTTCGCTCCAGCTGCCCAGTCCGGTCCGGTGGTCGCCGCGCAGGCTCTTGGCGATCCAGTTCTCCAGCGGCGCGCTGCCGGACAGGTAGGCCGCGCCATCGCTCGCCGCCAGGGCCTTCTCCTGCATGCCCAGCCCACGCGGGGTATGGCAGGCGCCACAGTGGCCAAGGCCTTCGACCAGGTAGGCGCCGCGCGCCAGCACCGGGTCCTGCCCGGCGGCGGCCTGGAAGTCCTTCACCTCGGGAGCGAAGGTCCAGCGCCAGAATGCCAGCGGCCAGCGCATCGACAGCGGCCAGGGGATGTCGCTGGCCTTGTTGGGCTGCTCCACCGGCTCCACGCCATGCATGAAGTAGGCGTAGAGGGCGCGCATGTCCGCTTCGCTGACTCGCGCGTAGGACGGGTAGGGCATCGCCGGGTAGAGCGTGTCGCCGGACCTGGCCACGCCGTGGCGCACGGCACGGTCGAAGTCCTCGAAGCTGTAGTCGCCGATGCCGGTCTTGCGGTCCGGGGTGATGTTGGTCGAGTACACCGCGCCGATCGGCGTTTCCATCGGCAGGCCCCCGGCGAACGGCTTGCCGTCCCTGGCGGTGTGGCAGGCCACGCAATCGCCGGCGCGGGCCAGGTATTCACCCTGCCTGACCAGGGCCGGGTCCGGCGCTGCGGCGGCCTGGGCGATGCCGCAGGCGAGGGCGGAGAGGGCGAGGAAGGCTGTCGGTTTCATCGTTGCGCTCCTCATGCCTGCACCAGCGGACCGGGGTTCTTCAGGTATTGCTCGCGGATCGCCTTGGCCGACCAGTAGGCCAGCGCCGCCACCAGCCCAGTGGGGTTGTAGCCGGTGCCCTGGGGGAAGGCCGAGGCGCCCATGACGAAGACGTTGTGCACGTCCCAGCTCTGCAGGTAGCGGTTGAGCACACTGGTCTTCGGATCGCTGCCCATGATCGCCCCGCCGAGCAGGTGGGTGGTCTGGTAGACCCGTGTATTGAAGTGGTCGCCGAAGTTCTTGACGCTCACCGAGATGGCCTTCGGGTTCATCGCTTCGGCGATCTTGCGCATGTGCTCGGTGACGTAGCGGCTCATGCGGATCTCGTTGTCCTTCCAGTCGAAGGTCATGCGCAGCAGTGGCTGGCCGTAGGCGTCCTTGTAGGTCGGGTCGAGGTCGAGGTAGTTGTCGCGGTAGGTCATGTTGCTGCCGTGGGCGTCCATCGACACGGTGTGCGTGTAGGCGTCCTTGACCGCCTGTTTCCAGCCGCTACCCCAGCTCGGCGTGCCGGGCGGCACGGCGAGGCCGCCGATCGGCTTGGAGCCGGCCTGGTTGACCCACATCGGCGAGCCGCCGACGAAGCCCAGCGGTCCGTGGTCGAAGTTGTCGGCGTTGAAGTCGTCCACCGCCACGCCGCCACCGCCGGTGCCGACGAAGGGGTTGGTATGCACGTCCTTGTCGAAGAACGCCTTGATGGTGGCCATGTTCTGGTAGGCGAAGTTCTTTCCCACCACGCCCTCGCCGGTGCGCGGGTCGTAGGGCTTGCCGATGCCGGAGAGCAGCAGCAGGCGCACGTTGTGGAACTGGAAGGCGCTGATGATCACCAGCTTCGCCGGCTGCACGATCTCGCGCCCCTGGGCGTCGACGTAGGTCACGCCGGTGGCCTGCCTGCCGTCGCTGTCGAGGTTGACCTTGAGCACGTTGCAGTTGGCGCGCAGTTCGAACAGCGGGGTCTGGCGCAGCGCCGGCAGGATGTTCAGGTTCGGCGAGGCCTTGGAATACATGTAGCAGGCGTAGCCGCTGCAGAAGCCGCAGAAGTTGCACGGCCCCATCTGCACCCCGTAGGGGTTGGTCCAGGGCCCCGAAGCGTTGGCCGCCGGCAGGTCGTAGGGGTGCAGGCCGAGTTCCTCGGCGGCCTTGCGGAACAGTTGCGCGGAGTACACCTGGCGCAGCGCCGGCAGCGGGAAGTCGTCCGAGCGGTCGGCGGCGAACGGATTGCCCTTGCCGACCACCTGGCCCTTGACCGTATGCGCGGTGCCGGAGGTGCCGAAGACCTTCTCGGCGAAATCGAAGTGCGGCTCCAGCTCTTCGTAGCTGACCCCGTAGTCCTGGATGGTCATGCCTTCGGGGATGAATTTCTTGCCGTAGCGTTCCTCGTAATGGCTGCGCAGGCGCAGTTCCTCGGGCATGATCCGGAAATGCACGCCGGACCAGTGCAGGCCGGCGCCACCGACGCCGTCGCCGGGAAGGAAGGCGGAGAGCTGACGGTAGGGCAGCGCGGTGTCGTTGATCCCGTGGCGGATGCTCACGGTGCTCTTGGAGAGATTCTGGAACAGCTTGCCGCGTGTGTTGTAGGTCAGCTCGTCGAGGGTGTTCGGGTAGGCGCCGTCGGGATAGGTATCGCGGTTCTCGCCGCGCTCCAGCGCCACCACGTTGAGCCCGGCCTCGGTCAGCTCCTTGGCCAGGATCGCTCCGGTCCAGCCGAAGCCGACCACCACCGCGTCCACCGGTTTGAGTGTCGTCGCCATGTTCAACCCCTCTCGCCGGAAATCGCCACCGGCGGGAAGGGATACTTCTCGCCGCGGTCGGCCCAGTCCATGAAGTCGGTGCGGGCGCCGGGGAAACCGACCAGCTTCCAGCCCACCAGGCCGCGATTGCCGCCGTGCTGCGGATCGGAGAAGAAGCCTTCGTGGGTGTTTTGCAGCAACTGGCCGAAGAGCAGCTTGGCCGGCAGGTCCTGCAGGTCGATCTGGCCGGCTTCCAGGCGTTGCAGGATGTCGTCCTGCGCCGACGGCTCCAGCTCGGCGAACGGCTTGCCCTGGTTGGCCTTGCTCCAGCGTTCCAGGGCGGCGATGCCGACCCGGTAGATGTCGCGTGGCACCAGCTTCAACTGATGGCCGAACTCCGGCGCGGCGTCGGTGACGAACGGCCCCTGCATGTACCAGAGTGCGCCGTGCCCGTAGGGGGTTTCCATCTGTCGGTCGATGAACTCCGGCACCCCGGCCTCGATGGCGCCGGGGCCGTTGTCGTCGCTGGGGATCAGTCGCGCCACCGCGGCGTTGACGAAAGCCCATTCGGTGTTGGTGAAGAAGCGAGGCTGGTAGCGTTCGCGGGGTTTGTCCTGCTCGGCGGCGGGCGTCTGCATGGCATGGCCGACGCCATAGCCGGCCAGGGTCACCGCCGGGATCACGGTCAGGGTCTTGCGCAGGAAGTCGCGGCGGCCGTTGACGGCCTTGTCATCGGGCATGGTGGGGTCCTCTCTGGATCATCACGGTTTCGTCTTTCTGATAATGATTAGCAGGCTAATTATAAGTTCATGTGTCACGTTGAAAAAACGTTTCAGCAAGGATTCAGGCAGGCCAATACCGGCAAGTGAAGCAGAACGGCGCGCCGGGCGTCGGCCCGGCGCGGCCTTCAGGCGCCTCGCCGTCGCGCCCAGGCCGAAGGATTGACCAGGTTCAGCGGCCGCTCGCCGGCGAGGGCCGCCAGCAGGTTGTCTACCGCGCAGCGGGCCATGGCTTCGCGGGTTTCCTCGGTGGCCGAGCCGATGTGCGGAGTGGCCACCACGTTCGGCAGGCGCAGCAGCGGCGAGTCGGGAGACAGCGGCTCGCGCTCGAACACGTCGAGGCCGGCGGCGCGGATCCGCCGCTGGGCCAGGGCCTCGATCAGGGCCGCCTCGTCGACCACCCGGCCACGGGAGATGTTGATGAAGATCGCCTGCGGGCGCATCCGGGCGAACTGCGCGGCACCGATCAGGCCTTCGGTGGCGGCGGTCAGCGGCAGGGTCAGGCAGACGAAGTCGGATTCCTCGAGCAGCGCGTCGAGGGGGCGGTAGCTCGCTGCGTAGCGTTCTTCGACGTGTGGCTTCGGGCTATGGCTGTGGTACAGCACGCGCATGCCGAAGCCGTGGTGCCCGCGCCGGGCCAGGGCCTCGCCGATGCGGCCCATGCCGACGATACCGAGGGTCTTGCCATGCACGTCGGTACCGAACTGGGCGGCGCCGACGCTCTTCTTCCATTCCCCGGCGCGCACCCAGCCGGCCAGTTCCACTACCCGCCGGGCTGTCGCCAGGATCAGCGCGAAGCCGGTGTCGGCGGTGGTCTCGGTGAGCACGTCGGGGGTATTGCTGAGGAGGATGCCGCGGCGGTCGAGGTAGTCGATGTCATAGTTGTCGACGCCCACCGAGACGCTGGCGATGGCTTCCAGTCGCGGTGCCAGGTCGAGCAGTCCGGCGTCCAGGCGCAGGCTGGCGCCGAGCAGGCCGTGGGCCTCGGGCAGGGCGTCGCGCAGGCGGGCCAGGTCGTCGCGGCCGGGCTCCTCGACCAGGAGCACCTCGACCCGTTCGCGCAGGCGTTCCATCAGGGGCGCGGAGAGACGTTTGTAGAGAACCACTTTCTTCATCGGATGCTCCGGAGTCGGTCAGGGGTGGGCCGGCGCCGCCCGCCGCGAGGCGTGCGCGCGAGCGGCATCGGGCTCGCGCTTGTCGGCGTGCGGGTTGAGGAACACGGTGAGCAGCACCGACAGCAGCAGCGCTCCGCTCATGAACAGATAGGAAGCCCCGGGCCCGCCGGTGATGCCGTTCAGGTAGCCGACCAGCCAGGAGCCGGAGAACGAGCCCAGCGCGCCCATGCTGTTGATCAGCGCCATGGCGCCGCCGGCGACGTTGGCCGGGAGGACTTCCGGGACGATGGCGAAGAACGGTCCGTAGGGCGCGTACATGCAGGCCCCGGCCAGCACCAGCAGGGCGTAGGACAGCCAGAAGTGCTCGCTGCCGAGGGCGTAGGAACCGTAGAAGGCGATGGACGCGATGAGCAGCGGCGGCCAGACGAAACGCTTGCGTTTCTGCAACCGGTCCGAGGCCCAGGACACCCCGAGCATGGCGATCACCGCCGCCAGGTAGGGCAGCGCCGACAGCCAGCCGGCTTCGATGATGTCGATGTTGGCGCCGTGCTTGAGGATCGACGGCAGCCAGAGGACGAAGCCATAGACGCCGATGCTCCAACAGAAGTACTGCAGCGAGAGGACGATGACCTTTGGCGAACGGAACGCCTCGCGGTAGTTCTTCACTGGCTTGATGCCCTGCTGCTCGGCGGCCAGGGCGTCTTCCAGGTCGCGTTTTTCCGAGCCGCTCAGCCAGGCGGCCTGGCGCGGGCGGTCATCCACCAGGCGCCACCAGATGAAGGCCCAGATCACCGCCGGCAGGCCTTCGATGATGAACATCCAGCGCCAGCTGAAATGCTCCACCAGGTAGCCGGAGACCACCGACATCCAGAGGATGGTCACCGGGTTGCCGAGGATCAGGAAGGTGTTCGCCCGCGAGCGCTCGGCGCGGGTGAACCAGTGGCAGAGGTAGACCAGCATCGCTGGCATCACCGCCGCCTCGACCACGCCGAGGAGGAAGCGGATGCCGATCAGCAGATAGACGTTGGCGACCATCCCGGTCAGGGTGGCCAGTCCGCCCCAGAGGATCAGGCTGACGAAGATCAGCTTCTTGACGCTGCGCTTTTCCGCGTAGATCGCCCCCGGCACCTGGAAGAAGAAGTAACCGAGGAAGAACAGCGCGCCCAGCAGCGAGGACAGCCCGGGAGTGATCCGCAGGTCGTCGGCCATCCCGGAGGCGGCGGCGAAGCCGTAGTTGGCGCGGTCCAGGTAGGCCAGGCTGTAGGTGACGAAAACGATCGGCATGATGTACCACCAGCGGCTGCTGGCGAGGCGAGGCATGGTCATGGTCGGGTATCTCCTGAGCTTGTCTTGTTCTTGTCGCAACAGGTGCCGCGTGGGCGGCGGGTTCAGGCGCTCCTGCGGCGCTCGCGGTCGAGCAGTTGGCTGCGTTTCGGCAGCCCCTCCATGTCGCCGCGGACCTGTACCGCGCGGCTGCCGATCCAGTTGCCGCGCGCCACCGCGTCGGGCAGCGGCAGGCCTTCCAGCAGCGCGCTGACCACCCCGACCGCGAAGCCGTCGCCGGCGCCCACGGTGTCCACCACGGTCGCCACCGGCACGCCGGGGACCAGCCCTTCGCCGTGGGCATCGCGATAGTAGGCGCCGCTCGGGCCGAGCTTGATCGCCACCGCGTCGACGCCCATGTCCAGGTAGAACGCGGCGATATCCGCGGGTTCCTGCCAGCCGCTGAGCAGGCGGCCTTCCTCCAGGCCCGGCAGGACCCAGTGGGCATGCGCGGCGAGGGCGTTGATCTCGGCGATCATGCGGCGCTCGCTGGGCCACAGCGAGGGCCGCAGGTTGGGGTCGAAGGACAGGCTGGCGCCCTTGCCGCGCATGCGCCGCATCAGTTCGTGGGACAGTTCGCAGGCACTCGCCGAGAGTGCCGGCGGAATGCCGGTGGCGTGCAGGTGGCGGGCGCCGAGCATTTCTTCGCGGATATGGGCGAGGCCCAGCCGGCTGGCCGCCGAGCCGCGGCGGAAGTACTCGACCCGCGGGTCGGCACCATCGACCTCGCGGGACTTCATCTGGAACCCGGTGGGCGCTTGCGCGTCGACCTCGACGAAGCGGCAGTCGAGGCCCTCGCGGGTCAGGCTGTCGAGTACGAAGCGGCCGAGCGAGTCGTCGCCGACCCTGCTCAGCCAGGCCACCGCGAAGCCGAGGCGGGCGAGGCCGATGGCGACGTTGCTGTCGGCGCCGGCGATGCGCTTGCCGAACTGCTCGACCCGGTCCAGTTCGCCGGGCTGTTCGGCGACGAACATGGCCATGGTCTCGCCGAAGCAGAGGATCTCGAAGTCAGCCATGCTGGCGTTCCTCCTGGGGCTGGCCGAGGCGGGCGAGGGCGGCGATGTGCCGGCGGCTGAGACTGAGCAGGTCGTCGCCCTGCAGCGGGTATTCGATGGCCCGCGCCACGCCTTCCGGGAAATGCTGCAGCAGGCGCTGCCAGTACTGCAGGTCGGCGGCCGACGGCGGCACCGCGACCAGCTTGCCGTCGCGGTTGCGGATCACCGCCTTGCAGTGCACGTAGCCGACATAGCGGCCAAGGCGCAGGGCGGCTTCGTCGGCCGCCTGCTCCTGCCAGCGCCAGTTGCCGATGTCGAAGGTCATCGCCAGGTCCAGCTGCTGGCGTTCGGCGAGGCGGAAGAAGCGTTCCAGCACCTCGATCCGGCCGCCCTGGGGCGTCTGGTCGTTCTCCACCAGCAGTTGCAAGCCGTGGCGCGCCAGGCGCCGGCCGAGGGCGGCGAGATCGGGCTGTTCCGGCAGAAGGCCGAGCGAGACCTTGAGCCATCCGGCTCCGCAAGCTTCGGCGCGGCGCAGGGTCGGCTCCAGCTCGGGGTTCAACTGGCCGTCTTCGCGCCACAGCTCGAGGGGTGAGGAGAACACGCACTCCAGCCCCTGCAACTGGATGGCGGCGGTCAGCGCCTCGGTATCCGGCGGGCCGGCGAAGAGTTCCTCGCGCAGTTCCACGCGCTGCGCGCCGGCCATCGCCAGCAAGGGCAGGAAGCTGGCCTGGCCGCGACTGCGAACGAGGTCCGCGCCATAGCTGGAAAGACTGATGGAGACGGGGTGAAGGGACATTGGCGATCCTCTGAAACCGGTTTCATTTCAAGCCGTGCGAAAGCCGCCGGCAACGCGCCGGCGGCGGGCCGCTAGCCGCGTGGATGGGTCGAGCCGCGAACGATCAGTTGCGCCGGGAAGGTCACCCGGCGCGCCGGCTCGCGGTCGCCTTCGAGTCGCGCCAGGAGGCGCTCGAAGGCGGTGCGGCCGATTTCGTCGGTGGGTTGGGCGAGGGCGGTGATGCCGCTGCCCACCAGTGGGTACCAGTCGAGTTCGTCCAGGGCCAGCAGGCCGACCTCATCGAACAGCCGGCAGCCGAGGTCGCGCAGTTGGCGGGTGGCGCAGAGGGTGGCGACGCCGTTGCAGGTGAACAGCGCCTTCGGCCCGGGGCCGCTGGCCGAAAGGAAGGCGCGCAGGCCGTCGCGGAAGAAGTCGTCGGTTTGCAGGACCTGGCCCTTGAGCGCCGGTCGCCGGCCGATGGAGGCATTGAAGGCCTGGACCCGCTCGATCCGCGAGCTGGTGCCGTCGAGCGGTTCGGTGACCAGCAGGATGTCGCGGAAGCCGCGGTGCTGCAGGTGGTCGAGGGCCTGTTCGACAGCGTCGGCGTTGTCCAGGCCGACCAGGTCGGTATCCAGCTCGGCCAACTGGCGGTCCACCAGCACCATCGGCAGTTCGCGGTGCAGGGCGCGCAATTCGCCGGGATGGTGGCCGAGGGTGTTCACGATCAGTCCTTCGACGTTGTAGGACTGCAGGGCGGCCAGGTGATGACGCTCCTGCTCGTCGTCGCGGTCGGTATTGCACACCACCAGGCTGTAGCCGTGTTCGCGGCAGGCGGTTTCCACGCCATGCATGACGGCCACGGAGTAGGGGTTGAGGATGTCCGCCACCAGCATTCCGATCAGCCGTGTGCGCCCGCGCTTGAGGCCTCGGGCCATCTGGTTGGGGCGGTAGTCGAGCTGGTCGATGGCGCGCTCGATGCGCCGGGCGGTGGCATCGGCGAGCAACTGGCGGTCGCCGCCGATATAGCGCGACACGCTGGCCTTGGAGACGCCGGCGGCCTCGGCCACCTGGTTGATGGTGACGCGGCCACGGCTGGGCAGTACTGAACCATTCACGGACCTGGTACCTCTTGGTGCTGTTCTTATTGGTGTGTCCGGCTGGTCTTCGCCAGCGGATGCCAGGAGTTGAAACCGGTTTCAGAAAATACCAGAAGGCCGATGCCCGTCAACGGGAAAAAAACGCCTACCGGGGCCGAGCCAGGCATGAGGCCAGGACGTTGTTCATGAAAACCGAATAATCGTTTCGAATGATGGTTTGCAATTATTAATGTCGAATGGAATGAATGTGCCATATCTCCATAAATAAAAAGGAAGTTTGTCCAATACTTGAGAAACTACTTTAAGAAGGTTTTGTCGGTAGAAAGCGATCAATCAGGCGAGCTTCGCTGACATGAAAAGCACCCGGCCGACCGTCTGAAGCAGTTCTCATTTATCGGAAAACGAAGGTGGCGCGCTGAAACTTATGCGCGCCTGGCGGTCTTTATCGACGACCTGACCGCCCGGTCGCGTCATCACGCTCACCGATCGTTGCGGGTCCTGTCGAATGCCGCCGTTCCGTCGCAGCAGGATTTTTCGACAAGACCCGTCCGGACCCACTTCCCGGCTAAGGAATGACAGGATGAGCGCCGCCCTGGAGCGATTGAATCATCTGAACCTGAATCACTTGTATGCCTTCGTCGCCGTCGCCGAACACAACAGCTTCACCGCCGCGGCGGAGGCCCTGGGCTTGTCGAAATCGCTACTCAGCGAGCAGTTGCGACGCCTGGAGGCCGACCTCGGGATCCAGTTGCTGACCCGTACCACCCGTCGCATGACCCTTACCGATCGCGGCGAACTGCTGTTCGGCGTGGCCCAGCGCATGCTCGGCGAGCTGGACGGCGCGCTCTCCGATGTGCGCGACCTGCAGGGCGAGCCCAGTGGCCGGTTGCGCATCACCGCGCCGCAGGACTTCGTCAAGTGGCACATCAGCAGCGTTTCCGCGGCGTTCATCCGGCAGTTTCCCAAGGTCCAGGTGGAAATGCTGGCCGATGACCAGTTCAGCGATCTGGTCGGCCAGCGCATCGATCTCGCGGTACGTATCGGCTGGCCGCGCGACTCCGGCCTGCATGCCAGCAAGCTGTGCGACTTCCAGCAGGTTGCCGTGGCGACGCCGGGATACCTCGCCGGCCTGCCGCCGGTGCTCCAGCCGCACGACCTGGCGCGTTGCGAATGGATCGGCCATACCCGCCTGAGCACGCCCTGGACCTGGACCTTCGAACGCCAGCGCGAGCGTGCCACGGTACAGACCCGAGGGCGCCTGCTGGCGAACAACACCCTGGCGGTGTACCGCCTGGTGCTCGACGGTGCCGGCGTCAGCGTGCTGCCGAGCTTCCTGGTAGCCCGCGAGATCGCCCGCGGACGGCTGGTCCGGCTGCTGCCCGGTTGGCGCCTGCCGCAGGGCGGCATCTATGCCCTGTACCCCTCGGCGCGCTACATGCCGGTGCGGGTCAGGGCGTTCATCGAGTCGCTGCGCGAGCATCTCGGTCGCGAGCCGTTCCGCCTGGCGCAGAGCGAATGAGGCTGGGCATCCGTGCTGGGGGGCTGTAGGGCGAATAACGCCACCGGCGTTATCCGCCGCCGACGTCGTGGATAGGCGGCGGATAACCGCGAGCGGTTATTCGCCCTACGGCCCCAGGCTGCCCAGGTAGCCGGCGAGCGCCTGGATGTCGCTATCCTCCAGGCCGCCGGCGACCGCGCGCATGGTCGCGCTGTTGCCGCGCTTGCCGTCGCGGAAGCCGTGCAACTGGGTTGCCAGGTATTCCGCCCATTGCCCGGCCAGGCGCGGCGCCTTCAGCGCCGCCAGGCCCTGGGCGGCGGGCCCGTGGCAGGTGACGCAGGGCGGTACGCCGCGCTGCGCCAGGCCGTTCTCGAAGAGCTGGCGGCCGCGTTCGCGTTGCCTCGGGTCGGCCAGGGTCTGCTCGCCGGCACTCATGCGCTGGGCGGCGAACCAGGCGGAGACGTTGACCACGTCCGCCGCGCTCAGCTCCTCGCCGCGGCCGTTGGTGGCCGGGTTGCGCCGGCGCTGGGTCTTGAGGTCGTAGATCTGCTTGTACAGGTATTCCCGGTCGAGCCCGGCGAGCTTCGGGTAGCTGCGGTTCGGCCGCGGCCCGCCGTTGCCGTCGTCGTCGTGGCAGCGCGAGCACATTTTCTGCGCCATCGCCTTGCCGCGCGCCAGGTCGGCGGGCGCGTCCGGGCCCGGCACGGCGGCGGCCAGCGGCAGGGAAAGCAGGGCCGAGAGGTAGCCGGCCAGCCAGCGTTTGCGCTCAGTCATGCTGCCAGGGCCCCCGCAGCCAGCCGTGGATGTCGTAGTCGGCCATACAGCGCTGGACCATCGCCTCGCAGTAGGCCAGGTGCCCGCGACGGCTGGCCCAGGCCAGCGAGTCGAGGCGGATCTGCTCGGCATTGCCGGAATAATGGCTCTCATAGACCGCGTGGCGCGCGCCGAACTCGCTGCCGGTGGCGTCCCAGATCAGCTTGAACAGCTTCAGGCGCTGCTCCGGCTCCAGCTCGGCACCGCGGTAGTAGCTGTCCACCAGCCGCCGCGCCTCGCCGTCGCGCAGGTCGGCGGCGCCCGAGACGGTGACCAGCGGGGCGCCGCCGAGGGCGCTTTCCAGCAGCTCGCGGACCCGCTTCCAGATCTGCGGCACCTGGATGCGCAGGGCATTGGCGTACTCCAGGCGCGGCACCGCCGACCCGGCGGCGTTGCGCTCCGGGTCGCGGGCCATGGCGGTGGTCAGCGCCTGCAGCAGGTGCTGCAGGGCGATCAGCTCGCCGAGGGCAGCCTGTATCCCGCGGAAGCCCTGGGTGCCATTGGCGCGCACGCCGAGGGAAAGCAGGCCGATCATCAGCTCCAGCTTCACCCCGAGGCGGATGCCGGACTGGAAGTTGTACAGGTTGGCGAAGCCCGACTCGGCATAGAAACCGGTGGCGCGGCGCAGGTCGCGGTAGACCAGGACGTCCTCCCAGGGAATCAGCGCCTTGTCGAACAGCAGCACGCTGTCGTTCTCGTCGAAGCGGCTGGACAGCGGATAGTCGAAGGGACTGCTCGCGCGCTCCTCGTAGGATGGCCGGCACATCAGGCGCAGGCCGGGGTTGTCCATGCGGGCGAAGAACACAACAGCGAAGTCCTCGGCCTTGCCGGCCTCCATCTGCGCCGAGGCGACCGGGGCGACGAAGGTGGCGTTGGTGATGGCGCTGCCGGTGGCGAGCATCTTCGCCCCGCTGACGACGATACCCTGGTCGGTCTCGCGTTCGACGTGGACGAACACGTCGCGCATCTCGTGGATCGCCTTGCTGCGGTCCAGCGGCGGATTGATGATCGCGTGGTTGAGGAACAGCCCGCGGTCGGCGAAGGCGCGGTGCCAGGCGCAGGCGTTCTGCCGGTAGTCGCCGTAGAAGCCGGCGCCGGCCTCCAGCCCGGACATGAACGCCGCCTTGTAGTCCGGGGTACGCCCCATGAAGCCGTAGGTCATGCGCGACCAGCAGCCGATCGCCTCGCGCGCGCCGAGCAGGTCCTCGGCGTTCTGCGCGGGGGTGAAGAAGCGGTGGCTGCGGCGGCCCTGGGCATCGACCCGGGTGAGGACGTCGCGCTGCTCGCCGTGGAGGCCGTCGTAGAGCCCGGCGATACTGCGGCAGGCGTTGCGGAACGCCCTGTGCCGGGTGACGTCGGCGACCCGTTCGCCGTTGAGGTAGACCTGGCGACCGTCGCGCAGGCTGTCGAGATAGTCGGCGCCGGTCATCAGCGCGTTGGGGACGGAATGGCTCATGCTGGTTCCTTGTCGGGACGCCGGCCGTGGCGCGCACGGCCGGCGGGGCGGTCAGTCGCGCTGCAGGTGCGGGTTGCGCAGCGCCGGCTCGGCGTGGATATGCACCCGCCGCAGGTGGCGCGGCGCGCGGTGGGCGAAGGCCTCGCGACCGTGCAACAGGGTCAGGTTGTCGGCGATCACCAGGTCGTCGCTGCGCCAGCGGTGGGCGTAGTGCGCCTGTGGGTGGTACAGGCAGCGGCGCAGGCTGTCGAGCAGTTCGCCGCGCTGTTCCGGGGCGATGCCGTCGTAGTGGAACTCGGAGGGGTTGATGAAGCTGGCGTCGCCCTCGACCGGCGGTTCGCAGAAACGCAGGATGGGGAATTCGCGGCGCGGGTGGCGCTCGACTATCGGCGCCGCCGAGCGGCTGCTGTAGTGCGCCGCGCTGCGCTGGTACCGGCCGCTGGCGCGGCGCCAGAGTTCCAGCTCGCTACTGTCGGCCAGTTGCAGCGCCGCCGGGGTCGAGCTGAAGGTGGTGCGGCCGCCGTCGCTGTCGCCGGGCGCGTCGACACAGTGGAACACCTGGAATTCCGGGACCGTCTCCAGGTACATGCCGTCCCAGTGCAGCGGCACGTAGTTGTTGGCGAAGATGTGGTCCTCGGCGCCTTCCTGTTCCACCAGCTCGAGCACCGCGCCGAACGGCCACAGCATGACTTCGCCGAAGTCGTGGCAGTAGCGGGTCAGGCTCTCGGCGTCGGCGAAGGCGGCGAAGCCGCGCAGGAGCAGCAGGTGGTGGCTGCGAGCCAGGCCCTTGAGCCACTGCGCCGGCAGCTCGCCGACGTGCATGCCGGGGCGGCCGGGCTCCAGCAGCAGGCCGAAGCGCGGCTGGTTGCCCTGTTCGTCGCGCAGCGGCGAGAGACGTACCGGTTGATCGCTGAGATAGGCGTTCATCGTCTGGCTCCTCGGGCTCAGGCCACGGCGGCGCGCCGGGCGGCCCTGGCCGGCAGGCGGTAGTGACTGGGCTGGCCGTTGATCTGCACCAGCTCGCCGCCGAGTTCCAGCACCTCGCTGCGCTTCATCAGCACGAAGCGGTCCTCGGTGTTCACCGCCACGCCGTGCCAGGGCGTCAGCCAGTCGTCGCGGGTCGGCATCATGTGGATGCCGAACTTCAGACTGTCCGCCGGCTGCGGATGGATGGACAGGCGGATCGCGCGGGGGAACTGGTCGGCCAGCAGCGCGCCCCAGGCCCAGCTGCGCTGGATCACCCCGTAGGCGCGCTCCTTGGCGTCGCGTTGCAGGGCAGTCTTCGAGCCCTGGTAGTCGGGGGTCAGGCCGTCCTCGTAGAGGAAACGGGTGATGGCGCGGTACAGCAGCAGGCCTTCTTCGCTGGCCAGCAGGGTCTCGCGGATGCTTTCCAGCGGCTCGGCGTAGCCGTCGATCAGCAACTGGCGGAGCTGCTCGTGGTTGTCGCGCTGGGCCTCGAAGGCGCGTACGTCCTCCAGGTTGAACACACCGATATGGGTGGCGCCGATCTCCTCGATCATCAGGCGCAAGGCATCCTGGTAGGCGCTGATGTGCGCATCGCCGATCCTCACCAGGTCGCCGAACACCCGGCCGTCGGAGCAGACGGTGATCTTCGCGCCCGGTGCATAGAACAGCTGGATGCGCTGGCACAGGTGGTTGAGGAACGACAGCGACAGGCGCTCGGCCATGTCCGGACGGCTGTCGAGAACCTTGCCGGGGTTCGGCGACTTGGCCGGAAACGCCGGCAGGACGAATTCGATGGGCTCGCCGGCTTCGATGAAGGCGGCGATGCGCGGCAACTGGACCTGTTCGATGCGGCGGATCTCGTCCGCTTCGCTGGCGCTCTGGCGATGCTCGGGGTAACGGCGGCGATAGAGCAACAGTTCTTTCAATACGCGTGCGGGAAGGGTGTCTTCGGCGATGGCGTACATGCAGGTGTTTCCTCCTTGTGGGCGGATGCCGGCGGGGCCGGCAGCGGAAGGCGACATCCTGTGGACTCGCCGCCGGGGGATAAACCGGGGAAGGCCGGAAACACTGTTCGCTGAAGCTTGACGATGGGCGCCGGGCACGGGCGGGCCGCCGGTGTTGTCGCGTATCGCGGGGAGGGCTGAAGGAAGCGGCCGCCGGCGGGCGGCCGCAGGGCGGTCAGTCGGCGTTCTCGCCGCACAGGTCGAGGGCGAACCAGCGTTGCGCTTCGTCGCGTCCGAGGCCGGCGCCGAGCAGGCCGAAGAGCTTGCCCAGGGCCGCCTCGCGGGTCATTCCGCCAGCCGAGAGCAGGCCGGCGTCGCGCAGGCGGCTGCCGGCGGCGTAGACGCCGAACTCGACCTGGCCGTAGGCGCACTGGCTGACCGCGGCGAGCAGCACGCCGCGGGCGTGGGCTTCGCGCAGCAGCGCCAGCAGCTCCTCGTCGTCGGACGGGCCGGTGCCGCTGCCATAGCATTCCAGCAGCAGCGCTTCCACGCCGCTGTCGAGCAGCCCGCGCAGGTGCGCGGCGCGCAGCCCTGGATAGAGCGGCAGCACGGCGAGGTTCACTTCCCGGCGCGGCTGGCGGTAGCCGAGCGCCGCAGGCACCGGCGCATGCTCGGCGTGGCGCGGTCGCGGCAGTTCGGCGAAGGCGTCGAACGCGTCGCTGCGCAGCTTGCTGACTCGCGCGCCGTGCAGCAGGGCATCGTTGAAATAGACCTGTACGCCGCGCGCGTGGCCCTCCTGGAGGACGCGCAGGGCGCCGACCAGGTTGTCCCAGGCATCGCTGCCCGGCGCGCCGGCCGGCAGCATGGAGCCGGTCAGCAGCACCGGGATCGGCAGGTCGAGGAGCAGGAAGGACAGCGCCGCGGCGCTGTAGGCCAGGGTGTCGGTGCCGTGCAGGAGCAGCACGCCGTCGTGGCCGGCGTCGAGCGCGGCGACGATGGCGTCGCGCATCGCCAGCCAGTTGCCCTGGGTCATGTTGGCGCTGTCCAGCGGCGGTTGCAGTTCGGCGAAGCGCCAGCGCAGGTCCGGGGCGTCGCCGAGGCTTTGCAGGTGGTCGCGCATGCGCGCTTCGAAGCCACCGGCCGGAGCCAGTCCCTGAGGGGTCTGCAGCATGCCGATGGTGCCGCCGGTGTAGAGCACGAAGAGGTTCTTGACTGGGAGCATCCGTAATCCTTGTGTCGGGCCTTTTCGCGCCGGACGTGCGAAGAGGGGACACCATTGTGGCGCAGGCGCCGCTCCGGGGGGAGGGCGCCTGCGCAAGACTCAGCGATTGCCGCTCGGCAGCGGCTCGGCGTCCGCCTGCGCCGGGGGCTCGGCGCGCTGGCCGGCGGGCCAGGCTTCGCGGTCCAGGTCGAGGTCGGCGAACTGCGCCGAGTCGAACACCGGTTGCTTGATCCCGGCGCGGCGCTGCACGTCATAGTCGCGCATCACCCGCAGGCCGACCTTGAACAGCAGGGCCAGGGCCATCAGGTTGACGAAGGCCAGGCAGGTCATGGTGATGTCGGCGAAGGCGAACACGGTGGACAGGTCCTGCACCGAGCCCCAGACCACCAGGGCCAGCACCAGCGCGCGGTAGCCGATCAGCACCAGGCGGTTGCGGCTGAGGAACTGCAGGCTGTTCTCGCCCAGGTAGAAGTTGTAGAGGATGCAGGTGAAGACGAACAGCGACAGGGCCACGCTGACGAACACCCGGCCCCAGTCGCCGACCACCGCGGCCAGGGAGTTCTGGGTGAGGACGATGCCGTCGCCTTCGAAGCCCGGGGTGTAGAAGCCCGAGAGCAGGATCAGCAGGGCGGTGCAGGTGCAGATCACGAAGGTGTCGAGGAACACGCTGAAGGCCTGGACCACGCCCTGTGCCGCCGGATGGCGCACGGCGGCGACCGCGGCGACGTTCGGCGCGCTGCCCAGGCCGGCCTCGTTGGCGAAGACGCCACGCTTGACGCCCATCACGATGGCGCTGCCGAGCAGGCCGCCGAACGCCGGGTCTAGGCCGAAGGCGCTCTTGACGATGGTTTCCAGCATTGCCGGGACGTGCTCGATCTGGCTGGCGATGACGTACAGGGTGACGCCGATGTAGGCCAGGGTCTTGATCGGCACCAGCAGGTCGGAGACCGCGGCGATGCGCTTGATGCCGCCGATGAAGACCACGCCGAGCAGCACCGCCAGGGCGATCCCGGTGTGCTGCGGGGCGAAGCCGAAGGCGTTCTGCAGCGAATGGGTGACGGTGTAGGACTGCAGGCCGTTGAAGGCGAAGCCGTAGGTCACCAGCAGGAGTACCGCGAAGACCACCGCCATCGAGCGCAGCTTCAGGCCGTGCTGGATGTAGTAGGACGGGCCGCCGCGATACAGGCCGTCGCCGTCGCTGCGCTTGTAGACCTGGGCCAGGGTGCATTCGAAGAAGCTGCTGGACATGCCGACCAGCGCGGTGACCCACATCCAGAACACCGCCCCCGGACCGCCGAGGGTCACGGCGATGCCGACCCCGGCGATGTTGCCGGCGCCGACCCGGCCGGCGAGGCTCAGCATCAGGGCCTGGAAGGAACTGAGCTGGCCGGCCTGGCCGCGCAGCGATTCCCTGAATACGCCGAACATGTGGCCGAAGTGGCGGAACTGGACGAAACGCGAACGGATCGTGAAGTAGGCACCCAGGCCGACGATCAGGACGATGAGGACTTTTCCGGAAAGGAAATCGTTGAGCATTTCAAGCATGGAGGTCTACCTCGGTTCTTATTCTGGTACCGGCGTGCGCTGCGGCAGCGCCTTGGTGCGCGGCGCATGGTTGGCCATGACGCACCTGGTTACAATTTCGCGGGTTGCTCCTGCTTGATGCGACCTGATGCTAGAATCGCGTCCATAGCATCAGTTTTGGAGCCATCGATGTCCGAGCACCTGGGCGCCAATCTCAAGCTGCTTTGCAGCCATTATCGCTCGATTTCCGAGGTTTGCCGGCAATTGGCGATCAATCGCGCACAGTTCAACAAGTACCTCAGCGGCCAGAGCCAGCCGACGCCGTACAACCGCAAGCGGATCGGCGACTTCTTCGGCGTCGAGGACTACGAGCTGGGCTTGCCGCCCGAGCAGTTCGCCCGCCTGATCGGCGCCCGCACCAGCGCCCAGCCGCGCCAGCCCAGCAACGACCCGCTGTTGCGGCTGCTACAACCGCTGCGCGCCGAGGCCGGCGACCTGGGCCGCTACTGCGGCTACTACTTCGAATATGCCAACTGCATGTCGGTGCCAGGCAGCATCCTGCTCTCCCTGGTGCATCTCTACGAGGAGGACGGCGTGTTCCTCTTCGAGCGCCAGGAACGCCAGGAGCGCACCAGCAGTACCGACGTGCAGGCGGAGGAGTGGGCGCGTTGCCGCTATCTCGGCGCGGCCTTCCAGTTGCAGGACCGGGTGTTCCTGATCGACTACGAGTCGCTGACTCTCAACGAGATGAGCCAGACCATCCTCATTCCCAGTTTCAAGAGCCGTATCACCCGCCTGAACGGCCTGAAGATGGGCGTTTCCAGCGGTGACCGGCGGACCCCGGCATGCAGCCGGGTGGTCTGGGAGTACCTCGGTGCGGAAATCAACCGGATCAACGCCTACCGCCAGGTGCGCCTGTACCGCCCGGACGATCCGCGGATCGACGAGGATATTCGCCAGCGCCTGGCGGCGGGGAGCTTGCGGCATGGGTTGCTGGAGACGGAGTGAGGGGCGGGGATCGCGCAGGGCGGTGAGACCTGCTGACGACCTGGTTCGCGGCCACGAAAAAAGCCCCCTTGCCCGACGGGCAAGGGGGTAATGTGCGCCGGTGGTTGGCCGGCTACCGAGGTTCGCGGGAATCAGATGTGCAGGGCGTGTCCCAGCGCGCGCAGGGCGGCTTCCTGGACCGCTTCGCCGAGGGTCGGATGGGCGTGGATGGTGCCGGCGATGTCTTCCAGGCGGGCGCCCATCTCCAGCGACTGGGCGAAGGCCGTGGACAGTTCCGAGACCGCCTTGCCCACCGCCTGCCAGCCGACGACCAGGTGGTTGTCGCGACGCGCCACCACGCGGACGAAGCCTTCGTTGGCCTCCAGGGTCATGGCGCGGCCGTTGGCGGCGAACGGGAAACTCGCCACCAGGCAGTCCAGGCCGGCATCCTTCGCCTGCTCCGGGGACAACCCGGCGACCACCACTTCCGGATCGGTGAAGCACACCGCGGGGATCGCCACCGGGGCGAACTGGCGACGCTTGCCGGCGATCAGCTCGGCGACCATCTCGCCCTGGGCCATGGCCCGGTGCGCGAGCATCGGCTCGCCGGCGAGATCGCCTATGGCCCAGACATTGCGCATCGAGGTGCGGCACTGGTCGTCGACCTTCACCGCCCGGCCGTTCATGTCCAGGCCCAGGCTTTCCAGGTTCCAGCCTTCGCTGCGCGGCTTGCGGCCGACCGCCACCAGTACCTGGTCGGCGGCGATCTCGCGCTCCTCGCCGGCGCCGTCGCGGACCCGCACGCCGTTCTCGCTCGGGCCCAGCAGGCTGTGCCCGAGGTACAGCTCGACGCCCAGCCTGCGCAAGGCCTGGGCCACCGGCTTGGTCAGTTCTTCGTCGTAGCCCGGCAGGATGCGTGGTTGCGCTTCCACCACCGCCACCTCGACGCCGAGCTTGCGGTAGGCGGTACCCAGCTCCAGGCCGATGTAGCCGCCGCCGACCACCACCAGGCGCTTGGGCAGGCTGCCGGGCGCCAGCGCCTCGGTGGAGGAGATCACCTTGCCGCCCAGCGGCAGGATCGGTAGCTCGACGCTCTGCGAGCCGGCGGCCAGCAGCAGGTGCTCGCACTCGATGCGCTGGCTGCCGCCGCCGGCGAGTTCGACCGCCACGCTTTTGCCGTCGAGGATCCTCGCCCAGCCCTGGACGACAT
Source organism: Pseudomonas sp. HMSC065H01 (assembly GCF_001815235.1). Classification (NCBI taxonomy): domain Bacteria; kingdom Pseudomonadati; phylum Pseudomonadota; class Gammaproteobacteria; order Pseudomonadales; family Pseudomonadaceae; genus Pseudomonas; species Pseudomonas sp. HMSC065H01. Next base: position 63,909 of record NZ_KV819824.1, on the reverse strand, counting down.
CGACCCCGTGTTTCTTCAGCAGCGCGGCGACGCCGCTGGTGAGGCGGTCGACGATGGCGTCCTTCCATTCCACGGTGCGGGCGATGTCGATGCTCGGCGCCTGTACCTGGATGCCCAGCGCCGACCGGCCGGCATAGTGGCGGGCCTTGAGGTATTCCTCGGCGGCGTGGATCAGCGCCTTCGACGGGATGCAGCCGACGTTCAGGCAGGTGCCGCCGAGGGCGGCGCCCTCCACCAGTACGGTGGGAATGCCCAGTTGCCCGGCACGGATCGCCGCGACGTAGCCGCCGGGACCGCCGCCGACGATCAGCAGGGAAGTCTTCAGGATCTGGCTCATCGCTTACTCCAGGAACAGGGTGGCGGGATGTTCGAGCAGGCCGCGCACGGCCTGGATGAAGGCCGCCGCGTCCATCCCGTCGACGACCCGGTGGTCGAAGGAGGAGGAGAGGTTCATCATCTTGCGCACGACGATGTTGCCGCCGACCACCATCGGTCGCTCGACGATGCGGTTGACGCCGACGATGGCCACCTCCGGATGGTTGATCACCGGTGTGCTGACGATCCCGCCGAGCGCGCCGAGGCTGCTCAGGGTGATGGTCGAGCCGGACAGCTCCTGGCGTTGCGCCTTGCCGCTGCGTGCGGCTTCGGCCAGGCGCGCCACTTCGCTGGCGTTGCCCCAGAGGTCGCGCGATTCGGCGTGGCGCAGCACCGGCACCATCAGGCCGTTGTCGCTCTGGGTGGCGATGCCGACGTGCACCGCGCCGTAGCGGGTGACCACCTCGGCCTCGTCGTCGTAGCGCGCGTTCAACTGCGGGAAGTCGCGCAGCGCCACGACCATGGCGCGGACCAGGAACGGCAGCAGGGTCAGCTTGCCGCGCTGGCCACCCCATTTCTGGTTGAGATGGGCGCGCAGGGCTTCCAGATCGGTGACGTCGATTTCCTCGACATAGCTGAAATGCGGGATGCGTCGCTTGGCGTCCTGCATCTTCTGGGCGATCTTGCGACGCAGGCCGATCACCGGCACCGCCTGTTCGTCGTGTCGCTCGGCATACCCCTGCGCGGCGGCGCCGCTGCGCGCGACGCTGCCATCCTGGGTCAGGTAGGCATCGAGGTCCTCGTGGAGGACGCGTCCGGCGGGACCGCTGCCCTGCACGAACTGCAACTCGATGCCCAGGTCGCGGGCGCGCTGGCGCACCGCGGGGGAGGCCAGCGGGCGTTCGCCGGGCTGGCGCCGCTGCCGTGGCGCCTCGCTGTCGCGCAAGGCGCGCGGCGCTTCGGCGGCGGCTTTCGGCGCCGCGACCGGGGCTTCCTTCGGTTTCTCCGGGGTGGCGGCGACGGGCGCGGCCGGCGTCGCCGCGGCCGGACTCTCGGCGAGGTTGCCGGCACCTTCCACCTCCAGGCGGATCAGTTCGCCGCCCACCGCCATCACCTGGCCCGGCTGGCCGCCGAGGGCGAGGATGCGTCCGGCCACCGGCGAGGGAATCTCCACCGTGGCCTTGTCGGTCATCACCTCGGCGAGGACCTGGTCTTCATTGACCGAGTCGCCGACCTGGACATGCCACTCCACCAGTTCGACCTCGGCGATGCCTTCCCCGATGTCCGGCATCTTGATCACATGGGTACCCATTCAGACCTCCATCACACGCTTGAATGCCGCGCCGACGCGCGCGGGGCCGGGGAAATACGCCCACTCCTGGGCATGCGGGTAGGGGGTGTCCCAACCGGTGACGCGCTCTATCGGCGCCTCCAGGTGGTGGAAGCAATGCTCCTGCACCAGCGACATCAGCTCGGCGCCGAACCCGCAGGTGCGGGTCGCCTCGTGGGCGATGACGCAGCGGCCGGTCTTCTTCACCGAGGCGACGATGGTTTCCAGGTCCAGCGGCCAGAGGCTGCGCAGGTCGATGATCTCGGCGTCCAGGCCGGTCTCGTCGGCCGCGGCCTGGGCCACGTAGACCATGGTGCCGTAGGTCAGCACGGTCAGCGCCGCGCCGGGGCGGACGATCGCCGCCTTGTCCAGCGGCACCTTGTAGTAGCCGTCCGGCACCTGGCTGGCCGGATGCTTGGACCAGGGCGTCACCGGGCGGTCGTGGTGGCCATCGAACGGGCCGTTGTAGAGGCGCTTGGGCTCGAGGAAGATCACCGGGTCGTCGTTCTCGATGCAGGCGATCAGCAGGCCCTTGGCGTCGTAGGGGTTGGACGGCATCACCGTGCGCAGGCCGCAGACCTGGGTGAACATCGCCTCCGGGCTCTGGCTGTGCGTCTGCCCGCCGTAGATGCCGCCGCCACAGGGCATGCGTACGGTCATCGGCACGATGAAGTCGCCGGCCGAGCGATAGCGCAGGCGCGCCGCCTCGGAGATCAACTGGTCGGAGGCCGGGTAGACGTAGTCGGCGAACTGGATCTCCACCACCGGGCGCAGGCCGTAGGCACCCATGCCGACCGCGGCGCCGATGATGCCGCTCTCGGAGATCGGCGCATCGAACACCCGCGAGGTGCCGTATTTCTTCTGCAGGCCTTCGGTGCAGCGGAACACGCCGCCGAAGTAGCCGACGTCCTGGCCGAATACCACCACGTCGTCGTCGCGCTCGAGCATGATGTCCATCGCCGAGCGCAGCGCCTGGATCATGGTCATGCTGGTGACCGTCTGGGCGTTCTCGTGTTGCGGGTTCATGGCATTCATACCCCGAGCTCCTGGCGTTGCCGGCGCAGGTGCTCCGGCAGTTCTGCATAGACGTCCTCGAACATGCTGGCGGCGCTCGGCACCCGGCCGTCGATCAGGGTGCCATGGCTCTCCGCCTGTTTCTGCGCGGCCAGTACTTCGGCTTCGAGGGCCTTGTGGGTGGCTTCGTGCTGTTCCTCCGACCAGATGCCGAGGCCGATCATGTGCCGCTTCAGGCGGGCGATCGGGTCGCCCAGCGGGAAGTTGGTCCAGTCGTCGGCGGGGCGGTACTTGGACGGGTCGTCCGAAGTCGAGTGCGGGCCGGCGCGGTAGGTGACCCATTCGATCAGGCTCGGCCCGAGGTTGCGCCGGGCGCGCTCGGCGGCCCACTCGGAGGCGGCGTAGACCGCCAGGAAGTCATTGCCGTCGACCCGCAGCGAGGCGATCCCGCAGCCCACGCCACGGTTGGCGAAGGTGGTGCCTTCGCCGCCGGCGATGGCCTGGAAGGTGGAGATCGCCCACTGGTTGTTGACCACGTTGAGGATTACCGGCGCGCGGTAGACATGGGCGAAGGTGAGGGCGGTGTGGAAGTCCGACTCGGCGGTGGCGCCGTCGCCGATCCAGGCCGAGGCGATGCGCGTGTCGCCCTTGATCGCCGAGGCCATGCCCCAGCCGACCGCCTGGATGAACTGGGTGGCGAGGTTGCCGGAGATGGAGAAGAAACCGGCCTCCTTGCTCGAGTACATGATCGGCAGCTGGCGGCCCTTGAGCGGGTCGGCCTCGTTGGAGAGAAGCTGGCAGATCATGTCCACCAGCGGGTATTCGCGGGTGATCAGGATGCCTTGCTGGCGATAGGTCGGGAAGCACATGTCGCCGTCGCGCAGGGCCAGGGTGTGGGCGGTGGCGATGGCTTCCTCGCCGAGGCATTGCATATAGAAGGAAAGCTTTTTCTGCCGTTGCGCGGTGAGCATGCGCGCGTCGAACAGGCGGGTCTTGAGCATCGCCCGCATGCCGCGCAGCAGTTGTTCGTTGCTGAGCTGCGGATTCCAGGGACCGACGGCGTGGCCGTCGTCGTCGAGCACGCGTACCAGGCTGTAGGCCAGGTCGCTGGTCTCGGCGGGCTCGACATCCACCGGCGGCTTGCGTACCTCGCCGGCGGGGGACAGGTGCAGATAGGAAAAGTCGGTCTTGCAGCCAGGACGCCCGGTGGGCTCCGGGACATGCAGACGCAACGGCTCGTAATCACTCATGACAGGCCTCCGGCCCGGTCCGGGCCAAACGGTTGGAGAGATCAGAAACGGGCGAACGGCGCTCGAAGCGGCGGACTGGGCGGATGGCGGGTTCCCGTCCTGTGGGTGGGGGCGGGTTGCAGGCATGCCGGGGTACGGCAGGCGCGGTCGTACTGGGTGACGTCACTCATGGTGAGGCCCTCGGGTTTTGTTTTTGTAATTTCAGTATAGGCTTCGGGTGCTAGTTTTTTGCTCCAAATTGACTAAGGTATTCCGGCAGTATTGGGTTGTTTGAACTACAAGAATTGCTAACAAGAGAAACAACGCACCATGGCTGAACTCGACCGCATCGACCTGAAAATCCTCCGTGCCCTGGCCGACGACGGCCGCCTGAGCTGGCGCGATCTCGCCCAGAAGGTCGGCCTGTCGCTGACGCCGACGCTGCGCCGGGTACGCCGCCTGGAAGAGGAACACTACATCCAGGGCTACTTCGCCCGGCTCGACGAGGAGCGCCTGTCCGGGGCGATGAGCGTGTTCGTCTCGGTGTCCCTGGAAAAGCAGACCGGCGACTACCTCGCTCGCTTCGAGGAACGCATCGTCGATGCGCCGCAGGTCATGAGCTGTTTCCAGATGACCGGCGATGCGGACTACATGCTGCGGGTTGTGGTCAAGGATCTCGCCGCCTACCAGGCGTTCCTCACCAATACCCTGACCTGCATTCCCGGCGTGGCTGGCATCAAGTCGGCCTTCGCGCTGAAGTCGGTGATGCTGCGCTCGGCCCCGCCGCTCTAAGCATAGACCCTGTCTATCTGCGTAACGTTACGCTATTCTAATTGCGTAACGTTACGCAGATGGAGGCGTTCATGAAAGCCAGCAAACCCGGGCCCAAGCCGAGCGGCAAGGCCAAGTCGGCCGCCCAGCGGATGCGCGAATACCGCGCGCGCAAGGCCGAAGAGGCCCTCGGCGCCGAGCATTCCGACAAGGAGCGCGAGCGGCAGATCCGCCGTGAGGCGCGCGCCGAACTCGAACGCGTGAAGCTGGAGCAGCAGCGCCGCGAACACACCCTGCGCAAGGAGTTGGAAGCCTGCCAGACCGAGATTGGCCGCCTGCTCGGCCTGCTGCGCCGGCACGGCATCGATCCGCACCCGGGCAACTGATCAGCCGGGCGTGTCGAGGAAGGCCAGCAGGGTCGCTTCCTCGGCACTCAGCCAGCGGCGCTTGCGGGCGCGCCTGAGCTGGCCCAGTTGCCCGGCCTGGTAGGCCTCGATGATCGCCGGGTGGATGTAGCATTGCCGGCAGATCGCCACGCTGTTGCCCAATTCGGCGGCGACCTCCGCCACCACCGCGCCAAGCCCGTCGGCTTCGGCACGCCGCAGGCGCTCCAGCGCCAGCGCGCTGCCGGCCCAGGTACGGTAGTCCTTGGCGCTGAAATCCTCGCCGGTATGCCGGCGCAGGTACTCGTTGATGTCGTGGGAGCCGATGCGGTGCGGCTGGCCGTCCTCGTCCAGGTACTGCAACAGGTCCTGGCCGGGCAATTCCAGGCAGCGCCGCAGCACCCGCGCCAGGCGCGGATGCTCCAGGCTGACGTCATGCTCGATGCCGCTCTTGCCCTTGAAGCGGAACCGGATGCGACTGCCGTTCACGTCCACGTGCCGGGTACGCAGGGTGGTCAGACCGTAGGAGCGGTTGTCGCGGGCGTAGCGGTGGTTGCCGACGCGGATCAGGGTGGCGTCGAGCAGCGCAACCGCCAGGGCCACCACCTTGTCGCGACCGAGGCCGGGCAGGCGCAACTGGGCGTCGATGTGCCGGCGCAGCCGCGGCAGCGCCTGGCCGAAGCGCAGCAGGCGCTCGTACTTGTCGGCATCGCGTACCTCGCGCCAGCGCGGGTGGTAGCGGTACTGCTTGCGCCCACGGGCGTCGCGGCCGGTGGCCTGGAGATGGCCGTTGGGGTCGGGACAGATCCAGACCTCGCGATAGGCCGGCGGAATGGCCAGCTTGTCCAGCCGGCGGATCTCCTCGGCGTCGCCGATGCGCTGGCCGTCGGCATCGAAATAGACGAAGCGCTTGCCCTGCCGGCGTCGACGGATGCCCGGCTGGCGGTCGTCGACGTAGCAGAGGCCGGCGGGCAGGGCGGGGATATCCGGTGGCGCTGCGCTCATGCTTGGGTTCCGAAGGAAAGCTTGCCTGTTTAGGCCGTTGCGCCCGCTGGAACGTTCAACCGCGCTGCGCTTGCTCCTGCTCGTAGCCGAGGGCGCCGGCGATATGGCGGCCGGCGATGTAGCCGAAGGTCAGCGCCGGCCCCAGGTTGATGCCGCCGGAGGGATAGTGGCCGGCGAACAGGCTCGCCATGTCCGCGCCCGCCGCGTACAGGCCGGGGATCGGCTGCCCGCCGCCGTCCAGCACGCGGGCCTGGGCGTCGGTCTTCAGCCCGGCGAAGGTGCCGAAGCAGCCGGGCTCGACCTGCACCGCGTAGTACGGTCCGCGTTCGATGGGGGCGACGCAGGGATTCGGCCCCGGATACGCCGGGTCGCCCTGCTTGCGGTTGAATGCCGTGCCGCCGCGGCCGAACTCTGGGTCGCGGCCCTCGCGGGCGTGGCGGTTGTATTCGGCGACGGTGGCGGCCAGGCCGGACGGGTCGATGCCGCAGCTCCTTGCCAACTGATCCAGGCTGGTCCCGCGCTTGAGATAGCCGCTGCGCAGGTGCGCGGCGATCGGCAGCGGCGCCGGACGCACGTAGCCGAGGCCGTAGCGACGCAGGAAGCGCCGGTCGCAGACCAGCCAGGAGCGTGCCGGCTGCCCGGGCGGGGTGGCCTCGAGCAGGGCGGCGACATAGTCGTGGTAACCGTGCGCCTCATTGACGAAGCGCCTGCCGTTGGCCAGCACGCCGATCACCCCGGGCTTGCCGCGCTCGATGATGTGCGGGAAGTGCCCGGTCTCGCCATCGCGGTGGGGAACTCGCGAGACCGGCGCCCAGGCGATCGGCGAGCGCAGGTCGTCGGCCACCCGGCCGCCGGCGCTTTCCCCCAGGCGCAAGCCGTCGCCGTTGCAGCCCGGCGGCGGCAGCGGCAGCAGGGTGTCCAGGGTGGGGGCCAGCTCGGCGCGGCGCTGCGGATCATGGGGAAAGCCGCCGCAGGCCAGGACCACGGCGCCTGCCTCGATGCGCAGGAGTCCCTCGGCGCTCTCGACCAGCGCGCCGACCACCTTGCCGTCACGCAGCAGCAGTTCGCGGGCTGGCGCCGATTCGATCAGGCGCACACCCAGGGCTTCGGCGGACTTGGCCAGGCGCGCTACCAGGGCCACGCCATTGACCAGGTGCATGGCGCGACCGTAGCGCAGCAGGTGCCAGAGGTGGCTGGAAAAGCGCCGGGCGACATGCAGGAAGGCCGGCAGCGAGCGGGTCAGGTCGAGGAAGGCGGCGAGGTCGGCGCCGGCCATGATCGGCATGCCCATGAACGAGGTCTCCCGCAGGGTCTTGCGCAGGCGCGGCAGCAGCGGGCCCAGTTGCCGTGCGTCATAGGGCGCGGCGACCAACTGGTGGCCGCCCTCGGCGGCGCCCGGCGTGTCGCCATGCATGTCCGGGATGCCGTTGCCGTCGACGAACCGCAGGTGGGTGTGGCGCTCGAAGAAGGCCACCATGTGCGGGCAGGCTTCGAGGAAGGCGTCGATCCGCGCGGCGTCGTAACGCTCGCCCAGTTCGTGGCGCAGGTAGGTACGCGGTTGCTCGATATCCTCCTCGATACCGGCGCGACGCGCCAGCGGGTTGCGCGGCAACCAGGCCCAGCCGCCGGACCAGGCGCTGGCGCCGCCGAACACCGGGTCCTTCTCCACCAGGACTACCCGGCGCCCGTGCCAGGCCGCGGTCACCGCCGCCGCCAGCCCGGCGGCGCCGGAGCCGACGACCAGCACGTCACAGGTTAGCGGGGTGGTCTCGACGGCCGCAGAGGTCATGGCTTCTCCCTTTTTAAAGATTTCGGAACGATGTTCCATATTCTAGGGAGGCAATGCCCGCGTACCAACCCGCTCAGCGAAAGGAGCGGGCGATCATCGGCCAGGTCGAAGCGAGGTCGGCCGCCCGTCAGGGAAAAGGGAGACGGGAGGGGAAAGGCCCGGCGCAGGCGCGCCGGGCCGAGGGCGTCAGCGCGCTTCGCCGCCGCCCTGGACCGCGGCGGCCTTCTTGCGCACCGGGAAGGGGAAGTAGAGGGCGCGCAGCAGCGCGACGCGCTTGATCACTTCGCCGATCAGCAGCGAGACGATCACCGAGATCACCAGGGCGACGCTGGCAGCGGCCGGTTCCGACAGACCCAGGTGGACCAGCAGGTTGAAGGTCTTGTGCTGGATCTCGCCGTGGAAGATCAGCAGGATCAGGGTCGACTGGCCGATGTAGGTCATCGCCTTGCCCAGCCAGTCGATCTTCATCATCAGCCCGGACAGCGCCCAGCACAGGTAGACGCCGCTCACCGCCTGGACGGTGGCCCAGAACCAGTGGTCGTAGCGGCGCTGCGCCATGTCCACCACCGTCGGGTAGTAGAGGAAGCTGGCGGTGGTCACGGCAAGGGCGATGCACAGGGTCAGCAACGAACTCTGGTGGCGACGCAGGACGTCGCGCAGGACATAGCCGAACATGAAGTGGGCGCTGCTGATCAGGGTGATGTCCAGGCTGAACGGCAGGCCTGGCAGCAGGTACTGTTCGCCGCCGAACTCCACCGGGATCTGCCAGAACGTCTTGAGGAACAGGATGCCCAGGCCCAGTTGCACGGCCAGCAGCACGCAACTGGCGGCGAGGGACAGGCCGAGACGCTGGATGACGCGCAGCATGAACCAGGCGAACAGGGTCGCTACCCAGAAGTGCGGCAGGTACCAGAGCGCCTGCCAGGGCAGGGTGTCGACCGAGGCGTACAGCACTCCGCCGATGTCCGGCAGCAGCGGTTGGCCGCGCAGCAGGTCGCGGAGGATGACGTAGCCGAGCATGGTCACGAAGAACGGCTTGAGGAGGGCGTCGGCCTTGCGCAGGGCCATCTCGCCGAAGGGTTGCTCGGTCCTGAAGAACACCCCGGAAATGAAGAAGAACAGTGGCAGGATGAACGGAGAGAGCAACGGATAGAGCACGGTCGGCGAACTGGCGACGAACCAGCTGTGCCCGAAGACGATGATCAGGATGCCCACGCCGCGGGTCACATCCATCTGAATCCAGCGTTTTTTCACTTTGCAACTCCCGCTTGACGTGCTAACTCACAGTGGTTGTTCGAAGGCCCCCAGGGCCAGGCTCCCTACCCGGAGCCATGGGTCAATCGGTGCGCCAGGGCCGCAGCCAGAGCGCCATGCCGAGCAGCGCCAGGCAGCCGGCGACGGTGCCCAGGCCCAATTGCAGCCAGATACCGTCGATGCGGAACAGCAGGCCGGCGGCGAGCGCCATGGCCAGGGCGTTCAGTAGCCACAGCCGGGCCCAGGGCAGGGCGCCGAGCAGGGCCTGGCGACGCATCAGCAGCAGCGCGGTGCAGAGCACCCCGCCAAGGGCCGCGAGGGGAATCCCCGGCAGTCCGAAAATCAACGGCAGGACCGCCAGCAGCGCGGCGTTCAGCGCGCTGCCGAGCAGCTCGCAGCGCAGCGGCAGGCGAGTATCGCCGGCGGCGTAGGCGTAACGCGCCAGCAAGGCATTCCAGGCGCCGAACACCAGTGGCACGGCGAACCAGGCCAGCAGCGCCGGCAACGGCGAGCCGGCGGTCTGCCGCGGCAGCAACAGGGCCACCAGGCCGGGTGCGGCAGCGACCAGCCCGACCCCGGCCGGCAGGGTCAGCAGGCTGGCGGTCTCCAGGCCGCGGCGAAGCAGGGCCAGGCGCTCGCCACCCTGGCGTCGGCTCATCATGCCGAGCAACACCTGGTTGAGGCTCATCAGGGCGATCAGCGGCAGGTTCATCAGCTTGCGCGCCAGGTTGACCCAGGTCACCGCGCCTTCGCCGAGCAGCGAGGCCACCAGCCGCTCGACCAGCGCCAGGCCCTGGCTGGCGGCGTTGCTCAGCAACAGCGGAGCGATGCGCCCGCCAAGCTCGCCCAGTTCGGTGCCGGACAGGCGCCAGTGCCAGGGCCGCCAGCCCTCGATCCATAGCGAAGGCAGCAGCACCAGCGGCATCAGCAGGCTGCCGAGCAGGCAGGCCAGGGCCAGTTGTTCGGGCTGGCTGGCCTGGCCGTGCAAGGCCAGGTAGAGCACCGGCGGCAGGTTGAACAGCAGCGAGCCGAGCCCGGCCAGGACGAAGCGCTCGGCGGCCTGCAGGGGGATGCTGAATAGCGCATGGAGCATCAGCCCCGGCACGCACCAGGCGAGGACCCGCAAGTTGGCCGCGGCCTGGGCGCTGGCCGTCTCGGCCAGGCCCGGGCCGAGCAAGCGCACCAGCCAGGGCGCCGCCGCCAGCAGCAGGAGGCTGAGCGCCACGGCGATACCGAGCAGCGCCGGGAGGATTGCCGCCAGCCAGTCGAGGCGACGTTCGCCCTGGCGTTCGAGGAACAGTGGCAGGGCCGCCGCGCTGAGCACGCCGCCGGCCAGCGACATGCGCAGGGCCTCGGGCAGGAACAGGGCGATGAGGAAGGCGTCGCTGCGCTCGCCGGCGCCCCAGGAGGCCACCAGCAGCCATTCGCGGGCGAAGCCCAGGCACAGGCCGAGCAGGGTGGCCAGGGTCAGCCAGAAGGCGGAGCCGAGCATCTCAGGCCTCGGCCCCGCGCTCGAGCTGTCGCTTGAGCTTGCGATAACCCACCGCCCGCGGTTGCGGCTGGCGTTCCGGGAACAGCCGGCGGGCTTCCAGCAGGTTGATCCCGACCAGCAGCCAGAACAGGCCGATCATCACCACGGCGAAGCTGAAGTAGTGGTCGAACAGGCCGCTGACCAGCGCCGCCAGGATGCCGCCCGTACTGCCCAGCCAGATCGCGTTGTCGCGGGTCAGGCGGATCGGGCCTTTCTCCGGACGGGCTTCGCGCCACCAGCGCCAGGTCACCGCGATGAACAGCAGCATGCCGCCGAGGCCGACCTTGTACATGAAGTTCAGCCACAGGTTGGAGATGCCCAGGAGGTCGGTACCCGGCACCGGCGGGTCGACCTTGAAGCCGATTCCCAGCGGATAGCGGGCGACGGCCTTGGGGAACATCCGGTATTCGTCGAAGCGCACCTCGGTACTGGCGTTCTGCGGCGAGAAGATGGTCGCCAGGCGTTCCTGCAACGGCGGGTAGCTGAGCACCAGGACCACCACCAGGCCGACCCCGAGCAACAGCAGGCGGCCGGTGTAGGGCACCTTGCGCAGGGACATCCAGAACAGCACCACCGCCAGGCTGAGCATCGCCCCGCGGGAACTGGCGAGGAGGATCGCGGCGGCGCCGAGGACCGCCACGGCGAGGCCCAGGCCGCGCCGCCAGCCCTGGTTGGCGACCCCGTAGCAGAACGCCAGGGGCAGCAGCAGGGCCATGATCCCGCCGGTGGCGTTGGGGTGCATCCATGGCGAGCCCATCCGCGAGGAAAGCGCCTCCAGGCCGAACTTGAGGGTGTCCAGGTTGGCGTAGTTGAACATCGCCAGGATCGGCGCCATCCCCGACGCCGAGCGGTAGCGGATGAACACCGCGATGGACATCAGCAGCATCGCCAGGGTGCCCAGCAGCAGGGCGATGACCAGGGTCTCGCGGTTCTTGCGCTCCACCAGCAGGCGTCCGGCGAGGAACACGATGGACAGGTTGAGCAGCCAGCGCAGCCAGTTCGACAGGCCGCTGGCCTCGGCCTTGATGCTGACCTGGCCGACCACGAACGGCAGCACGGTGAACAGCATCAGCCACAGCAGCATGCGCTCGGTGGAGCGGTAGCGCAGCGCCGGCGCCGGCGGCAGGCGCGAGAGGAAGATGTGCCAGAGCACCGCGCCCCAGGTCAGGGCGAGGATCGCTTCGCTGACCGTCGAACGGATCCCCACGTTGACCGTGGAGTAGGGCATGAAGGTCGCCACCAGGGCGAACAGCAGCAGCCCCCAGAACGGGAAGCGCAGGATGGTGACCGCGGCCGCCAGGCCGACCATGGCGGCGCCGGCCTTGGCCGGGCTGAGCATCAGCAGCGCTCCGCCGAAGGCCAGGCCGAAGACGACAGCGACGAGGTTTCCCAACGACATTCTCAACTCAGTTCCTCGATCAGTGCGGCCAGCCGTTGCCGGTAGGCTTCGCGGTTGAAGCGCGCGGCCCAGGCGATGAGTTCTTCCGCCGAGGCTTCGCGCGGCGCATCGGCCAGGCGCAGCATCAGGCGTTCCAGGGCGGCGCCGTCGCTGGGCGAGAAGCGCGGCGCCGACGGCGGGGTGACTTCGTCCAGCGAGGTGCCGCTGGCCACCGCCACCGGCGTGCCGACGCTCAGCGCCTCGACCACCGGCAGGCCGAAGCCTTCCGCGTAGGACGGTTGCCAGAGCCGCTCGGCCTGGCGGTACAGCGCGTGCAGTTCGGCGTCGTCGAGCCCGCCGAGCGCGTGCAGGCCGGGCAAGCCGCGTTGTTCCTCGGGCAGGTGGTCGAGGCTGCCGACCAGCACCAGCGGCGGCACGCCGGGCGCCTGGGCGCGCGCCCGGGCCCAGGCACTGACGAACCAGGGCACGTTCTTGCGCAGTTCGCGGGTACCCACCAGCAGCCAGTAGCGTGGCGGCAGGCCGCGTGCCGAGAGGTCGGCGGGTTCGCCGGCGAAGCCGTCGACCTGGTTGGGCAGCACCCGGACTTTCCCGGCGACCCCGGGAAACAGCCGCACAGCCTCGTCGGCGCTGTACTGCGAAGGGGTCCAGACACGGTCGGCGACACGCAGCGCATAGGCGATCGACAGGTAGTCGCTGACCCGATAGACCAGTGCCTTGAGGCGGTTGGCGTGGTAGTTCTTCAGGGTGATCTGGAACAGGTCGTGGATCAGCAGCGCATAGCGCACGCCCGGCGGACGCGGCGGTAGCGGCAGGCCCATGTTGAAGGTGCTGATGTACAGGTCGATGTCCTGTTCGCGCAAGGCGCGTGGGAGGAACCCTGCTTCGAAGCGCAGGCGCTGGTGCGGCTGGTGCATCGCGGTGCGCGGGCAGCCCCACGGCGGGCAGACCGCCCGCTGGCGCAGCGGGTCGTCGAGAGGGGCCACGGTGAAGCGGGTCACCTGCGTGCCGGGCAGGCTTTCCAGGGCCTGCTCCATGGCATAGACCTGGCGGCTGATGCCCGAGTGCGGCGAGCTGCCGACGGTGCGGTAGTCGAGTCCTATGCGCATGCCGGCGCTCCTTCGGCGAGGCCGGCGTAGACCTGTTCCAGTTGGCTGGCGGCGACGCTCCAGTCGTGCGCGCGACGTACGTAGGCGCGGCCGTTCTCGCCCAGCGCGCGGGCCTGCGCCGGGTCCTGCAACAGGCGCACCACGGCGTTGGCGAGCTGCTCGGCGGATTCGCCGCCGAGGTAGTCCTCGCCGTCCCGCAGTTCCAGGCCGGAAACGCCCTGCGCGGTACTCGCCAGCGGCAGCCCGGCGGCCAGGGCCTCGAGCACCTTCAGCTTCGAACCGCCGCCATGGCGCAGCGCGGCGAGGAACACCGAACTGCTCGATTGCAGTTGCAGCAGGTCGGGAACGAAGCCTTGCCATTCGATGCGCGGATCGCTCCAGCGTTGCGCCCACTCCGCCGGCAGCGCATAGCCGCAGACGCTCATGCGCGCCTCGGGGCAGTGTGCCCAGACCCGCGGCAGGATCTCGTCGAGCATCCATTCCACGGCATCGACGTTCGGTGCGTATTCGTAGTTGCCGAGGAACAGCACGCGCTGCGCTTCGGGCGTCGGCCGGGCGGCGGCGAAGTGCTCGCAGTCGACCCCGTTGACCACCACTGGCACCGGGCGCCCGAGCATCGCGCCGAGCTGCCGCGCATCTTTCTCGGTCACGGCGACGACCGCTGCCGCCTGGCTCATCACCCGGCGTTCCCAGCGGCGGTAACGCCACTGGTCGTAGCGCACGAAGGGCAGCGCCCAGCCCGGCAGGCGGTCGTAGGTGGCGGCACCGAGGGACGACTCGACGTTGTGCTCGGTGAGCACGAACGGCTGGCCGGCGTCGCGCAGCGGTCGCTCGTAGGGCTGGAAGCTATAGCTGTGCTCGACCTGGACCACGTCCCAGGGCTCGCGCAGCAACTCCGTGGCGGTGCGTTGCAGCTCCGCCGACAGGCCGTTGACGCTGGCCAGCAGCGGGTAGGGCGCGAACAGCGCGGCGAGCAGCGTGGAGAGGCTGCGCAGCGGCCGGCGCGGCAGCACGACCAGGCGTTCGAGGAAGGGCTCCAGGGCCTGGCGGTCCTCGGCGCTCACCGGCTGCTTGCTGTGCAGCAGCACGGTGATCCGGTGGCCGCGTGCCGCGAGGCTGCGCAGCAGGTGGTACTGGCGGGTCTTGCCGCCGCTGGTGGTGGGCCAGGGCGAGTAGGGCAGGATCCAGAGAATACGCATGGGTGGCTTCACTCCCAGACCAGCATCTGCAGGCTGGACTTCACCGGGACTTCCAGGCCGTCGCTGCCGCTCAAGGGCGTGACCTTGCCGCTGAGCGGATCGTGCAGGGTGGCCTCCTTGAGCTTCGGCAGGCGCACGTTGCCGCCGCGGGCCGACCAGAACAGCCAGACGTTGCGACCGTCCTCGCGGGTCCAGCCGATGCTGAAGGAACCGTCGGGCAGGTCCTCGGTGACCGGCGGGTCGGCCGGGCGCAGCTTCGGCCCGGTGACCTTGAGGAAGCGTTGCAGGGCCAGGTAGACCGGCTTGGGGTTGGCGTCCAGGTCGAGCAGGCCGTAGTCGCGGTCGCGCACGCTGGCGCGCTGGTCGAGATCGCTGAGGGTGAAGAGGAAGATCCGGTCGTAGTCCAGCGCACTCATCAGCGCCAGGCGACGCAGCACGTAGTCGGCCTGGCCTTCGACGCCAATGATGTCCTGCAACTCCTTCGGCCCCTTGTAGGCCGACCAGCCCCACTCGGTGCTCCAGATCGCCGGCACGCCGGCGTTGCGCAGGGCGCGGTTGATCTGGTTGGCGTGGGAGACGAAGTCCAGGTTCCACGGGTAGTTGCCTTCCGGCAACTGGGTATAGGGGTGGTAGGTGGCGATGGTGCCGAGGCTCTCCACGCCCAGGTGGCCGAGGGCGTCGAACATGGTGCGGCCGTCGGGCATCTCGCTGAAGAAGGCCATGCCGGCGGAAACCACCGGCTTCTCCGGGTCGACCATGCGCAGGGCGATGGTGCTGGCCTGGAGCAGCTTGGCGTAGCCTTCCGGGTCGGCCTTGGGCCGCCAGAAGCCGATCAGGTTGGGCTCGTTCCATACCTGCCAGGCGGCCACGCTCGGGTAGCGCTGCGAGAGCATCGCCATGCGCCGGGCGAAGACTTCCGGGTCGCGCGGCGGATACTGGTCCTGGAAGGGCGAGTAGAACGGCGCGGTGGTGATGAAGCGGGCCGAGCCGACCAGGTAGAACACCGACTTCAGCTGGCGCGCCTCGAGATCCTTGACCAACTGGTCGAGGGAGGCCAACTGGTACTGGTCCTCGGCGGTTTCCAGGCGGTCCCAGTGCAGGTCCAGGCGCACCCACTCCAGCCCCAGGTCTTGCAGGCGGTCGATCTGCTTGTTGTAACGCTCCGGGCTGAACCAGAGGAACTGCGCGTTGACCCCGAGGAAGTCTTTCCAGACCACCGCGCGAGGCGCCTTCAGTACCTGGATCTCGGCGTCGGCGGGACGCCCCCAGAACACCAGCAGCAGTACCACGGCGAGCAGCAGCGCGCTGCCGCCCAGATAGAGTCCCTTACGTGCCATGAACGGTTCCCACCATGTCGTTGAACAGTGCCTGGAAGCGCAGCGCGGTGCGCGGCCAGGTCCGCGCATGGCCGATCGCTCCGGCGCGCTCGGCCCAGGCCTGTGCCAGGCGGGGTTCGCGAGCGAGGTTCAACAACTGTTCGGAGAGGGCTGCCACGTCTCCCTGAGGGTAGATGGCGCCGTTGCCGCTGGCGACTTCCTCGGCGAAGGCACGAGCGTCCGAGGTGATCGCGCCGCGCCCGCAGGCTGCCGCCCAGGACAGGGCGCCGCTGGTGCCGCGCTGCTGGCCGAGCAGACCGAGTTTCTTCGACTCGCGGTACGGCAGGACCATCACGTGGTGGGCCTGGATGGTACGCGGGATGTCCGCGGCGGCCAGGTTCAGGTTCCAGTCGATGGCGTCGGCCAGGCCAAGCTCGGCGATCTGTGCCTTCAACTGGTCGAGGTAGTTGCCGCCGGCGCCGAAGGCCATTTCCGCAGCGGTGCCGCCGGCCAGGGTCAGGCGCACGCGCTGGCGCATCTCCGGCGCGCTGGCGAACAGGTCGGCGAGGGCCTCGAGCAGGTCCTCGATGCCTTTGCCGCGATAGATGAATCCGAAGTACAGCAGGCGCAGGGTGTCCAGCGACGGCAGCGGCACCGTGGCGATCTCCAGGTTGCCGTGGTTGATCACCTCGACCCGCCCGGGCGGCAGGCGCATCCGCCGGGCCAGGCACTCGCCGCCCAGGCCGGTGAGGGTCACCAGGCGCGTCAGGCCCTGGGCCACGGCACGTTCTTCGCGCAGGGTCAGCGGGTCGGCGAGCACCACGGCGGCCTGGGGCAGGGGAGAGGGCAGGCGTTCCAGCAGGTTCAGCGGCCAGGGCAGGCGCTCGCGGCGCCAGACCATGCGCTCCGGATCGTGCACCGTGGCGCTCAGCGGCAGGCGCGGGAAGCGCTTGCGCAGCTCGCGCAGGGCGATGAACTCGCCCAGGCGGCCGCCGCCGAGTTCGGCATGGACCAGGTCGAAGGCGTTCCAGTCGACGCTGTCCAGCCGGCTGGCGATATTCGCGCTGTCGGCCGCCACGCCGGCGAGCGGCGTGGCTACTTCGATGC
Source organism: Pseudomonas sp. HMSC065H01 (assembly GCF_001815235.1). Taxonomy (NCBI): domain Bacteria; kingdom Pseudomonadati; phylum Pseudomonadota; class Gammaproteobacteria; order Pseudomonadales; family Pseudomonadaceae; genus Pseudomonas; species Pseudomonas sp. HMSC065H01. Next base: position 47,161 of record NZ_KV819824.1, on the reverse strand, counting down.
CGAGACCCTGCAGGGCGTTGCGGAAATGACTGGCGTAGTCGGCGATGCCATTCTTTTCCGGCGGCAGGGGCGCGAGGAGGGCGATCCGCATCAGAACGCGCTCCGGTAGCGGGCGATGGTCTGCAAGACCTTGCTCGGCACCTCGAAGCGGCGCCGGTTGATGATGATCCCGTCGACCTTGCCGAACGCCGTGGTGAGGATGGTCAGCGCATGCTCGACCACCGGCACGGTGCTCTTCTGCGCCTCTACCACCAGGGCGATCAGGTCGGCGCGGCGCAGGGCGATGAAGGCCTCGCGGCTGTCCAGCAGGGCCGGCGCGTCGAGCAATACCACTTCGCCCGGCTGGGCCGGCTCGCCGCCGACCCGCACGCGCACGCCGTTTTCCTCCAGCAGACGGCGCAGTTGCTCGATGATGAAAGTCACACCTTCGCCGTGGCGCGCCGAGGTCAGGCCCAGGGTCAGGCCCTTTTCCTCGATGCGTGCGTAGGGCAGCAGCCCGTACAGCCGGTAGATGCTGGCGGTGAAGGCGTTGCTGCTCTCCGCGGTGCTGTTGCTCAGCTCCGGCAGGGTGGTCCACAGCGGCAGGCCGAATTTCTCCTCGACCAGGCCGCCGTCGTGGATGCGCTGGTCGAGCAGGTAGCAGAGATAGACCACCAGCAGGCCGACGGCGAGGCCGAAGGGCACGGCGAGGAACAGCATCAGCAGGGTTTTCGGGAAGATCCGCCCGGGGTTGTAGGTGGCTTCCTCGATCACCGAGATGTTGCTGATCTGGCTCTTGTCCAGTTCACGGTCGATCCGCGATTTCTCCAGGCTGTCGACGTACAGCGCGTAGTTGCGCTCGGTGGCGTTCAGCTCGCGCTGCAGGCGCGCCAGGGTCGGCTCGATGTCCAGCGCTTCGCGCCGTTGCGCCTCGAGTTCAGCGAGCTGCTTTTCCTGCTCCGCGAGCTGGGTGCGCAGGGCCGCGTTGTTGCTGGTCTCGTCCAGCAGGACCCGTTCCAGGTGAGTGGTCAGGGTGTTCGGCGCGCGGTCCTCGGAACTCTGCACGGTGGCGCCTTCATCCTGGACTTCCTTCTCCAGGGCACGGATCGAGGCGTCCAGGGCCTTCACCGGCGGCGCATCGTCGGTGTAGGTGCGCATCATGTCGGCGCGTTCCAGGCGCTTCTGGTTGAGCAGCCGGCGCAGGTCCTGCTGCGCCGGGTTCAGCGCGATCTGCCGCACCGTGACGATCTCCCTGGGCAGCCCCTTGAGTTGCTGGCGGGTGGATTCCAGGGCGCTGTCGGAGGAGGCGATCAGGCGGATCGAGTTGAAACGCTCGCCGCGCAGCACGTTGATCCGCTCGGACAGGTCCTGCAGGCGGTCCTCGATGCTGGATGCGCCGATCTCGTTGAGGTGCTTGAGGATCTGCGCCTTGTAGCTCTTGATCTGCGCCGCGCTGTCGGCAGTCTGCGCCTCGTAGAAGGCGTACAGGCTCTTGCGGCCGAGCGCCTGGGTGCGCTCTTCCATGTAGATCTCGATCCAGGCCTTGACCACTTCCTGGGCGACTTCCGGCTCGCTCCAGGTGAAGCTGATCTCCATCACCGTCGAGCCGGCCGCATGGGTGACCTCGAATTTCTTCTCGAGGTCCTTGGCCAGGCGCTCGACCGCGGTGGTTTCCTCGATCACGCCGAAGGTTTCCAGGGTCACGCGAATCCCGTCGAACACCGCGCCGATGGCCTTCTTCACATAGAACTTGGTGCGCTTCCACAGGCCCTCCGGCGGCGGCCGGTTGGCCAGCACCTCGAGGTAGCGCTCGGCCACCTGACGGACGATCGGCCGGCCGGTGAGCAGGCGTTCTTCGTCGACAATAGGGTCGCGCTGGGTGCTCGGCATCACCAGCGCCTGGCGGTTGCTGATCTCTATCGGCAGGGTCGAGTCACGGCCCGGCTTGACCAGCAGGCGTGCGTTGGACTCGTACTTGGCCGGCAGCAGGAAGGCGCCGAGGACGATGATCACCACCGCGCTGAGGGCCGCCAGCTTGAACTCGCGCTGGTAGATGAACAGCAGGCGCAACAGATCACGCAAGGAACGAATTTCTATCATGGCGATGTCGCTCCTCAGCGATCATTGTTGACGGTGTAGCTGACGCCGACGCCGATGGACTTGGCGAAGGGCAGCAACTGGTTCAGGTAGACGTCGACGCCCTCGATACGGTCGCCGACCATCGACTTGGGCACGAAGACGATGTCGCCACGCTGCATGGCCAGGGGCTTGCGGCCTTCCGGCCCGATCTTCATCAACTGGCTGAAGTCGAGGAAGTAGGCGTGATAGCGGCCTTCCGAGTCCTCGCGCATGAGCGCCACGCGGCGGGCGTCGCCCACCGGCAGGATGCCGCCGGCGCCGAGGATCGCCTGCTCCATGTTGTTGGCGGCGGGGATCGGCACGGCCGACGGGTTGCGCACCGCGCCGCCGACGAACACCGTATTGCCCGGCGCCTGGTTGATGTTCACCGTGACCCGCGGCTCGCGGTAGATCGGCGCGAGCTTGGTGGTCAGCTCGTTGGCGATTTCCTGCGGCGTGCGGTGCGCGGCCTGGATGCGACCGATGAACGGATAGTAGATGCTGCCGTCGTTGAGCACGGTGTACAGCGTCAGTTCATAGATGGTGGCGACGTTGAACGCCGAGAGGGTCGGCATCTCCCCGGCATCGCGGACGATCCGCAGGGTGTCCCCGACGCGCACCCGCTCCATCGCCGGCGGTAGCCTGGCGAGTTCTTCCAGGGCACGCTTGCCGCTGTCCACGGTGTCGCTGTCCGGTGCGGGAATCCGTGCGGGGGTGTTGCATGCGGCCAGGGCGAGCATGGCGAGCATGAGGAGGGTGCGTTTCATGAGGGAGCACTTCCTGTAGGTCATGATGTTCACTTCCAGTAGCCTGGAAACATGCTGATGCGGCGCTTGAGGGCGACCGGCAGGTGGCGTTCCAACTGGCCAAGGCGGTAGCCGAGCAGCTTGAACGCGCTACGCAGCGCTATTTCAGGTACGCGATACAGGGCACCGGCGGCACGCAAGGCCTGTATCTCGGCGAGGACATAGCGCTTGCCCTCGCCACCCGCGCCGCCGAAGGCGGCACGTATCCAACGCTCGCGGCCGTAGAACACGCCGATGTCGAAATAGCGGCGGAACTCTTCCAGCAAGCGGTAATCGTGGGAATGGTAGACCTCGGCGCTGGCCGCGTAGCGCACCGCGTAGCCGGCCTGCAGCAGGCGCGCGGCGACGTAGGCGTCCTCGCTGCCGATGACGTCTTCGGGGAAGCCGCCGACGGCCGCCAGGGCGTCGCTGCGGTAGGCGGAGAACGAGTCGGAACTGAAGCAGGTCTTGATCCCCAGTTCCGAGGCGTCGGCCAGGCGCTTGCTGCGGCTTTCCGGCGGGTAGTTGAAGCGCCGCGCCTGGGCACCGAGCAGGCCGGCGCCGGGGTGCGGCAACTGGCGGCCGTAGGCCACGCCGATGTCGGCCTCGGCATAGAGTTCGTCGAGCAGGTTGGCGAAACTGTCGGGCGAGGCGGGAATGGCGTCCTGGGTCAGGTAGATCAGCGCGTCGGCCTCGACCTGCTGGCTGGCCCAGCGCCGCGTCCCGCCGTGGTTGAAGCTGGCCGGCTCGATGATCTCGACCCGCGCGCCGAAGGCGCGGAAGCGCTCCACCGTGTCGTCGCTGGAGCGGCTGTCCACCACCAGGATGCTGTCCGGCTGCCGCCGTTGCGCGACCAGGGCCGGCAGCAGCCGGTCCAGGTGCGCGCCGGCGTTGCGCGTGGGAATGACCAGGGCGCAGCGCATCAGGCTTTCTTCTCGTCGCTGGCGGGGGCGCGACCGTAGATGTCGTTGAAGCGGACGATGTCGTCCTCGCCGAGGTACTCGCCGCTCTGTACCTCGATCATCACCAGGTCGATGATCCCCGGATTGCTCAGGCGGTGGCTATGCCCGGCGGGGATGAAGGTGGATTCGTTGGTGTTGAGGAGAAACTCGCGCTCGCCGTTCTCCACCAGCGCCATGCCGCTGACCACGATCCAGTGCTCGCTGCGATGGTGGTGCATCTGCAACGACAGCGAAGCCTTGGGGCGCACCACGATGCGCTTGATCTTGAAGCGGCGGCCTTCCTCGAGCACGGTGTAGGTGCCCCAGGGCCGGCTGACCGTGCGGTGCAGGCGGAAGGCGTCGTGGCCGCGACGCTTGAGTTCCTGGGCGACGAACTTGACGTCCTGGCTGCGCGCCGCGTCGGCCACCAGCAGGGCGTCGGGGGTGTCGACGATGATCAGGTCGTGCACGCCGACGGCGCCGACCAGGCGCTTCGGCGAATCGATGTAGCAGTTGCTGACGTCGTGCAGCACGCTTTCGCCGCGTACCTGGTTGCCGTTCTCGTCCGCCGCGCTGAGTTCGCGCAGCGCCTGCCAGGAGCCGATGTCGCTCCAGCCGATGGAGCAGGGCACCACGGCGACCTTGTCCGAGCGCTCCATCAGCGCGTAGTCGACGGAGATGTCCGGCGCCTCGGCGAAGGCCCCGGCGGCCAGCTCGCGCTGGCGGCACTGGCCGTTCTCCAGGCTGCTGCCGTCGGCCAGGGCGGCGTGGGCGGCGATCAGCACCTCCGGCGCGTGGCGCTCCAGTTCCTGCAACACGGTGGCGGCCTGGAAGCAGAACATGCCGGCGTTCCACAGGTACTTGCCGCTGTCCAGGTAGGACTGGGCGGTGGCCTGGTCGGGTTTCTCGACGAAGCGTGCGACCCGGAAGCCGTTGCCCAGCGGGGCGCCCTGTTCGATATAGCCGAAGCCGGTCTCGGCGCGCTCCGGGGTGATGCCGAAGGTCACCAGGTAGCCTTGGGCCGCGAGTCCGCGAGCCTCGGCCACCGCCGCGGCGAAGGCCTGCTCGTCGCGGATCAGGTGGTCGGCGGGAAGGATCAGCAACTGCGCCTGGTCGCCGAAGTGCTCCTGCACATGCAGCGCGGCGGCGGCGATGGCCGGCGCGGTATTGCGTCCCACCGGCTCCAGCAGCAGGTCCTGGGCCAGGCCGCTGCGGTTGACCGCGCGGTAGTCGTCCAGGGTGCGGAACAGCAGGTCGCGGTTGGTCACCGTAAGCAGGCGGGCGACGTCCGGCAGCCCGGCGATACGCAGGAAGGTCTTCTGCAACAGGCTCTGGTCATCGGCCAGGCGCATGAAGGGTTTCGGCATGCTCTCCCGGGAAACCGGCCACAGGCGGGTCCCGGAACCGCCGGAAACGATGCAGGGGATCAGCGGGGCGACGGCGTTCATCAGTAGACTTCCTTGGTCAGGAGTACGGCTGGCACCGTACGGAACAGGATGTAGAGGTCGAACCACACCGACCACTTGGCGATGTATTCGAGGTCGTATTCCACGCGTTTCTTGATCTTGTGCAGGGTGTCGGTCTCACCCCGGTAGCCGTTGATCTGCGCCCAGCCGGTGATGCCGGGCTTGACCCGGTGGCGCGAGCTGTATTCGCTGACCGCCTCCTCGAAGGGAATGCCGGCGGCCTTGGTCGCGGTGGCGTGGGGGCGCGGGCCGACCATCGACATGCTGCCGGCGAGCACGTTGAACAGCTGCGGCAGCTCGTCGATGCTGGTCTTGCGGATGAAGCGGCCGACCCGGGTGATGCGGTCGTCGTCGCGGGTGGTCTGGCGTTCGGCGTTGGCGTCGGTCCTTTCCGTGTACATCGAGCGGAACTTGAAGACCCAGATCAGCCGGTTGTTGTAGCCGTAGCGTTTCTGCCGGAACAGCACAGGCCCCTTGGAGTCGAGCCTGATCGCCAGGGCCACCAGGGCCATCAGCGGGGCGAAGAGGACCAGCGCGATGCTCGCCAGGACCAGGTCCTCGCAGCGCTTGATCAGCGGCGACCAGCCGCGCAGCGGCAGCTCGGACGCGTTGAACATGGGGATCCCGGAGACATCGACGATGCGGTTGTGGGCATGCCGGAAGGCAGCCATGTCCGGCACCAGCAGGACGTTCACCGGCAATTGCCGCAGGCGATGGACGATGGCGCCGATGCGCCCCTCGGCGAACCAGGGCAGGGCGACCAGCACCTGGTCGACCTGTTCCTGGCGGATCAGCTTCTCCAGGTCCTTGGTGTTGCCCAGCAGCGGCAGCGAGTTGTAGTTCTCCGGGACCCGCTCGGAGCGGTCGTCGATGAAGCCGATGATGCCGGAGCGGATGTCGTGGTTGCGTACCAGGTATTCGGCCAGGTGCATGCCGCTCTCGGTGAAGCCGAGGATCACCGTGCGTTGCAGGTACATGCCGCGTTTCATCCAGGCCCGGTACAGGCGCAGCACCAGCAGGCGCTGCACGCCGAACAGCAGCAGGCTGCCGGTGAACCAGAAGATCACCAGCTTGCTGCTGAGGTAGGGAAACAGGCCCAGGCCCTGGTACATGAACAACAGCAGGCAGAACGCCGAGGCCCAGGCGAAGAACATGATGCGGAAGCGCAGGCGGTTGCTGAAGATATCGTCGGAGTAGACGTCCAGTGCCTGGAACATGATCACCGTGAGCGCGCCGAAGAACAGCAGCAGCCCGAGCATGTTGCTGCGCAGCTCCACGGGAACCAGGCCGGGGTAGTACAGCAGGAACAGCGCCGGGGCGATGGCGGTGAGCGCGTGTACCAGTTTGGTCGCGACCAGGAAGTACTCGATGAATCCAGCCCGTGTCAGCGACAGGCTATCTACCGACTTCGAATGCATGTTGTTTGCTCTGCCGATCACGGGCAGTCCATTGAGTGGATAGGGAAGAGCAAGGCGGTGAAGCGTCAATTTAGTGACTATTTTTCATTTGCCACGCGGTTTAGTCATTTTCCCGTCGAATAGGTTCATTCGTCGATAGTGGCTTTGTGATAGCTATCTTAGCATTCCCAGGGAAATATCCGTAGTCTGGGTAAGTTTTTTTAGTCAATTTATTGACGTATTTCTGGCGCCAAACTTTTATCCAAACAGTAGACGAGGAAATCTGACGCTGCCAATCCGCGAGCGCTCTGGCCTGGGAAGCGAAGCGGGGTGAAAGGTGAGGGCAGGCCGCTCGGCCAGGTGGCTAGCCGCCGGTTCGACGACCCGCCTGTCCACTGGTGCTGCGGGCTGGCTGGGCAGGATGCGCCTGCGGTTCCATGACGCAGGTTGGCCGTTCGAGCGTGCCGATCCGGCTTGGGGCCGTCTTGGCGGACGCTACCCTCGTCGAAGGCGGAAGAGGTTCGAGCCCGCGGCGTGCGCGGACCGGGCTACCAGAACCAGCCGCCGCGCGACAGCTCCTGCTGGCAACTGCGGTACTGGGCGCCGAACAGCGAGGCGCGGGACTGGACCTTCTGCGAGACGTTCTTCAGCCATGGCTTGGCGTCGTAGCTGCGGTTGCGGTAGCCGCCCCAGCCCTCGTGGTAGTTCAGGTACTGGCCGTAGGCGTCCCACTTGGAGACGCCGTTGACCCGCTGGCTCTTCTGGATGTACCAGCCCATGAAGTCCAGGGCGTCGGCGAAGTCGTCGCGGCTGGCGCCCCAGCCGCCGGCCTCGCGCTTGTAGTCGGCCCAGGTCTCGTCCTTGGCCTGGGCGTAGCCGTAGGCGGAGCTGACCCGGCCCCAGGGGATGAAACCGAGGAAGTAGTAGCGCGGCGGCAGGGCGTCATGCTTGAAGGAAGATTCCTGGTACATCATCGCCATCGGCACCTGGACCGGCGCGCCCCAGCGCTGCTGCATCTTCAGCGCCGCCTCGTGCCATTTCGGTTTTTCGCGGAAGATCTCGCAGAGGTTGTCGGGATTGGCGGGGGGCTTGGTGGCGCAGCCGGCAAGAGCCAGGAGCAGGGCCGGCATCGAGAGCCGCAGCATGAAAGGGGTCCTTTGGCAGACGTCTGGGTCGCTTAACGCTGGCGCTTTATACCCGCTTTCCGGCACTCCATGCATCCCCAGGCCGATTCCCTGCCTGCGGGGGACGTCGGCGCTTCCTCAGGTCGGCCTGGGCGTCTCGGCCTGGCTGGGGGCTCCCTCCAGGCGCGGCCCCCAGTCCTCGACCTGGCCTTTTTCCAGGCGCCGCTCCAGGGTGCGCCGCCAGGATGGCGTCAGCGGCAGCGCCAGGCACTGGCGCAGCAGCTCGGCGTCGGCCCGCCTGTCGAACAGCACCTCGGACAGGCGCAACAACGACCAGTCCGGATGGCGCCGTTCGACCAGTTGCAGGATATCGCCAGCCGCCACCACGCCTTCCTCCAGCACCCGGTAGTACCAGCCGGTGCGCCCGGACTCCTGCACCCTCAGGGACATCCCGGCGACCTCGAAGCGGTCGTTGAGCTTCCAGCAGGGCATGCGCCCCTGGGACACTTCCAGCAGCGCGGTCCCGGCCCGCACGCGGTCGCCGAGGCAGACGTCGGCTTCGCTCCAGCCGCTGGTGCTGAAGTTCTCGCCGAAGGCGCCCGCCTGCATCAGCAGGGGATGTTCGCCCAGTTCGGCGATCCAGGCGGCGTAGTGTTCGCGCGGATAATGGTGGATCGCCTTCTCGACGCCGCCATGGACGCGCAGGTCGCCCTGTTCGTCGCCTTCCAGGCCGACGGGGGTGACCCTGAGCGCACCGTCGCGCGGAGACTTGGCGATGCCGCTGCGCGAGCCGGGGCGGGTGAAGGGCCGGGCGCGGCCGGTGAGAAGGGCATCCAGGGGTAGGGCAGGCAGGGGCATGGGAGGGTTCTCTAAGATGCAAGATGGTATCGACTAAATACAATATAGAGTCCGCCAAGCCTTCGCCCGCTGTCAAGCCGCCAGACCCTCCGGATGCGTCGATAGCCTCGGCGGGCCGGGGGCATCCAGGCCCCCTAGTTGAGCTGCCGTGGGGTCCCGACAGGAAACCGCAAAGGCGCCGGACGTCGCGATACGACGTCCGGCATCGGCGGCCCTCAGCGCAGCCCGTAGCCCTTGTCGACGATCAACTCCTGGCCGTAGAGCCCGGCGGATTTCGACGACAGCAGGAACATCACCACGTCGACGATTTCCCCGGGGCTGAGGAAGCTGCCGTCGACCAGGCGCTGGTTGATGCTCCGGGTGACAGACTCCGCCTGGGCATCGCTCAGGCCCAGTGACGCCCATATCGGGGTGGCGGTAGGGCCGGGGGAGACGAGGTTGATCCGCACGCCTTTTTCCGCCCATTCCACCGCCAGCGTCCTGGCCTGGGCGATCAGGGCCGCCTTGGAAGCGATGTAGGCGGCGAGCCCGGGGAAGGTCACTTGGCTGAGGAAGGTACCGATGAAGACTACGCTGGCCGGTTTGCTCGTTTGCCGGCTGAGCACGGAAAAGGTGTTCAGCGCCCCGGCGCCGTTGACCCGCCACTGCTGCTCGAACGCCAGGCTGTCCAGGCCGTCGGCGAGCTGGGCGATGCCGGCGTTGGGTACCAGGTAATCGACGGGGCCGATGGACGCGGCACGCGAAGCCAGGGCGTCCAGGTCCCGTTCGCGGGTGACGTCGCCCGCCAGCCAGTGCAGACGCTTGCCGGAGTGGGCGTGCAGGCTTTCCGGCGGTCCTTCGCGCCTTGCCATCGCCAGGACAGTCGCGCCGTGCCCGAGCAACGTTTCGGTCAGTTTCAGGCCGATGCCGGAACTCGCGCCGGTGACGACGGCGAACCGGTCGTTGAATTCACTCATGGGAATCCCTCGTGGGGTGATGGAGATACGGGTCTTCGATAGGGATGGATCAACGCGAGAGCAACGGGGCAGGGATGAGGCGGATGCCTTGTACCTGCACCTGGTCGCCGGCGTCGAACCGGGCGTTGGGAGAGCGGAAGCGTTCGGTCGTGCCGTCCTCGTAGCGAACGGTGTAGGCATTTTCGCTCAGACCGGTTGCCTGCTGGACGGAGGCGCCTCCCAGGGCTCCCAGCGCGGCCCCGGCGATAGCGCCCAGGGGACCGCCGAGGGCCGCGCCGACCATGACGCCAACCACGCCGCCGGCGCCGTAGCCGACCGTTCGGTCCCTATCTGCGGAAATCACTTCGGCGGAGTGGGCGAGGGGAGTCGTGGTTGCCAGGGCCAGTGCGATGAGGGGGAGCATGTGTTTCATGGGAAATCCTGAATGGGAAGGAGTCGCCATTGGCTTTCCATTTCCCATGCCAGGTTTTTTATTGATGTAGATCAATGATTTGAAGGTTTATGAGTCATATTGACACGATCTTTTTGCGGTCGTAATGACCCGCATGTAGTCGGTTTGACTCTGCGCCGATGACAGTTTCGGGCGCTTCGGAACGGCCTCGTCGATGACGCTCAACGATCGGGGCGAGCGGGGCATTCGACCGCTTGAGCAGGCCCGCACGATCGGGCAAGGACTCCCGAGGAATAGGCAATGACGAGGAGGGGAGGATGCCCAATAGTGACCGCGAACGAATGTCGGCGGCTGCGCTGCGGTTGTCGAAATGCCAGACAGGAATAATGACGCTTTGAAACTTCCCTCGATACGGCGAGCCGCCATCGGCGGACATCACGATTCCCCGCAATTGCGCCAGGGGCGTTTCCACAATCTCAGCCCCAGGCCGGCGGACATGCCGGCACCCGGTGCCCGGGTGCTCTGGAACGCGCTTTTCAACAAGCCGAGAAGCACCGTCCCGCGGCAGCCTTTACCCGTGCTCAGCCCGAGCCGTGCCGAGCTCGATGCGACCGTCGATGGCAGTCTGTTCCGCCTGGGTCATTCGACCTTGCTGCTGAAACTGGCCGGTAGCTGGTGGTTGACCGACCCGGTATTTTCCGAGCGCGCCTCGCCGTTGCCGTTCGCCGGGCCGAAGCGTTTCCATGCGCCGCCGGTGGCATTGGCGGATCTCCCGCCGATCCGTGGGGTAATTCTTTCCCACGATCACTACGACCACCTGGACCGCGCCGCGATCAAGGCCCTGGTCCCGCTCGTCGAACTGTTCCTGGCGCCGCTCGGCGTAGGCGACCGCCTGCTGGCCTGGGGCGTACCGCCAGGCAAGGTGCGCCAACTGGACTGGTGGCAAGGTATCGAGGCTGGCGGTTTGCGCCTGACTGCCACGCCGGCACAGCACTTCTCAGGCCGTGGGCTACATGATGGGAACCGTACGCTGTGGTGTTCCTGGGTGATCGAAAGCGCCGAACTGAAGCTGTTCTTCAGCGGAGACAGCGGTTACTTCGATGGTTTCGCCGAAATCGGCCGCCGCTACGGACCGTTCGATCTGACCATGCTGGAAACCGGCGCCTACAACGAACATTGGCCGTACGTGCACATGCACCCGCAGCAGACCCTCCAGGCTCACCGGGATCTTGGCGGGCGCTGGCTGCTGCCGATCCACAACGGCACCTTCGACCTGGCCATGCATGCCTGGTACGAGCCGTTCGAACGGATACTCGAACTGGCCACCGAACACGGCGTGCGGGTTTCCACGCCGATGATGGGCGAGCGGATCGACCTGCAAGCACCGCATGCCGGCCGACGCTGGTGGCGCGAAGTGGTCGACAGCGAAACGCAGGTGCAGGGTTACGGCTGTTGCAGAAGCTAGGTCGGCGAGCGATCGCACGAGGGCTCCAGACGGAAGCCGCCATGGAGTCGCTTCGAAATGCGTGATGCTGCCTGCCCTAGGTCCTGTGAACCTGTAGATTCGCATAATGTATATTATGTTAAACGATAGGCCATGTTGAGAATGTTCATGAGAAGCCTCCGCTCCGGGCTGCTCAGAATGTTTTTTCAGCTACGCTTCGTTTCTGTGTCATGGACAGAGCGTAATCATGCCAAAGCTGATAGTTGCCATCTGGTCGGTCAATACGAAAAATCATGCGGCTACGCCAGACGCAAGGTTTGCAAGCCTGACTGTTGCAATACAGAGTGCCTGGACTACGATGATGACCCTTGCGGATGGGGAAACGGTATCTTATCTAGGGGCTCAGCCACACGCGATAACACCACAAAGCGTCAGCGTTCATACAGCAAGAAATAAAAGCGTCAATTACCTGTTCATTGCCCCTGAATACCTGTTTACAGCAAACAAGGACATTCCTAGCCATTTCATGACGGAAACGCAATTTGAACTAATCAGGGCGCAGCTTGTATTCCTCAGTCTTCGCTTTCCAAACCTGATGATAATTCCAGGTAGTGCTGGATGGTTCAAAACGAGGATGCGCTCAGCCGTGAAGATATTCCGTAAGTCACTTGCACAGCCGCAACGTGAGCGCGGCCCGGAAGCGTCCCGCGACATGAATAAATACCTGGAGCGATACCAGCGCTCGATCGATACGCCGCTCGACTACCGCGGGGTCGTACCCGACCGGCATTTATCTTCCTACACAAATCAATATAAGGATCTTAAATATGGACAGACATACGATCTCGAGCAGGCTTCACCAAAGAGCGGCCAGCATGCGGCAGGATTGAAAATAGCCAAGAACACATGTTTGGTGCTCAAGAGCGCGACGATCATTCATCGTTACGACAAAATCTTCGAGGCTCAGGATAGTACCGATACCGATATGTCGAAAGCCGATAGGCAGGAGCCTTTTCTATTCATGCCAGGCGAAGCCAGCCCGATTTTCGAGTCCGCTGGAATAAAATACGGCGTCGAATTGTGTGTAGATCATAATTTTGCTGCCTTGCAGGTGTGGTGCAAGAAAATATGCCACCCTCCTTCGCCGGTAGATATTCAAATCCTCATGTCTGCAAGCACAGGGCTCGAGAGTTCAAATATCGCGGCCACGCAATTCGTTCTCCATGCAGATTGCCATGGTGCCAGCGTCATAAAGGCAAACGGGGAAGACGTCTCGCCTGCACGATCTGCCGCAGAGGATCTCCCCGTCTATGTCCTGGAGTGGTAGTTTGCAAGCGAGGTTTCAGGCTGCTCAATTAAGGATCAGGTTCTGCCAGTCTCACTGACTGAGCTGATGCGCGAGTTTCATGACTTGATCCTTTCAGATTGGGACGTGAACCTCTTAGACATTATTTATGCCCACGAATCGGATCCGACGGACGTTTTTGCGACGATAGAGCGCATTCACAGTGGGCGGGAGACCGCCCTCAAGAGCTTTGGCGGCACTGACCTGCCCCCCGATTTCAGTACCATGTCAAACTTAGTAGAGTCCGTTTTCCGAGCAGGAGACGGCAGTGAAAAAGCGTTTTACCGAAGAGCAGATTCTCGACTTCCTCAAGCAGGCGGAGGCCGGTGTGCCGGTGAAGGAACTGTGTCGCCGACACGGCTTCAGTGATGCCTCGTTCTACACCTGGCGGGCCAAGTTTGGCGGTATGACCGTGGCGGACGCCAAACGGTTGAAGGATGACGATGACGGCGCTGCTGCAGCAAGCGCCGTCCTGCATTGAATATTCAAAAAGTGCTCTGGCGGGACTCATCTTTCTATTTGAAGATGAAACCAGCAGGCAACCATAGCAGAAGGACGACGGATGTCACCTAGCCCCTCCCCCGACGAGCGTCGGCTTGTATTCGAAGCGCGCCGACTGACCATTGAAGCACTGGTGAAAATCTATCTTGAGCAGGTTTCTTCCTCAAGGAACCTGGTGACGGTCTACCTTCGCCTCATGTTCACGTTGTCACTCGGTGCCCTCGCCGGCGTGATAACTCTATATGGGACCATGCTTCGCTTTGGCACTTCGGCCAGTATCAGCATGATTACTCCCCTGGAGGTGGTTCTTGCTATCGCAGCGCTTGCGGCCCTGGTCACTTCGGCTCTGCTTTCCGCGCGTGCGCTCCAGAAAAGTGCATTCGATGTCGCTCCGCTCTTGCATAACCCATTTCCAAGCGCGGACTCGGTGATCGATTCAATATTCGATGCAGACGATATCGATGAGCGGCAAATACTCAGAAAGCTTTATTTCGCCCTGGACAAGACTGTCGAGCATCAGCCTCCTCTCAGGCTCAGCACTCGTCTGATCACCCTCTTCCTTATTGGCGGTCTTTTCCTGACCGGGGCATCCTTTTTACTGTGAAGAGCGCGTTCGGTCTTTATGGTTATTTATCATCATCGATCAGGGGAGTACTCCAGATCACCAGTTCAAGGGCCGCGGCGATCTGAATGCGATGATCGGCAAGCCGGACGGGCAACAGGTCCTGGGCACGCTCCAGCCGGCGCAGCAATGTGTTGCGATGCGTGCCCAGCGCTTCTGCGGTCTGGGTGACATTGCAGCCATTGGCCAGGAAGGCGTGCAGCGAGCGCTGAAGCACCGAAGGCTCCGTCGCCAGCCGCCCCAGGGTGCTCAAGACGAACTGCCTGGCCGCGCGGTCGTCCTGGGTCATCAGCGACACCATCCTCACCTGGTCGATGGTGGCAACGGCGGGTGCGCCCGCCAGGCGGCCCATCAGCCTTTGCGTCGTCAGTGCCTCCAGATGCGAGCGACGGAAGCCATTGACTCCCGTGCCCGGCGAGCCGATTGCCGCGCGAATCCCTGAAAACCGCAGTGCGATGCCTTGCAGCAGGTTCAGGTCCAGCGGTTTCGCCGCATGGCTCCAGACCCACAGGGTCGCGGGGCCGGCGAATACGATCAACGGCGCCGCCGTGCCCGTGAGTTGCGCCAGGGTACGCGCCACATCCTCCAGAAGGCGGATCTCGGCGTCCGGGCTTTCGCACCAGACCAGGCCGGCGTAGTGCTTCTGGAAAAGGCTGTAGCCCAGCCGCCTGCCGAATTGCTCCGTATCCACATCCCTGCCCTCGAGCAGCCGACTGACCAGGCTTCGTTTGTCGATCGGGTCGTCATGGGCCTGGGCGCTCTTTTCTTCGAGGATGATCTGGGTCACCACACGCATGTTGCTGTCGATGAACTCCGAGATGGACCGCGACGAGACCTCCAGGAATTCCTCAAGCACCCTGGGATCCTGCGTCAGGTTGAAGGCCATCTTCATCCATAGCTCCCAGGCGGTGTTCTGTGTCGACCTCGCGACATTCATCAGCAGCTCGGACAGCCCTCTGCGGGCGAGTTCCCTGGCCGTGTCCACCATGTCGGCCGAGACGTAGGGTTGCACCGGTTCTCCGGGGCGCTGCAGATTGGCGTTCGCCCAATGCAGCAACTCTGCGCGGTTGGCGCGCCGGCACGCCGCGAGGATGACCGGGTCCTCCAGCAGCTTGGCATCTTCCGGTGAAGAGAACAGCGCCTGATTGAGGCGCTCGACCCACTCCGGCGGCAGCGTCTGAGCGAGCTCGGCGCCTTTGCGCATGAGTTCACGAACGGCTTCCGATGGGCGTGGCCAGGAGGATGGCGTACTGGTCATGGGCGGTGCAAATCACTCAAAAATCACAGAGGAAATGGTGCAGTTCGTACCTTGGCGCAAGGTTGGGGGAAACCTAGCATGAACTCACTGCCTGAACAAAAAATACAAGGAGGCGCCGTGACGCTCCATGTTCTTTTTTTGGGGTTTAGCGCAGTGGCAAGCGGGCTTGTTCGCCGGTGCCCGTTGCCCGGGCAGCGACCCGCCTGCGCCAACCGTTCCTTCAATCCGGAGTTCTTTCAATGTCAGCCTCTCGCGATACCTTCAGCCTGCCCGTCGTAACCCGCTCGACTCCAGCGCAAGAGATTGCACTGCTGAGCGACCAGGCAGGTGCGGTGATCATCCGCAACTTCATGACCCCCGAACAAGTCGCACGGATCAACAACGAACTGGACGCTCCCCTGGCCGCGCTCGAGGCCGGCTCCAAGCACCAGCACGAGCTGATCGCCGAGTTCCATGGCCGCCAGACCAAACGGCTCACCAACCTCGTCACCCACAGCAAGACCTTTCGCGAGGAGATCCTCGATGACGACCTCTTTCACGACCTGGGGAACGTGCTCTACGCCGCGGAGTGCGGTGACTGGTGGCTGACCACGGCCCAGTTGATCGAGATCGGCCCAGGCAACAAAGCGCAAATGCTGCACCGCGACATGGCGCAGTACCAACCGTTCGTGGCCATGAATAAACATGCGCCGCGCACCATCACCAACCTGATGCTGGCGCTGACCGATTTCACCGAGGAAAACGGTGCCACGCGCTTGATCCCCGGGAGCCAGGACTGGGATGACTTCGACGATGTAGGAACCCCAGAAATGACGATCCCTGCCCTGTTGAAAGCAGGAGATGCCGTGCTGTTCGGCGGGAAAGTCGTTCATGGCGGCGGGGCCAACGTGACCGCTGACTTCTACCGTCGCGGGCTGACCATCCCGATGCAGGCTTCGATCATCACGCCTGAAGAGGCCTACCCGTTGATCGTGCCGCTCGAACTGGTCAGAACGCTTGCTCCGCGCGTTCAGAAGATCCTCGGCTTCCGCTCCCAGTACCCCAATGGCAGCCCAGGCCTGTGGCAACATAACTACGCAGACCTGGCCGACTATCTCCAGCTCTAGAAGCCTTCCACGCTGGCCGGCCTGGCCCCGAAGGCGCCAGGCCCAACCGAGTCCCCGGACAAGCAAAGAGGCCGGTGAACACTTTCATTCCTGGCGGGGCATTACTCCGCGACGTGAAAACAGCAGCGGCGTGCCGTCGGCGTTGAACAGCGCCGCCGTCAGCGAAAGGCCGTCAGCCGACGGTGCTTCCTGGAAACTGTTTCCACCATCCCTGCTCCGTACCTTCAGTCCGTCAAGCCCGACCGCCAGTACCCGAGCGCCAGCCACTGCTATGGATGTGACCGAGCCCTTGCCTTGCGTTGGCACTCTGCGAAAAGCCTTGCCATCGGCAGAGCCCTGCAACAGGGTGCCACGCTGACCACCCAGCAGCAGACGCCCATCGGCCAGCACCGCGCCAGACCACAGGGTGCCCTCATAGCCGGTATCCAGGTAACGCCAGTTCTTCCCCTGGTCGTCGGAGCGCAGCACCTGCCCATGCTCGGCCGTGGCGTACAGGGTGCCGTGGTTGTCGGCAAACAGCCCCATCAGGTTGAGGTCGGCCCGCTTGGCTCCTGGAGGCGCTTGCAACGGCTGCTCCGTCCATGTCTTGCCGCCATCCTCGGTGGTCAGCACCAACGACCAGAGGCCTACCGCAACGCCCTGCCGGGCATCGAAAAAGTGCACGGCGAACAGCGGCCGGTCTTCTTCGCTCGACAGGCGCTGGACCTGCCAGGATTCCCCGCCGTCGGCGGTGGACAGGATCGCCCCCCAGTGACCCACCGCCCAGCCGTGCCTGGCATCCACGAAGGACACACCCGTCAATGGCGTGGATAGTGGGACCGAGCGTGCCTGGCGCCACTGCCTGCCCTGGTCGTCGGACAACAACACGACACCGTGGTCGCCCACGGCAACCACCCGCTCTCCGGCCCAGCCGGCGGCCAGCATGGTGGCCTGCGTGGCATTGCCCGCCTGCACGGCCGGCACGGCCTGCAACGGCGCGGCCTGGAGAGACATCAGCGGCAATCCTGCTGCGAGCAAGGCCGCGGTGAATGAAACCCTGAACTTCATGCTTCTCTCCTCAGTGCACCAGCGCGCCGATCATGCGCACGGGACGTTTGCGCGGGAACGCCCGCTCCAGCCATACGGCGAAGGCCGGCAGCACGGTCATGGCCATGACCATGTTGACGACGAACATGAAGGCCAGCAGCTTGCCCATGTCGGCCTGGAACTTGAGCTCCGAGAAGGCCCAGGTGGCCACGCCAACGGCCAAGGTGATGGCGGTGAAAATGGTGGCGACGCCCACCTCGAGCAGCGCGTACTCCACCGCCTTGGTGATCGTCTGGCCATGGGCCAGGTGCAGTTGCAGGCGGTTGTAGATGTAGAAGGCGTAATCGACGCCAATGCCCACTGCCAGCACCATCACCGGCAAGGTGGCGATGGTCAGGCCGATCTGCAGCTCCTTCATGAACCAGTAGCCAATGAAGGTGCCGATGGTCAGCGGCAGGCAACACACCAGGACTGCCCGCAAGTCGCGATAGACCACGAACACCAGCAAGGCGATGGCGGCATAGACGTAAAGCAGCATGGGGGTTTCGCTCTTCTCCACCTCTTCGTTGATCGCTGCCAGGACGCCGGCGTTGCCGGAGGCGAGGCGAATCGAAATGCCTGACATCGGATACTCGCTGCGGAAGGCCTTGGCGGCGTCCACCACTCGGTTGATGGTCGTGGCCTTGTGATCGGCCAGGTACAGGTGCACGGCCGACATGCTGCAATCGGTGCGCATCAGCCCGGGGGTTCGCGCAACCTCGGTGGCCAGCGCGGCGTAGTTCATCGGGTCGATGGGCACCGCCGCCATCTTCGGGTTGCCTTCGTTGTAGCCCTCGTTGAACTGACGCATGGTGGTGGAAAAGGACGCGACCGAGAGGACGCCGGGCACCCCCTGCATGGCCCACACGAAACGATCCTGGTACTGGCCCAGGGCAACATCCTCGCAGGCCACCTCGGAAGGAGCCTTGTCGACTTCGAACACCACGCTGAGCCAGTCCAGGCCAATGTCGTAGTTGCTGGCGATGGAGACCGCGTCGCGATTGAAGCGCGAGTCCTCGCGCAACTCCGGCGCACCCGCCTGCAGCGTGCCGACGACGCGGTCATGGCTTTGCCAGATCGCCGCCAGGAACACCGCCAAGGCTGCGCCGAGCACCCACTGCGCCTTGCGTGGCTCGGCGAGCCGGGCCAGGCCCCGCAGCCAACGGCTGCGACGCTGCCGGGAAACCTCCTGGGCGGCTGCGTACTTGTCGTCGACGCGCAGCAACGACGCCATCAACGGCAACATCACCAGGTTGGTGACGATCTTGTAGGCCACGCCAAGCGAAGCCGTGATCGCCAGTTCCCGCACCATCGGGATCGGGATCAACAGCAGCGTCACGAAGGAAACCAGCGCGGTCACCAGCGCCAGCGTCCCGGGAACCAGCAACCCGGTGAAGCTCGAGCGTGCCGCCTCTTCGGCGCTCTTGCCGATGGCGATCTCGCGCACGATGAAGTTGATTTGCTGCACGCCATGGGAAACCCCGATGGCGAACACCAGGAAGGGCACCAGCACTGCCAGCGGATCGAGCCCGTAGCCCAACAGGCGCAGGCTGCCGAACTGCCAGACCAGCGAGGCCAGCGAACAGACCAACGCCAGCAAGGTGAAACGCAGCGAGTGGCAATACCAGTACACCGCCCCCGCCGTCAGCAGCAACGCCAGCAAACAGAACTCCAGCACGGCTGAAGCTCCGTCGGCGATGTCGCCGATCTGCTTGGCGAAACCGATGATCTGGATTTCGAAATCGCCGTCTTCGAAGCGCTGGCGGATCTCTTTCTCCAGCCGATGGTTGAAGGTTACGTAGTCCAGATGGGCGCCCTGGCTATCGTACTCGTTGAGTTCCACCGTGATCATCGCGCTGCTCTGGTCCCGGGAAACCAGCGTACCGATGAAGCCGCCCTGGGCAGTGGAATTGGCGATCTTCGCGATGATCCGGTCATCCAGGTGCTCGGGAGAAACCGTTCCGGGTACCAGCGGATCAGCACGAAAACCTTCCTCGGTGATTTCGTTGACGAAGGCGTTGGGCGTCCACAGGGAGCGCACGCTGCTACGCGATACTCCCGGGAGGAAGGTCACCGCCTGGGTGACGTCATACAGCCGCTTCAGGCCCGGGGCGCTCCAGATATCGCCCTCTCGGGCCTTGACCACGATGGTCAGTCGGTTCGCCCCCAGCAGGTCATTGCGGTAGGCCTCGAATGTCTCGATGTATTCGTGGCCTACTGGCAATTGCTTTTCGAAGCCGGCATCCATGCGCAGCTGTACGGCGAACCAGCCCATGATCAGCGTGAATACCGCCAGGCTCGCCAGCACCAGCCGGCGATGCCTGAACAACACACCTTCGACATATGACAACAGGCCACGTGTCGGGGCCTCAGGTAGCTTTACAGAACCGTTCACGGCAAGCCTCACAAGGTGCGGGAGATCGCGATGCCGACATAATCGCGGTCACGATAAAGCTGGTCGTAGGGCGTCTCACCGCCCATGAACTTCGCGTAGTTGAGGGAAATCTGCCAACTGGCCGGGTTCCGCACGAAGTTCAGGTACAGGTTCATGCTGCTCGCGTCCTCGGTGAAGGTTGCGCTGAGGTTCGGTGTCCGTCCTCCCAGCGACCGTGCATAGAAGACGCCCGGCGTGACCTGCCAGCCCGGCAACAAGGTGCCGTCATAGGTCAGGCTGAAGTCCAGGTTGATCCCTGAAGAGGTCTTGTCGCCACGGGACTTCGGCGCTCTGGCAGGATCCAGCTGCCAGGCATTGAGTCCCGCGGCGAGCGGTTCGCCATTGACCTCGTCATGCAGCCCCGGGTACTTGATGACCACCAGTTCGGTCAGCAAGCTGCCCGTGCTGGCCCCGCTGAAATCCAGAAGCGTCGGGGAATTGGACGGCGTGAAGCTGTACAGGCCGGTCAGGTGCCACTGGAATTTCTTCTCGTCCTTCCAGCATTTGCCGCCGTTGCCGGTACACAGGTCGATGACCGGGTTGAGCATGACCGAGTCCTTCGGCCGGTACGACAGCTCCGTACCGACGGCCCAGTCACCGATCGGCATGTTGGCACTGATGCCGTACATCATCCGGTCTTCCTGGTACTCCCAGGTCGGTGCCGCCGCGAAGGTGTTCGGGTCGAGAATGGCGACACGCAACGATGGCAACTTGTCGTGATAACGCATTACGTAGAAGCCATAGGCGACGTCGCTGTCCTCCGGCTGCCAGCGCAGCGAAAGGCCCCACTGGCCGCTGTCGCGGGCGTCCTTTTCGGAGAATCCATAGTCCCCCCTGCCCTCACCCAGCGCGTTGGTGGTGGACCAGTAGCTGCCTACCGGCGGCAATTCGCTCTTGTTCCAGCGGAATTGATAGTAGGCCTCGACGTTGACACCCGAGCCCAGGCCCGACGCGACACTGAGCATCGGCGCCGGCAGCACGGCCTCCTTGAGCTGCACGCCGGGGCGCGCCAAGGCCTGGTAATCGTAGGCGTTGGTATTGTTGATGCCACCGGCCACGAACAGGCTTTCGCCCCAGTTGATCACCTGGTTGCCCAGGCGTGCGCGGACCCGCTGCCCGCCCACGTCGAAGCCTTTGCTCACCCACAGGTCCAGCAGGCGGGCCTTGAACGCGAGGTCGTCGCGAGCGTCGTCGCTCAGCCCGTTGCTGCCGACGCTCTCCGGGGTGTTGAACGACAGCGTGCCGGTGGTATCGGTGGCAGCGAAGTCGCGGATCCAGGTGCCGCGCGCCATGAAGGTGATGTCCTCGGGCATCTTCAGCAACAGCTCATGGGTGCCCTTGAGGTAGTTGGTGAACATGTCGCCGCGGTCGTAGTTCAGGTCGCCCTGGTCGGCCACGCCGGAGCTCTGCGCCAGGCAGCCGGAGGGCGCGTTGTGCCCGGTCGGTCCCTGGTTGATCAGGTTGCAGCCCCGTGACTCGGTACGCAGACCCATGCCTGCGGTGATCGTGGAGTCGAAGGAGCCATTGAGGGTTTCGGTTTCGAACGTGAATCCCATTGCCAGTGGGGTTGTGCACGCGATGACAAGGCCTGAGGCTTTCGTAATTATTTTTTTCATGCTGGCTCTCGATCTGGCGTCGGTTAGCGCTCGCTGATGGCTCGCAGATTGTCGGAGGTGAAGAAGTCACGCTTCAGGCGGGGGGAGCCGTTGTCTTCGGTGAGCCAGCGAATATCGTTCTTGCCCGCACCGATCGAGGTCATGTCGAAGAGGTAGCGGCCATCCGCCAGGTTGTACTGGACCTGGGCCTGGACGTCGCAGGCGCCTGTCTCGTACACGGGAATCGAGAACCCTTCGCGCACTTTCCAGATCTGCCCTTGCTTGTCGTAGTCCACCGCCAGCAACGGGTTCCAGCTGTCCTCGTCGATGTAGAACATGCGCTTCGGCGCCTGATGGCGCATGCCTTGACGGACATTGGCCTCGACGACCCAGACCCGATGCAGCTCATAGCGACGCGACTGCGGCGCGATCGAGTCGTTGCCGGCAAACGTCTCCACCTTGGCGCCAGTGTCGTAGGCACCGAAATCGTTGTAAGGCACCAGCAACTCCTGCTTGCCGATCAGCTTCCAGTCGAAACGGTCCATGGTGCCGAAGAAGACGTTCGCCTCGTCGACGGTGTACTGGTTATCCAGGCCGATCTGTGGCGCATCGTAGGAGTACGACGGCATTCGCCGCACGCGGCGCTGGCCGGGGAAGTAGTAGAAGGTCGTGGCCTGTTCGCCGGCCACGGCAGTCTGTACCGCGGACTGGCCGGCCAGAGCAGCCGGCTCGAGGTAGTTGAAGAAGGTCGCATTCTCCAGGCGGCCAACTGACGAGAAGAGCGCACTCCCCTTTTTCCCCCAGGGCGTGAAGAAGAAGGTATCTGTCGACTGACGTAACCATTCCCCCCCTTTGCGTGGAGAAATTCCGGAAATGGTCCGGGGAATTTCGACGCCAACGCCGCGGTAGCGCATCTTCATGTTCCACATCACCTCGGCACCGGTACTCGGCATGGGGAACGGGATGCCCGGAACGTGAGCCTCGTCCAGAGCGAGGCCGGCAGCATCGAGCTTGGCGAAACCAACGTTCTGCCGGGTGTTCTCGACCACGAAGTCCGGAGCGCTACAGGTCCGACGGGTCGGATACACATCCATGCGATAGCCGGGAATCCTCTTGAACAGCTCGACCTGTCCGGGGGACAGCTTGCTCGAGTGTTGCGCGAGATTGTTCGCGTCGATGCTGTAGAGCGGCTTGTCGCCCTTGAACTTCCAGTGCTCTCCTCGCACCTGGCCGTAGCTCCATCCCTCGTCCTGCTGTCCAGGCTGCGTCCAGGCAGGAATATCCCCGCTTGCACTCGCTGCGATCTCCCCGCCCAAGGGGGTCAGTTTCGACCCCAGCGCCTCGGGGCCCTGGGGCGCAGCCTGGACCGAACAGAGCACGGTCGATACCGCGAGGGTCATGAACAACTGCTGCTGGAAAACACGACGGGTGGGCGCTTCACCTTCCAGCCGTTCAGTTACATCTTTCATTGGATGGCTCCTCACACAGGGCATGGACCGGTTGCTCGACCTCCCAAGGGGAAGAAGTCGGCTCCTGTCGATAATGATCATTTGACCTGATCAATTGACCATGTCGGACGATCATGAGGCAAACCATATGCCAGTTCTCTTTCATGTTTTTTTAATTGTTATAAATCAGGCGGTTATGGAAAAAGTTCTGTTCCAGGCCCAGTGCCCTGTGCACCACCTTGGGAAGTAAAGAAACATGTGTTACCTGGAGATGCTTGGTAACAGGGCACAAGAGAGCTTGAGGGGAACTTTCGTAGATATCGGCTCGGGCATTTTTAATTGTCGTTTCGCCTCGGGTCAGAGGGAGCGATCGGATATGACCGGTCATGAATCGAGCAACTTTATCCGACAATGCACGCTCCGCGGCGGAGCGGGACTATAGCGGATGTAATGCCTGCAAAAAAAACCGCCCCGAAGGGCGGTAAAAGGCAGGGCCAGGGCCTGCCATGGAGTTACAGCAGAACAGTTCTGCCAGGTTATCGGGTCAGAAAGAAAAACTTGTCGCGCCGTATTGTTTATCGCGGACGAGGAAACGCTTGGCCGTATACCTTGTTCGAACGCTCCAGCGCACCATAGGCATAGTACAACTGCACCATGGAATAGGACCAAGCCAGGAAGGCCATGGTCATGAAGACCATCTTCGTGTCGTCTCCCGGAATCGGGAAGAAGTCATATCTGAGCGCTACTACCAGGCCCGCCAGCCCGCCAGCGATGGTGGCCAGAGTATGGAGGGCTTCGCCTGCACGGGCCAGTTGCAAGGTGAAGTAGCAAAGATACAAGGTATAGGCTGACCACATGAATACATAGAAATAAGGGAGGAATCCCTCGATGATTCCAGACAGGAAATAGACGCCGGTAGCGGCAAAGCCAGCTACAAAAATGAGGATGTCCTTGGTGGGCGACGGTTTGTAATCGTGGGTAACTGCCATTAGCCCGAGCGTAGCGATAACTGGCACTCCCACCCCTCGCGAAAAGGCGTCGAGAAAGATCGCGATGTTGTAGTTGGCTTGCCAGCCGGTGGCTATGAATGTAGTGAAGTTCGATGCCGAGATACCTACGATCAAGAACTCCAGGCCAAGCAAATAGTTTTTCCGCCTGATGAATGCAGCGCCATAAAACAATCCGGAAATCACCAGGAGAATACATGAGAGCAGAGCGAACAAGTCTCTCGGTTCCACGTTAACTGCCCCTTCAGATAGAGTTGTATCGATGCCTTGTGTCTAATCGGTGCAAGGGAGTACGGGCATAACCCCATTAACTCCCCGCATCGTTATCAGCCGTTCAAGGCTTTGTCTTTGCGCACTTTCTTGTCGGTCCATGCATCCAGTAGCCTGGCGGCCGCAAAGGCCGTCTTTATGGCGCACCATTGAAGTGGCTCGGGTAGCATGGATGGCGTCTTGTGTTCCAGCGCCGCTAGCAGCGGAGGCTCTCCACCGCCGATTCGCTCGGCGAAAAGCGCGCCCATGAGCGATTGAGTGGCAAGGCCATGCCCTGAACATCCCGCCGTATAGAAGATGTTCTGCCTGGCCCCTGTCACCCCGACCACGGGGAGGAAGTCGTAGGCCCCGCTGATATACCCGCTCCAGCAATGCCGAATGGCAAGGCCCTGCAAGGAAGGAAAACGCTCGCGCAACACTCTCGACAACGCGGCGTAGGCGGCGTGGTCCGGAACATTGGGTGTCTTCGAGCCGTAGGCATAACCCAATTGCTTCACGGTCAGCAGCAGGGTGTCATGGGCCGTCAGGCGATGACTTTCCATGGTGTAGTGCGGCGTAATGAGGCCTTCACGCTCTTGCCAACCCAGGGACGCCAGTTGCTCCGCCGATAGCGGCTGGGTTTCGATTGCCGAAACCCGGATCGGTGCAACCTTGTTGCGGAGCACTCCCAGCTGAGGCGTGTAGGCGTTGGTCGCCAGAACCATTACAGGGGCGGTGGCGATACCCTGGGCCGTATTGCAGGTAATCACCTGCCCTTCACAGTAGGAAAGCACCGGCGTGCGTTCGTACAATTTCACGCCAGCCTTGATTGCCGCACGACGCAGGCCGTTGACGTACTTTCCCGGATTCAAGGTGCCGCCACGCTGCTCGCTGCCAAACAGGAATGCGGGCGGTATGCCTCGCGCGCGCATCTCGGCGCTATCCACGAAGCGCGTGACAGAGCCCAGCGCGTGGCCAAGCTCCATGTTCGCTCGCAGTCGCTTTTCCTGGCTGGGATGGACGGCGGCCCGGATGATTCCCGAGGGCGTGTAATCGCAATCGATGTCCAGCGCAGCCAAACGCTCTTCCACATAGGTGACGGCCTCGTCATAGAAACCGACGAACTTACGTGCCTGCTCAAGCCCCACTCGCTTGACGAAAACCTCGCATTCTATGCCCATGCTGCCGAGCAGATAGCCGGCATTGCGCCCGCTGGCCCCGAAGCCTGCGAACTGCTGTTCCAGAACGATGACGTTCGCTCCACGCGCCCTTAGTTCCAGCGCCGTTGACAGGCCGGCGAACCCGGCGCCGACCACGACTACGTCTGCGTGCTCGTGGCCTTTCAGCGCCGGCTGCAGGTCGTCTGGCTGCTCCACCCATCCGCCAAGGCTGCGGAATCTCATGGGTTCTGCATTGTTGCGTGCCGCTCCGTTGAAGGCATTCATTCACATCACTCCCGGGTTGCCGGACGTTGTTCCTCTCATGGGCCGATCCATGGCAGTGCCGCTAGAACCCCTTCCCCGCCTCGGAAAAGGAGGGCATGCCCAACAGCTCTTGCGGGTCACGCATCTGACCATCGATCTCCACCCAACCCAGTAGCGTGGAACTGGCACTCCACCCCAGCAGACGCTGCATTTGCGAGGGGAGCTGCCGGACGCGCTCGACGGGTATGGAAAGGAAGTGGTTTTCTTCCAGGCGCAGGAAGGCCAGGTCATAGGCCATGGTCAGGCCTGTGCGAGGAGCGTCGGATCTGTTGGCGCCACCGCCGTGATATACCGATCCCAGCCAGAGAAGCGCAGTGCCTGCCTTCATTTCTGCGCCGATGGTTTCTTCCTGGGTGGGCATCCGTTCGTCATCCCATTGATGACTGCCAGGAATGACCCGCGTCGCGCCGTTCTCTTCGGTGAAGTCGGTAATCGCCAGCATGAGCTGCAAGCGAGCCTCGCGACCATACTGCGGATGCCGCCAGAGCGAAGTGGCATCGTCGCGATGCAGGGGTTGAAGACCTTGTCCAGGCCCGATCTGTATCGCCTGGGTCATGCTCAGTTGGATATCGGGCGTGATCTCGACCCGATCGTTCCCTACCCAGACATGGGTGGGAGTCTGCAATACCTGCTTTGCCGTCTCGAGGAACAGGGGGTTCAGTGCCACTTCCACGGCGGAGTCGCTTTTCGCCAGGATCCGCGCGGTACGTCGAGTCTGGGTGCCGGCGAAGTAAGGGTCCATGCCGCAGGGGGTAACGCCCAGATAGCTGTCCAGGTCCTCGGTAAGAGACTTCAAGGTTTCTTCCGAGACGAAGTTGCAAATAGCGACAGCGCCATCACGCCTGATGATTTCCACTACCTGCTCGATCGGGGTGTCGCAGCTGACTGTCGTCAATCTTCGCGTACTCATCTGATGCCTACCTGTGTGGTGTTGTCATTGTTCTGCAGGGCTTCCGCAATCAACCTCAGCCCATGAGCGTTCACTCTCATGCGGTCAGACCGCCCTCTCCTTGCGCCTGGCGCGGAAAGGAGGTTTGATCATACGACATGATCATGTGATCAAGTCAAACGATTAATAATTCTGCGTGGCATCTCGGCGCTCAGGAAAGGCCTGCCGAATCAAGATCCGGCTCTACGCGGGTTCGCGCTGGCGATAGCGGATTGCCCAGGCTCGATCCTGTTCCGCTTCGGCTACGCATCGCCGGCGGTCGGAGCGAAACATCTGGAGAGACAAAGGGTCGCTGCCTCGGTCCTCAAGCGTGTCGACTCATGGATTGGGGGACGGCCATGCGTTAGCATTCGTCCCGGTCGACAGCGGACCAGTCGCCTGGCGGCAACACCGAAGAAGGAGAAGCTGAATGGCTCGAGTGGGCGCCGAAGTGCGCAGGCAAGACTTTATTGAGGCCGCCGTGAAGGTGATCGCGGAATATGGTGTGGCGAATGCCACTACCCGTCGCATCGCGGCCGCGGCGAATTCTCCATTGGCCTCCCTGCACTATGTCTTCCACACCAAGGACGAATTGTTCGACGCGGTCTATGAATCCCTGATAGACAAGCCACAGCAGTCCTTGCTGCATGTTACGGCGGGAGCCACGGCGGCAGACTCGGTAGCAGAGATATTGCGCCAGTTGGTCGGGTGGTTCACCACGCATCCGGAACTGGCGACTACGCAGTTCGAGCTGTTTTTCTGGAATCTGCGTAACAACCCCGCGATGGCGAGCAAGATCTACACCGATTCCGTCGAAGCGACGAAGCAGGCCATTGAACAGGTCGCTGGCTCGGTGCTGGACCAGGAAGCGCTGGCCATTGTCAGTCGCTTGCTCATCAACCTGTTCGATGGCTTGCTTCTCGCCTGGTCCGCCCATGGTGACCAGGAGCGGCTGAATGCCGAGACCGAAGCCGCCTGCCAGGCTGTGAAGCTGTTGGTGGCCAGCTTCTGATCTTTTCGAAGGCGCATCTCTAGAGAGGGGCATGGTGACACGGTTCGCCGTGCCCCTGCTCTTCGGGCCTCTTGCCAGTTCAGGTGCAGCGCCTCTTCTAGTTCTCCTCTCCCCGCCTCCGCTTCCAGCGGAATCCTGGGCGGCTATCTCGCCGGTCCTTCCCCCTCATAGTCCTGCAAGTTGACTGTGCGCTTCTCGTCCATGCAACAGGCCTTCCGCCATGGCTTGGCGGGAACTGGCTGCGGCACCTAGGTGCAAATAAACCCAAACCGATGGAAACCTGGTGCATTTCGCACCTTGTACCAGCAACTCGCTCGCGCCTATTCTGGTCAAACGATCAAGTCAAAAGATCAAGTCTCTATAACACAACAATAGGAGGCGACATGTCCTCTCACACTGCTCTTCCAATTGAGCCGCTCGATGTTCTGATCATAGGAGCCGGTGTGTCTGGCATCGGCGCTGCGGCTTACCTTCGACGTCACCAGCCGCACAAGGTGTTTGCGATTCTCGAGTCCCGGGAGCGAATGGGCGGCACCTGGGACCTGTTCCGCTATCCCGGCATACGCTCCGACTCGGACCTGTACACCTTCGGCTTCGACTTCAAGCCTTGGACCAAGGCGAAATCTCTGGCGGATGCCGCCGACATTCTCGAATACCTGCGAGAAGCCGTCGCTGAATACCAGTTGGCCCCCTTCATCCAGTACCGGCAGAAAGTGGTCTCGGCGAATTGGCAGAGCGACAAAGGGCTGTGGGCGGTATGCGTCGAGGACGGCCACACGGCAGAAACCCGCACCATCGAATGCCGCTGGCTGTTCAGCGCAGGCGGCTACTACCGTTATGACCAAGGCTTCAGCCCACGCTTCGAGGGCGCGGAGCAGTTCAAGGGGCAAATCATCCACCCGCAACACTGGCCCGAGCGCTTGGACTATCGGGGCAAGCATGTGGTGGTCATCGGCAGCGGCGCAACGGCGGTGACCCTGATTCCCGCCATGGCCGACGAGGTCGCCAGCATCACCATGTTGCAGCGGACGCCCTCCTATATCGTCAACCAGCCCGCCAACGATTCCGTTGCCGCTTTTCTTCGCAAGATTCTGCCGGCGCAAACCGCCTACTCACTGACGCGCTACAAGAATGCCAAGATCACCCTGGTCTTCTGGCGATTCTGCCAGCGCTTCCCCGGGCTCGCCCGCAAGCTGCTCATATGGCTGACCCGTAGAGAATTACCGAAGGGCTATCCGGTCGACGTTCATTTCAACCCGCCCTACAAGCCCTGGGACCAACGCTTGTGCTCGGTTCCCGAAGGCGATCTTTTCAAGGCCATCAGTGCAGGTAAAGCCTCGGTCGTTACCGACCATATCGAGCGCTTTACCGAGTCCGGTGTCTTGCTCAAGTCCGGCACGGAACTGAAGGCCGATATCATCATCACGGCCACCGGTCTGAACGTGCAGTTGTTCGGCGGTATCGCCCTGCACAAGGATGGCGAGCCGGTAGTGTTGAGCCAGACGCTGGCGTACAAGGGCACGATGCTTTCCGGCGTACCCAATTTTGCCTTTGCGGTGGGCTATACCAACTCATCCTGGACGCTGAAAGTATGCCTGCTGTGCGACCACTTCTGTCGCTTGCTGGGCTTCATGGACAGCCAGGGCCATAACGTCTGCGAGCCGAAGGCGCCGGATGGTGTCGAAACCCGTCCCCTGCTGGATTTCGGGGCCGGATATGTCCAGCGGGCATTGGATAGTATGCCGCGCCAGGGGCCTCGTGAGCCCTGGGTGATGTCGATGGATTACTTCCGTGACATCAAGCTTTTGCGCCGAGGGAAGGTCGCCGACGAATGCCTCCGGTTCAGCACGGTGCCTGACGCCTACCTGCACAGAAGCGTGGCGCTTCAGACTCAGGGCGGCGGGCGATGACTGCGGATCGGTTCTGCGAGCTACCGGGCAAGCGTAGCCTCTGCTATCGCAGCCACGGTCCGGAAACCGCGCCTGCGGTCATCCTCATTGTCGGCCTGGGGCTGCAATTGATCTATTGGCCTGAAGCGCTCATCGCCGGCCTGGTCGAGCGGGGCCTGCGCGTGATCACGCTGGACAATCGTGACTCGGGCAGGTCTTTCTTCACCGAGGTTACCCCGCCCTCGACCCTGCAACAGTTCTTCCGCAAACCGACTGCGGGGTATGACCTGGGCGACATGGCCGACGATGTGATCGGCCTCATGGATGGCCTGCGCCTGGGTGCGGCGCACGTCGTAGGGATGTCGATGGGCGGCATGATCGCCCAGACACTTGCCGCTCGTTATCCGCAGCGAGTCATGAGCCTGGCGTCCATCTTCTCGACGACAGGATCGCTTCGAGTAGGCCAGCCAGCGTTCAAGACCATCTTGCAGCTTCTCCGGCGTCCTCCCCGGAACCAGCGGGAGAGCGTTCGCGACTATGTGGAGATCATGCGTTCCGTCGGTACGACGCTGGAATGGGACGAGCAGGCCCATCGCGACTACGCCATGCAAGCCTGGGAGCGAGGCGGCGGGGAAGCGAGCAACCTCGGGATGGCGAGGCAGATCGGCGCCATCATCAACTCGGGCGACCGAACGCAGGAACTCCAGCGAATTCGCTGCAACACGCTGGTCATCCATGCTGAGAAAGACCTCATGGTCGCCACCAGCGGAGGCTTCGCCACGGCGGCGGCCATTCCCAGGGCACGCTTGGTGCTGTTGCCGGGAATGGGGCATGACTTCCCCGCCTGCCTGACAGGAACGCTGCTTTCCCTGCTCGCAGGCCAAATGCATTAGTACGGAACATCCCTTCAGGGGCGGGTGGGTGCCGCCCCTCTTTTTACACCTCGGGACTTGCATGGGGCTTTTCGAAGTTCGTGCTTATCCAGGCCCACATAAGACAAAAAGGTTCCCGGTTGATTCTCGACCGCAGAGCCATGCATCACACGCCGGAGCCGTTGGTTCGCCCTGCGCGTGAATTCCTCCACTGCCGTTCAACAACGACAAAAATCGAGCAAGAGGTACGTATGGAATTCAAGTTCTTACTCCCCGCCAAAGTCGTGATGGGACCCGACCTGCGTGAGCGCACCGGCGAATACCTGCGGGAACTCGGCATGGCGCATGTGCTGATCGTGACGGACGCCGGGGTAAAGGCCGCAGGCCTGTTGAATGGCGTGTATGCCAGCCTGAATGAGTGGGAGATCGCGTTCGACGAGATATCGGACGTCAAGGCAAACCCTCGCAGCGAAGACATCAACCAGGCGGCGCAGCTGTATCGCGGCAAAGGTATCCAAGGCCTGCTGGCCATCGGCGGCGGCAGCGCGATGGACGCGGCCAAGGCGATCAGCCTGCTGCTGACCCACGAGGGTCGGATCGAAGACTACGAGGGCTCTTTCACCCTCAGGCACGCCATCCCGCCTATCGTCGCCATCCCGACCACCGCCGGAACCGGCAGCGAAGTGACCTGTTTCTCGGTGATCACCGATACCGCCCGGCATTTCAAGATGAGCGTCCAGGACTACCGGGTGGGCCCCGTTCTGGCATTGCTCGACTCCCGCATTCTCGACACGCTGCCTGCATCGATTGCCGCCGCAACCGGCATGGATGCCCTCACCCACGCCATCGAAGCCTACACCTGCCGTGTGTCGAATCCGATCAGCGACGGGCTGGCGCTGCATGCCATCCGCCTGATCAGCCAATACCTCAGGCCCGCCGTACTGGAGCCGGGCAACCTGCATGCACGCGAGCAAATGCTGGTGGCCAGCCTGATCGCCGGCATGGCCTTCGGTAACGCGGACGTCGGCAGCGTGCACTGCATTTCCGAAGCCATCGGAGGCATGTACGACACGCCACACGGCGTGGGCAACGCGATCTTCCTGCCCTTCGTGTTCGGCCATAACCGCGACGCCGACATCACCCGCCACGCGCAGGTCGCCTATGCACTGGGTATCGACCCCAACCTCTCGCCGGCCGAGGCCGCCGAGGCCGCTGTCGGCTACCTGTTCCAGATGAGCAAGGACCTGGGCATCCCCCGCTTCGCCGAGGTGAAAGGCGTGCGCGAGGAAGACTTCCTGAGCATCGCCGAAAAGTCGAAGAAGAATTTCTCCGACGGCAGCAATGCCAAGCAAATGACGGTGGAAACCTACCGTGAAATCGTCGCCGCCGCTTACCACTACGTAGCGTGAAGGAGGCCAGTCATGAGCGAATCAATCGCCGGCGCTTCATTGAAGCGCACGCTGGGTCCGTTTTCCGTTCTGCTGTTCGGTCTGGCGTTCCTCGCTCCGTTGATCGTGTTCGGCACCTATGGCGTGATCACGCAGGCCAGCGGCAACACCACGGCGATGGCCTACCTGATCGCGGCAATCGGCGTGGTGTTCACGGCCTTGAGCTATGGCCGGCTGGTCAGGGTGTTCCCGGTCGCCGGTTCGGCCTACACCTATACTCGCAAGATGCTGAGCGCGAACCTCGGCTTCATGGTGGGCTGGGCCGCCCTGCTCGATTACTTCTTCATCCCGATGCTGATCTGGCTGCTCGGCGCCAGCTACCTCAACATGGCCTTTCCAGAGGTGCCGCAATGGGTGTGGATCATCGGCTTCATCGTCTCCACCTCGCTGCTTAATATCCTGGGCATCCAGGTCGCCAACCGCTTCAACGTGCTGTTGATGGTCGCGCAACTGGCCATCATCGTCGTGTTCATCGGCCTGTGCGTGCACTACATCGTCGCGGCCAACGGCCCTGGCGGGCTGCTGTCGGCCAAGCCGTTCTTCAACCCGGACGTGTCCTTCGCCACCAGCATGGCCGGCGCCGCCATTGCCGCGTACTCGTTCCTGGGTTTCGACGCGCTGTCCACGCTCAGCGAGGAGACCCGCGACCCGGGCCGGACACTGCCGCGCGCGATCCTGCTGGTCGCATTGATCGGCGGTTCGGTCTACGTCGGCTCGTCGTACTTCATGTACCTGGCGCACCCCTCCCCCGCCTTCGAGCATGTGGACGGCGCCGCCTTCGAGATCGCCCGCATGATCGGCGGCGACCTGTTCTTCGCCGTGGTCCTGGCGGGGATCATCATCGCCCACTTCGCCGCAGGCATGTCGTTCCAGGCCAGCGTGGGCCGGCTGCTGTACGCCCTGGGGCGGGACAACCAACTGCCGCGCAAGCTGTTCGGTGTCCTGCATCCTCGCTACAAGACCCCGGCCTTCAACATTCTGCTCTGCGGCATTTTCGGCTGCGCGGGTTTTGCCCTGACGATCGCCACCGCGACGTCCCTGGTCAATTTCGGCGCGTTTCTCGCCTTCAGTGCAGTCAACCTTTGCGCGTTGCGGCTCTCCTTCGATACCCGCCTCGGAGACGGGGCGGGCTTGCTGCGCGGGGTGGTCTGCCCGCTCGTTGGCCTGGTCACGGCCGGGTGGATGCTGGTCAGCCTGGATAAAGACGCGCTGATCATGGGCTGTAGCTGGCTCGGCCTGGGGGCGGTCTATCTCGCTTGCCGGACCAGCTTCTTCCGCAACCCGGTGCCCGACGCGCTGGCGTAGCGACCACCCTTCTATCGAACGCTCTGACAACAACCACAAGGCCGGCTTCGAGCCTGCCCTTCAATGGCGAGAATCGATATGCAAACCAAACTTCTGATCAATGGTGCCCTGGTGGCCGGCGAAGGCGAGAGCCACGCGGTGTACAACCCGTCCCAGGGCAACGTCCTGGTGCGAATTACCGAGGCCAGCGGTGCCCAGGTCCATGCCGCGGTGCAGAGCGCGGATGCGGCCTTCGACGCCTGGTCGCAAACGCCGCCCAAGGATCGCGCGGCCCTGCTGCTCAAGCTCGCCGAGCGCATCGATGCCCAGGCGCACGTGTTCGCTCGCCTGGAGGCGGACAACTGCGGCAAGCCTTTCAACGCCGTGCTGCTGGACGAACTGCCCGCCGTATCGGACGTGTTCCGTTTCTTCGCCGGCGCCGTGCGCTGCCTGCAGGGCTCGGCGGCGGGAGAGTACGTCGCGGGGCATACCTCGATGATCCGCCGCGACGCGGTGGGCGTGGTCGCCTCCATCGCGCCGTGGAACTATCCGTTGTTGATGGCAGCGTGGAAACTCGGCCCGGCATTGGCCGGCGGAAACACCGTGGTGCTGAAACCGTCGGAGCACACGCCGCTGAGTACCTTGAAACTGGGCGAGCTGCTTGCCGAGATCTTCCCCGCCGGCGTGGTCAACATCGTCCACGGTCGAGGTGCCTCGGTGGGTGAGCCGCTGACCAGCCATGCCCAGGTGCGCATGGTGTCGCTGACCGGCTCCGTGCGCACCGGCAGCCGGATCATCGAAGGTACGGCCGAGAGCGTGAAACGCATGCACATGGAGTTGGGGGGCAAGGCTCCTGTACTGATCTTCGACGATGCCGACATCGACGCCGCCGTCGAAGGCATCCGCACCTTCGGCTTCTACAACGCCGGCCAGGACTGTACCGCCGCGTGCCGCCTCTATGTGCAGAAAGGGGTCTACCAGGAGTTCGTTCGCAAGCTCGGCGAGGCCGTATCCAGCATCCGGTGCGGGCTGCCGGACGATCCGGCGACCGAGATGGGACCGCTGATCACCAAGGAGCATCTGGAGCGTGTCGAGGGGTTCGTGAACCGTGCCAGGGAGTTGCCGCACATCGAAGTGGTCACCGGCGGCAAGCGCGCCGAGGGTGCCGGCTTCTTCTTCGAGCCGACGGTCCTGGCCGGCGCTACGCAGGAGGATGAGGTGGTGCGCCGCGAGATCTTCGGCCCGGTGGTGACCGTCTCGCCGTTCGAGGATGAAGCCCAGGCGCTGGCTTGGGCGAACGACTCCGATTACGGCCTGGCGTCTTCGGTATGGACCGCCGATGTGGGGCGCGCTCATCGCCTGGCCGCCCGCCTGCAATACGGCTGCACCTGGGTCAACACCCACTTCATGCTGGTCAGCGAAATGCCCCACGGCGGGGTCAAGCTGTCCGGCTACGGCAAGGACCTGTCGATGTACGGCCTGGAAGACTACACCGTGGTGCGCCACGTGATGTTCAAGCACTGACCGCCCACACCCCGGACTACCCAGATCATTTTTCAAGAGGTTTGCATGAACAACATCGAGACGTTCGAAAGGCTCGAGTCCAACGTGCGGATGTACTGCCGCGACTTGCCCCTGGTGTTCGATACCGCCCAAGGCAGCAGGATCCGCGGCGAAGATGGCCGCGAATACCTGGACTTCTTCGCCGGCGCCGGCGCCCTGAACTATGGCCACAACGACCCGCGCATGCGCGATGCGCTGATCGCGTATCTGTCGGCCAACGGCGTGACCCACGCCCTCGACCTGCACACCACCACCAAGCGCCAGTTCCTGGAAGCGATCGAGCGCGACCTGTTCAAGCCACGCGGCTGGGACTACAAGGTCCAGTTCACCGGCCCGACCGGTGCCGACGCCGTCGAGGCGGCGTTGAAGCTGGCGCGCAAGGCGACCGGGCGTACCAAGGTCGTATCGTTCTACGGGGCTTACCACGGCATGACCGCCGGCGCCCTGGCCGTCACCGGCAACCGCACTCGCCGTGGCCCCGGGCTTTCCACCGACGTGGTGTTCGTGCCCTACGAAGACAGCCCCTATGGCGAATTCGACAGCATTGGCTTCCTCGAGCGCCTGGCCAACGACCAGGGCAGCGGCTCGGAGCTGCCGGCGGCGGTGATCGTCGAGTCGGTGCAGATCCAGGCCGGCGTCTACCCGGCTTCCAACCAATGGCTGCAACGCTTGCGCAAGTGGACCACCGACCACGGCGTGCTGCTTATCTGCGACGAGATCCAGGCCGGTTGCGGCCGCACCGGCGACTTCTTCGGCTTCGAGCGCTCCGGGGTGGTGCCGGACCTGATCACCTGCGCCAAATCGATCGGCGGCTTCGGCCTGCCGATGGCGATCGTGTTGCTTCGTGCCGGGCTGGATGTATGGCAACCGGGCGATCACATCGGCACCTTCCGCGGCAACCAGTTGGCGTTCCTGACCGCCCGCATCGCGCTCAGCTATTGGCACGATGAGCAGTTCCTGAAATTGCTGGCCGACAACTGCGCGGCCATGGAGCGCGCAGTTGCCGGCTTTGCGGAAATTCCAGGCGTCGCGTCCGCGCGTTGTCGCGGCATGATCGCCGGCATCGATTTCGGCCGCGGCAACGTCGAGGTCGCCAAGGACGCCCAGCAGCGCGTGCTGCAAGCGGGCGTGCTGGTCGACCGCTGCGGCCCGAATGGCGAAATCATCAAGCTGATGCCACCGCTGAACACTCCGACCGACCAACTCGAAGGCGGCCTCAGGGCCTTCGGCGAATCGGTCGCGGCAGCGCTGGGCGAATAGCTGCCAGGGTCACCCTTCGGCCTGTGTTGAAGCGCAGGCCGGAGACCTGTTGGACATCAGCCAGAACAATAATCAGGAGACCTCGAGCGTGCGTGAACACAATGATGAAAGCTTCGAGTTCGAAGTGTCCGTGATCGGGCTCGGAGCCATGGGAACCATCATGGCCCAAGCGTTGCTCAGGCAAGGCAGGCGCGTGGCGATCTGGAACCGCTCGCCCGGCAAGGCCGCGGCGCTCGTCGCCGCTGGCGCTCACCTGTGCGAGAGCGCCGAAGCCGCGCTGGCTGCAAGCCCGGCCACGATCTTCGTGCTCCTGGACAACCAGGCGACCCACGAGGTGCTCGGGATGCCAGGTGTGATGCAGGCGCTGGCCAACCGTACGATCGTCGATTACACGACCAACGCCCGGGACGAGGGCCTGGCGCTTCAGAGTCTCGTCAACCGCGCGGGCGGCCATTACGTCAAAGGGATGATCGTGGCCTACCCGCGCAACGTTGGTCGTCGCGAAAGCCACAGCATTCATACCGGTGATCCTGAGGCCTTCGAACGGCATCGGGCGCTGCTTGAGGGGCTTGCCGGTCATACGACGTTCCTCCCCTGGGACGAAGCATTGGCCTTCGCCACCGTGCTCCACGCGCATGCGTTTGCCGCGATGGTGGCTTTCTTCGAGGCCGTGGGGGCTGGTGTCCACTTCGGCCTGCCGCCTTCGAAGACCGCTCGGCTCATGCTCGACACGTCGCGCTTTTTCGTCGCCGATGCACTCGAGGAAGCGGTCCGTCGGCTGGAAGCGCAGGATTTCGCAGGCGATCAGGCGAGGCTCGATGTGCATGCCCAGGCCTTCGCCCATATCGCCGGAGCCCTGCACGCACAAGGGGCCTGGACGCCGGTCTTCGACGCGCTGTGCCAGGCCGTGCAACGCGCGGCAGCCATGGGCTATGGCGACCAGGACATCGTAGCCGTCACCCGCCTGTTCGCCCGCGAATGCGACACCGCAAGCGCGGCGGGACAGTGACTGCGCTGCGCTTCTAAGGTCCTCGTGGATAGCGCCCGAAGACAACAACTATAAAAAATCGCTGGAGAATCATATGCGCCGATTCGGTTTTCTACTGGCTGTCCTTGTACTGGTCATCTTCCTGAGTGCACTGTTTTCGAAGCCTTCCGTCGTCAACCGCGGGACGGCTCAGCGCATGGAGCACTACCCCACCGTCGGTATCGGAGACATCTTCCGGGGGCACTAGCCAGGCCTCGGGCGACAGACAGCCTCAAAGCCTGCCATGCGGTCGCTGCCACCCGTTCGACAGCGACCGTGTGCGCCTCAGTGGTCTATGGCTCCGCTGGCGCCAAGGCCGGTCTGGCCTCGTACGTACTGGTCGGCGAAGGCTGCCCTTTCCGCCATGGCCCGCTTGGTCCGGTCCAGGCGGGAAACGCCATACGCCACCAGGAACGCCAACGGCATGGAGAACAGCGCAGGCTGGGTATAGGGGAACAGCGGCTCGGCGAAGTGCAACACATCCACCCACACCAGCCTGGAGAAAACCACGAAGCCCATGGCGCTGAACAACCCGACGTAGCCACCGGCCAACGCGCCACGGGTGGTCAGCCCCGACCAGAACATCGACAGGAACAGCACCGGGAAGTTGGCCGAAGCGGCGATGCCAAAGGCCAGGGCGACCATGAAGGCCACGTTGATGTTCTCGAACACGATGCCCAGGGCTATCGCCACCAAGCCAAGGCCCAGGGTCGCCAGCTTGGTTACCCGCAGCTCCTGCGCCTCGCTGGCCGCGCCCTTCATGATCACCCGCGCATACAGGTCATGGGCGATGGCGGACGCCCCGGCCAGGGCCAGGCCTGACACCACGGCCAGGATGGTGGCGAAGGTCACGGCGGAGAGGAAGCCCAGCAGCAGGTTGCCTCCCACTGCCTGGGCCAGGTGCATGACCACCATGTTGCCCCCGCCCAGCAGCTTGCCTCCCGCTTCCCCGCCCTCGAAGAACCGGGGCTGCTGGCTGACGATCACGATCGACGCCAGGCCCAGCAGGAAAATGACATTGAAGAAGTAGCCGATGAACCCGGTGGCGTAGAGCACCGACTTGCGCGCCTCCCGGGCATCGCCGACGGTGAAGAAACGCATCAGGATGTGCGGCAGCCCGGCGGTGCCGAACACCAGCCCCAGGCTCAGCGATAGCGCGGTCAACGGGTCGGCCAGCAAGCCACCAGGGGCCAGCAGGCGTTCGCCCAGGGCATGGCTATCCATCGCCTGGCTGACCAGCCTGTCATAGCTGAAGTCGAATTCGCGCATCGCCAGGAACAGCACCAGCGAGCCGCCGACCAGCAGCAGGAATGCCTTGACGATCTGCACCCAGGTGGTTGCCACCATACCGCCGAAGGTCACATACAGCATCATCAGCGCACCGACGATCACCAGGGCGATCTGGTAGTCCAGGCCGAACAGCAGCCTGATCAACTGCCCGGCCCCGACCATCTGCGCCACCAGGTAGAAACACACCACGGTCAGCGATCCGATGGCGGCCATGGTGCGCACCTTGCCCTGGTCGAGACGGTACGAGGTGATGTCGGCGAAGGTGAAGCGGCCCAGGTTGCGCAGCCGCTCGGTCATCAATAGCAGCAGTACCGGCCAGCCCGCGAAGAAGGCGATGAGATAAATGTAGCCATCCATCCCGGAGCTGTAGATGAGCGCGGTGATTCCCAGCAGCGTGGAGGCGGACATGTAGTCGCCGGCCAGCGCCAGGCCGTTCTGCCAGCCCCGGATACCGCCACCGGCGCTATAGAAATCCGCCGTCGAATGGGTCCGTCGCGCCGCCCACCAGGTGATGCACAGGGTGAACAGCACGAACACCATGAACATGCCGATGGCATGCAGGTTGAGCGGCTGGCGCTGGCCAGCGTCCAACGCGGGCGAGGCCAACAGCAGGCCGGAGTGCAGCGACAACGCCAGGGGAAGGAGCTTCTTCATGCGCCCTGCTCCTCTTCCAGCCCAGCGACCAGAGCCTGGGTCAGGCGATCGAATTCGCCGTTGGCGCGGTACACATAGAGCGCCGACAAGGCACAGAAGAACACGAACAGGAACACGCCGGCCGCGACGCCGAAGGTCATGTTCGAGCCCTGCGCCAGACGCCTGGCAATCAGCTCGGGGCAGAACGATACCAGCGCGATGTAGCCGTGGAACGTGGCCAGGATCAGCAGGAGCAGGCTCAGGGTGAAACGGTTTCGGCGCGCCACCAGTTGCTGGAACCGGGCACTGGCGCGGATACGTGCGTATAGCAGGCTGGACATGGGACACCTCGGGCAACCTAGTTATTGTTATGGAATGTGCGGGTGCGGCAGCGCCATCAGCGGCCGGCGTCGCCGGCCTCCTCCTCCTGCCGGGCCCACTCGCGCAGGACGAACTTCTGGATCTTGCCGGTGGCGGTCTTGGGCAGTTCGGTAAGCGTCACATGCCGCGGTGCCTTGAAGTGCGCCAGGCGCTCGCGGCACCAGCGGACCAGATCGTCACCCGTGGTTCTGGGTAAGGCATCCGCCCGCAAGGCGACGAACGCGTGGGGTGTCTCGCCCCAGCGCGAATCCGGGCGCGCCACCACCGCGGCCTCGACCACCTCGGGGTGCTGGTAGAGCACTTCCTCGATCTCCAGCGAACTGATGTTCTCGCCGCCGGAAATGATGATGTCCTTGGCCCGGTCCTTGATTTCCACGTAGCCGTCCGGGTGCAGCACGGCCAGGTCGCCGGTGTGAAGCCAGCCGTCGGCCAACGCGGCACGGGTGGCCTCGGGGTTGTGCAGGTAGCCTTTCATCACGGTGTTGCCCCGCACTACCAGTTCGCCAAGGGTGCGGCCGTCGGCCGGGACCGGACGGCCGGTGTCGGTATCCAGCACCGTGGCCTCCTCGAGCATCGGGTGGGCGACGCCCTGGCGGCTCATGAACTGGGCCCGGGCCTCCAGCGGCAATTCGTCGACCCCCGGCTGCCACAGGCACAGGGTGCTGGGGCCGTAGCTTTCGGTCATGCCGTAGGCGTGGGTGATGCTGAAGCCGCGTGCTTCCATGGCGGCGATGACCGCGCTGGGCGGCGCGGCGCCGCCGGTGATCACCGATACCGGCACGGCAGGGACGCTGGCATGCTCGGCATGGATCAGCATCGACATCACCACCGGCGCGGCGCTCAGGTGGGTCACCGCATGCTCGGCAATGGCGGCGTGGATCGCATCTGGCTGGACCTTGCGCAGGCATACGTGCGTGCCACCGGACAGCGTCACCGCCCAGGTATGGCTCCAGCCGTTGCAGTGGAACATCGGCAAGGTCCACAGGTAGACGCTGCGCGGCCCCAACTGGAAGATCAGCGCGCCGGCGCAGGCGTTGAGGTAGGCGCCGCGGTGATGCAGGACCACGCCCTTGGGATCCCCCGTGGTGCCGGAGGTGTAGTTGATGGCGATCGACTGCCATTCGTTCTGCGGCGCACTCAGCGGCCGCCCCGGGTCGCCCTGGGCCAGAAACGCCTCATAGTCCAGGTCGTGGGCGAGGTCGGCTCGCTCGGCCTGATCATCGTCGATGCCCACCAGCAAGGGCGGCGCATCGAGCATGGCCAGCGCCTGCTGGGCCACGGCACCGAACTCACGGTCGCAGATCAGCACCCTGGCCGCGCAGTGGCGCAGGATGAAGGCGATGCTGCGTGCCTCCAGGCGAATGTTGATGCATACCAGCACCGCCCCGGCACCGGGTACGCCATAGTGGGCCTCGAGCATTTCCGGGATATTCGGCGCCAGTATCGCCACCCGCTCGCCCGCTTGTACGCCGACCCGCTCCAGGGCACTGGCCAGGGCGCAACTGCGCTCGTGCAACTGGCGGTAGCTGTAGCGCCTTGCGCCATAGACCACCGCATCGCGCTGCGGGTACACCTGCGCGGCACGCTTGAGGAACGACAGCGGCGACAGCGGGACATGGTTGGCTTCGTTGGGAGCAAGCTCGTGCTCGAGGGTCGGAACCATCATGGCAGCCACCTCATCGACACATTGCTCGGGTCTTGCACGCACATACATACCTCCTGTTCTTGTTGTTATTGCGCCAGGGCGCGTTACAGGCTGCTGCACAGGTGGCCGCCATCGACCACGATCTCGGCGCCGCTCATGGCCCGCCCGGCATCGCTGGCGAGCAGCAGCAAGGCGCCGTCCAGGTCCGCCGGCACGCTGAAGCGGCGGCTGGGGATACGCGAGCGCAACTTGTCGCCGGCCTCGCTGGCCAGGAAGGCCTCGTTCAGGTCGGTCATCACGTAGCCGGGCGCCAGGGCGTTCACTCGGATGCCATGGCGCGCCAACTCCAGCGCCATGGCGCGGGTCAGGTGGGCCAGGCCGGCCTTGGCCGCCAGGTAGGGGCCGACGGCGCCGGCCACACGGCTGGCGAGGATCGAAGTGACATTGATCAGGCTGCCGCCCTTCCCCGCCGCGACCATGCGCCTGGCGCTTTCCTGGGCCACCGCCCAGGCGCCCTTGAGGTTGGTGTCGAGCACGCGGTCCCAGCTTTGATCGTCGCAGGCCAGCAAGGGCTGGCTGTCGCTCACCCCCGCATTGTTGACCAGCACATCCAGCGGGCCGGCGGCATCGAGCACCCGGCAGATATCCTCACGGCAGGTCACATCGAGGGCAAAGGCCTGCGCCCGCCCTCCCGCCACCTCGATGGCCTCCACCAGTGCCTGCAGCGGCGCCTGGCGCCTGGCAGTCACCACCACCTCGGCGCCTGCGGCGGCCAGGGTCATGGCGAAGTGGCGGCCCAGGCCGCTGGAGGCTCCGGTCACCAGGGCGCGGCGCCCGTCGAGGGCGAACAGTCGGGTCAGGTTCGGCTGCATCAGCGGGCCTCCAGGCGCTGGTCGAGCAGTTTCTTCGCCAGGCTCATGCGGTGCACCTCGCTCGGGCCGTCATAGATGCGGAACGGGCGAATGTCGCGGAAGATCCGCTCCACCACGGTGTCTCCGGTCACCCCGCGCCCGCCCAGTACCTGGACGCAACGATCGACCACCCGCCACAACGCCTCGGCGCTGATCACCTTGGCCATGCTGGAGTCGACATTGGCCCGCCGGCCCTGGTCGAGCACCCAGGCACAGTGCCACACCGCCAGGCGCACCACGTGCAGGTCCATCATGTTGTCGGCCAGCATGAAGCCCACACCCTGGTGCTCGCCCAGCGGCTTGCCGAAGGCGTCGCGGGTGCGCGCATAGTCGCAGGCGATGTCGTGGGCGCGACGCGCGGCGCCCAGCCAGCGCATGCAGTGGGTGAGCCGCGCCGGCGCCAGGCGCACCTGGGCATACCGGAACCCCTTGCCGATCTCGCCGAGCACATCGCTCGCCGGAATACGCAGGTTGTCGAAACGCAGCTGCCCGTGGCCACCGGTGAAGCAGCTGTCCAGCGAGTCCAGCTGACGCTCATGGATGATGCCGTCGCGTTTCATGTCGGTCAGGAACATGGTCGCCGTACCATCCTCCATGCGCGCCATGATGATGCCGAAGTCGGCGCCTTCTGCGCCGGTGATCAGCCACTTGCGGCCATTGATCAGGTAGTCGTCTCCATCGCGGGTGGCGGTGGTGCGCAGCATCGAAGGGTCCGAGCCGGAGCCTGGCGCAGGCTCGGTCATGGCGAAGCAGGAACGGGCATGGCCCTGGACCAGCGGGCGCAACCAGCGGTCTTTCTGCGCCTCGGTGGCGACCACGTCCATCAGGTGGATGTTGCCTTCGTCCGGGGCATGGATGTTCAGCGCCACCGGGCCCAGCGGCGAGTAGCCGGCCTCTTCGAAGACGATCGCCTTGGCCACGTGGCTCAGCGCCAGGCCACCCATTTCGCGACTGGCGTGGGGCGTCAGCAAGCCGGCCGCGCGGGCGCGGGCCACCAGGTCCTGGCGCAGGGCGTCGCTGGGGCCGTGGCTGTCCTGGCGGGGGTCGTTCTCGAGCGGGATGACCTGTTCGGCGATGAAGTCTCGGGTCTTGGCCTGCAAGGCGAGCAGTTCGTCCGGGAGGGTGAAGTTCATGGTTGTCCTTCTGGGTGCTTGTCTGTCGGGAATGAGATGGCTGACGCCGTTCAGGGCAAGGCCTTGGGATTGCTGATGGCCAATCGGGCGAGGGTGACCTGGCGCAATGTCTCGACCAGGGTTCTATGGTTTTGCGGGGCGTCATGGCTGCCCAGGCGAATGGCCCGTGCCAGTTGGCGGCGCAGGTCGGGCAAGGCTGCGGGCGCCTCGTCGACCAAGGCGGCCAGACGTGTCCGCTCCTGGTCCTCGGCCAGAGCCCCCAGGCGGCTTTCGCGGGCTGCGATGGCCATGGCATTGGCGATCATCAGGGCCGGGTAACGCAGCTCGCCGGGCAGCGCTGGCAGCAGTTGCTCCAGAAGCGTCGAGCGAGCGATGTCGAGCAGTTCATGGGCATCGGGCTGGGTCATGGCGCTTCGGCTCCGGTCATGTGCAGGATGTCGAGCTCAAGCTCCGGCAGCAGTCGTGCGGTCAGTGCCAGCTCAATGGACGGCTCTTCGCCGGACAGGTGGCGCTGGCCTTGCTGCAGGGCGATCACCGCCCAGCGCAGGGTGGCCATGACCTGCCAGTAGTGCAGTTGGCTGCGCTCGATACGCAGCGGAGACACCTCGTGGTAGCCCCCCAGGAAGTCCTCCAGTTGGCCGATACCGCCGGCCTCGAGGTCTGGGCGGGTGAAGCGCCAGCAGCGGGCGGTGAACCAGCCGAGGTCTTCGCACGGGTCGCCCCAGCCGGTGAACTCCCAGTCGAGTACGGCTTCGAGTCCCTGTTCGCTGGCCAGGTAGTTGCCGGTGCGGTAGTCACGGTGCAACAGACACAGGATGCTGTTGCGCGGTGCGTGCAGCTCGCACCAGCGCAGGCCCCACTCCAGCACCGGATAGGCATCGGCGAGGGTGTCGAGGTAGTGGCGATAGGCGTCGATGGTCGCCAAGGCCGGTGAGCGGGTTGGCATCGGCAGGAAATCCAGCGCGGCGCACGGCGGGCGAACCTGATGCAGGCGCGCCAGGTTGGCGCCAAGCTGCGCCGCCAGCTGCGCCCGGCCCTGGGTGCCGGCGCCAGCGCTGAGCAAGCGACCGGCGGCGACACCCGGCACGTACTCCATCAGGAAGAACACCCGCCCATGCACGCGCATATCGCGGCACAGCCACAGCGGGCGCGGTACTTTCACACCGGCCTGATGA
The DNA here is from genome assembly GCF_001815235.1 of Pseudomonas sp. HMSC065H01. NCBI lineage: Bacteria > Pseudomonadati > Pseudomonadota > Gammaproteobacteria > Pseudomonadales > Pseudomonadaceae > Pseudomonas > Pseudomonas sp. HMSC065H01. Next base: position 3,137 of record NZ_KV819824.1, on the reverse strand, counting down.
ACCACTTGCAGCACCGCGAACTCCTGTTCGCGGTCAAGGCTGGCGGGTAGCGCGGAAAGCGCATCGCTGCGCAGCACCCAACGCCGGGCGCCAGCCCAGGGGCCGCCTTCGATCAGCAGGTCCAGCAGCCAGTTTTCCTGGATGGCGCCGCCGCTCAGGCGCTGGCGTGCCTGGATGACCACCCGCTTCGCTGCGGCGTGCTCGCGGATGAACTCGACCAGTGGCTGGTCGTCCGGGGCCACGAATGTCTCGCCGTCCCGTACGGTCGTAGGAGGAGTGCTCATGGGGTTGTAGGGCCTGCCTGTAGTCATGTTGTCAGACAGCTTTAGCAACGCCTGGGCCAATTTTCGGGATATGCCTGTAACCCGCGCGCTCTCTGGCGCCAGGTTTTTCCATGGCGCTCGACGAAGCAATCCGGGTTTCACTTTTGCAACGAACTGATTCAGTATCGAAACAATTCAATCCTGAACAGGTCTCGACATGCGTCCTCCCCTTTCCCAGGTCGTCGTGCTGGTCAGTCACCTTCAACGACCTCGGCAGCGCAGTCGCCTCGCCAGCCTGGTGGCCGGCCTGGCGGCGGGCTACCCGGACGTCCATATCGAGGTGCTCGACACCTCGGTATCCGAAGCCCTGCAAACCGCCCGCGATCTCGAACAGCGCGGCAAGGCCGACGTGTTCGTCTGTGCTGGCGCCACTGCCGCCTACCTGCGTAGACACCTGGCACGTCCGGTTCTGACGATGCGTGTTGGCGGCGGAGACCTGTTGCGTGCGCTGGAGCAAGCCCGCGAACACTCCTCCCATGTCGCCCTGCTCAGCTACAACCGCATCGACCGGGACCTGCAAGCCATGCGAACGCTGTTCACGGTGCAGGTTCACCAGGTCGCCTACACCACCCTGGAAGAGGCTCGCCAGGCTGTCCTGGAGGTATCCCGCCTGGGTTGCCGCAGCATCATCGGTTCGTCGACGGTGGTGGAGCTGGCGGAACAGGCAGGCCTGCACGGCGTGCTGTCGCTGAGCGAAGACACTGCGCGCAAGGCGCTCGAGGAAGCCATGGGAGTCCTCGACAGCCAGCGCCTGGAGATCGCCAAGCGGCGGCATCTGGACGCGGTGCTGCAACACATTCCAAGCGGTGTGGCAGCGGTCGACAACCAGGGTGTGGTGCAATCGCTCAACCCTGCCCTTGCCCAGTTGCTGGAGTTGCCGGTCAGCTCGGCTCTGGGGCGACCGTTACAGCAGCTATGCCCGGAGCTTGACCTGCAGCAGGCGCTAGAGGATGGCGGTGGCGAGGAAAACCGGGTGATCCGGCTGGGCTCGCACGCCGTGGTCAGCAATCTCCTGCCGATCCTGGAGAATGGCGAGCGTACCGGCCTGGTGCTCACCTGCCAAGACATCACCGCCGTGCAGCGCGCGGATCAACGCATCCGCTCCACTCGCCGTCCAGGTGCCTTCACCGCGCGTTACCGGCTCGAACAACTCAACGGCGCGAGCAAGGCCAACCGTGAGATGTTGCAGCTGGCCAAGCGCTTTGCCGCCAGCCATTCGACCATCCTGATCACTGGCGAAAGCGGCACCGGCAAGGAACTGCTCGCCCAAGGGATCCATAACGAGAGCCCTCGCCGGCACGGGCCTTTCGTCGCCATCAACTGCGCGGCGTTTCCCGAGTCGCTACTGGAAAGCGAACTGTTCGGCTACGAGGAAGGCGCCTTCAGCGGTTCGCGCAAAGGCGGCAAGCCCGGCCTGTTCGAGGCGGCGCACCGTGGCACGCTGTTCCTCGACGAGATCGGCGACATGCCTGTGTCGCTGCAGACTCGCCTCCTTCGTGTATTGCAGGAGCGAGAGGTCTTGCGCCTGGGCGGCACCGAGCCGATCTCCATCGACGTGCGCATCGTCGCCGCCACCCACAAGGACCTGGGGGCCGCCATGAAGGATCGCGAGTTTCGCACCGACCTGTATTACCGGCTGAATATCCTGCGCTTGCAGACCACGCCCCTGCGCGAGCGGCCCGAGGACATTCCTCTGATTTGCCAGGGAATCAGCCAGCGCCTGCTGGTCCAGGGCCAGCCACCGGGTGCCGCAGGCATAACGACGCTCCTGCTACCCTACCTCGTCCGCCATTCCTGGCCCGGAAACGTCAGGGAACTGGAGAATGTCATCGAACGGGCGATGCTCTCCGCCAGCGAAATCTTCCATGAGCACGGCGTGGATGAGCATTACCTGGCTCGCGTGCTGCCCGAGCTATTCGAAGGCCAGCCTCAGCCCAGGTCCCGGAAAGAGCCATCGCGCACAAAGGATTTGCACGCCATCGGCAAAACCGCGCAGTTGCGCTACATACAGGAGACGCTGGACAGCTGCCAGGGCAGCCTTGACGAGGCTGCGCGTCGGCTCGGGATCAGCCGGACCACGCTGTGGCGGCGGCTTCGCTCGGCACGCTGAGCAAAACGATGCGCCTGGGCGATGCGGAACTCGCCCAGGCATGGACACGGCCGGTGCCGTGAAACTCAATTGATCAGCGGAACCTGCTTGCCGATCTGCAACGCCTCCAGCGCGTCCAGTTGCGCTTCGATCTGCAGGAAGCGCATGGCCCGCCGAGGTGACATCTTCTCGGCCACTTCCTGCACGTACCGGTGCAGCACGGACAGCTGTTTCTCCTGCAATCCCCGATAGAGGTCGACCATCCTCGAAGCTTCCGCGTCGGTAATGCTGCCGGAACCATAGGCGCGGGCATATTCGAGCAGGAGCTGGAATGTCTCCTTGTGCAGGCTGTCCGTCTCGCCTCGGTAGCGTGAATAGATCGGCCAGAACGTCTCGGCTTCGGTGCCGTCCAGCGCCATGTTTGCCTCGACCATCCGTTTGCGCTTGTAGTTGATGGTTTCCAGCTGGTTCCTGATCTTTTCCTTGTGCTCGTTCATCACCTGCTCGACCGATGGCAGGGGTTCGTCGGCATGAGCGGCAAGGGAAAGGGTCGCGACCAGGGTGGCCACGAAAAGCAAGCGCCTGGACATCGGCGTTCTCCTTCTGGGTTGATCGAATGGATTCATGCTGCCGCGGTGCGATGCGACATCAACGGGCCCCGCTCCTCAGGGCGATCCTGGGCGCCCACTCCAGCCATTCGTCATTGGCCGAATCGAACAGGGCGA
>NZ_KV819823.1:0-11604 GCF_001815235.1 Pseudomonas sp. HMSC065H01 | reverse complement strand
GCATGGTGATGTTAGCTGTAGATATCAAGGCATTGTCCTGCGGGGCTTTGCGGGATGGTTACGCGCCTTCCTCTGCTTCCTGTACCAATTCCGTACCAGTTTTAACCCTGGTCTGTAGCTTCTCCAACTCGCTCCAATCCGAGGCGGAGTTCAGCCACTTGGCATAGGTCGATAGCAGCATCTGCACGCTGTGGCCTAGCTGTCCAGCGATAAACGCAGGGTTCATGCCAGCCATCAGGCACATGGTCGCGTATGTGTGGCGGGTGTCATACTGCCGGCGCCTTCGGATGGATAGAGCATCAAGCGCGGCGTGGAAGTGCTTTATGGTAACACTTGGCTCCTTGATCCACAGCCCGCCTTTGCTGGGCGGGAATACGAACGGGCTGACCGCGAACTCCGAGACTGATGCGACGCGCCTCAGGCGCGCAATCCGCTTGGCCTCTACCAGGGCATTCAATGCTCGATCATTGAGCAGCACGTCGCGCTCATGCTTGGTCTTTACGCGTTCCTCGATCCCGCGATCTATGACGATCCGGCACACATGAATACGTCGTGCCTCTTCGTCTACCTCGTCCCATCGAAGGGCGAACGCCTCTCCAGGCCGAAGACCAGTGAAGAACAGGAATTCGTACAGTGCGGCGTAGATCCTTGAGTACTTCCCAAGGGTCGCGTACAGGTGCTGGATGATGCGTTCTGCCTCGTCCCGGGTGAATGGATCTACCAGTTTCTTAGACACCCGAGGCTTCTCAAGGGGCGCCATCGGGTTCTTCTTGATCAGACCGTCCTTCACAGCGGAATCTAGGATCGTCGACAGCTTGAACATCGCGTTTCGCTTCACGCCTGGCGACGTCCACTCGATGCTGCTGATGATTCGGCGCAAGAGGGTAGGGGTGATCTGATCAAGCCGGGCTACTGCTAGATGTGGCATCCAGTATTGGTTGAGGATGCTCTTGTAGTTCTTGCGTGTCCCAAGCACGATCTCTCGGCTGTCTAGCCAGAGTTGAGCATGCTCACCGAACAGGGGGATTTGGCTGCTGACCGATTCCGCAATCGCAGACCCGGGGAAGAACTCTGCATACCGGGCTTCATCCATGATGCCCAGCTTGATTGCCTGGACTACCTGATCTCTAAGACCGGATGCAGTCTTAATCCCTTTTTGCGTCGCGGGATAGGGGAGTGTTTCGCACTTCCTTGTTCCGTTCCACATGAAGCGGATACGGATAGAGTTGCCGATGACTTCCACCCCGGTGGGCATACCCAAAGGCTTTCGAGCCATTCGTCGTATCTCCGTCGACTGTAGATTATTTTCCCGTTGACCTTGTTCCAGACGCCTTCTGGAATCTGTCCCTTTGACCGTCTGGTTTGTAGGGCGCGGTAGGTTATCCCAAGCAGCGCCGCCATGACCTGTTCGGGCACCTTGTCTTCGTACTCGATTTGCTCTGCGGTACTCATAGACAATACCTCTCCGCCCCAGCTATTGCCGGGGAGGGCATGATGGTAGGATTTAGACGCCCAGCCGGGTTAGCTCAGGGAGAGCTAGTGGCGCCCGGCTGGGTTACTTGATGAGTTCGGCTGGGACGTTGATGGTTTCGCCCAGCTTCGCTCGAACGATGGCGCGGCAGGCTGCTATTAGGTGGGTTGGACCTGCCGATGCTGCATCAGCTGGCATATCGCAGCCGCAGGCTGTGAAGAATCGCAGCGGTTCGCCATGCCAGTCGCTACCGATCCACTCGAATTCAAAGCGGTGCTTTTCAATCAGTGGTCCGCCTTGAGCCCATGAGTCCGAAGGTTCGTATCGCTCGACTTCTTCAGTAATCGAGCGAGGGCCAAAGGTGCAGCCATATTTGCAGCAGTGAATGCCGCCTCTCACGTCATAACGGTACTGTCCAATGTCATGGACAATGACCTCTTCGCCTTCAGCCATTGCAACGGCCCAATTAAGCGCTGCCCCCTCAAGATCCCAGATCTTCACTTCTACGGTTTCGCTCATTCCCCACCTCCCATAGACTTGCCGATCTCGGCGGCGGCGCGGACGATGGCTAGTCGAATGCACGTGTCCTGATAGAAGACATCGTTTTCAGCAGTTCTAAACATGACTGTCGGATTGCTCTTTGGGCTATGGATCTCCAGATTAAGCAGAACTGCCAGCCTCAGCGCGTCGCCGTCGTCGTGTCGTGGGTCCCATTGTCGCCACCGCCCAGTCTCTGCCAGGATTAACGGGATGGAGATGGAGTGGTACGGGTATGAGAACTGATAGCCCGCCGCCCGCGCCGCCAGTTCGAGTAGCTCGCGGTCGTTCATTGCGTTTCTCCTTCCAGGGCTGCGTCGATTTCAGCGTCTAGGTCTTCCTGGTTGAGTACGATGTTCTCCGGGGTCATCCCGGCGAATACGCCGCCTTGTCTGATCGTTTCGAGGTCTCGCTCTCGCAGCCACCGGTAGCGAGCGGCATCCTTCGCCATGCGCCGAATCTGCTCTGGTATGCTGACATTGCCGCCGTCTGGAGGGTCCATGTAGTAGGTGCCAGGCAGGGCGCTTGCGCACTCCTTCAAGTACTGCTCCAACAACTCGCAGTGTTTCTGCGTGTCCTTGTGGGCGCAGTTCTCCGCCTTGAGCCGAGCGCTCAGCAGATCAACCTCGGCAATCAGCTTGAGGATGGCTTGTGGATTGGCGGCGGCACGGAATGCGGAGTCTTCGCCGCCGGCTCCGGATGGATTGGCGATGTACCGCTCCGCCAATTCCTTCAGCTTGTTGATATCGGTCATGGCTTGGTTCCTTTGATGATTTCGTCAAGATCGATTGGCACATTGATGCTTTTCAGCATCTCGGCGAACTGCTTCAGTGCCCCACGCAGAACCTCGTTCTCCGCCTTGATCTGGTCTTTCTCTCGCGTCCATTCCAGCCATGCGTCAATGTCGTAGTCGCCTTTCATGCCTTGACGCAGCCTGTCGCTCTCCGCCTTGAGCTGGTCGATCTCGTCCAGCAGGGCGAGGATGGTCTTGGGGTTGGCGGCGGAATCGAACAAATCCCAAGCAGCGGAGATCGGCTCATCCTCGCTCCGCTCAATTCGGATCACGTCCTCAGCAAGCCTCCGCAGCTCTGCGTGGTCGGTCATGATCTGGTCCGCCTGCTTTACGCTTTCCAGCAGTTCGTTAAAAAGTGGCTCATCCATCACTTCACCTCTATTCCGGCTTTCTGGAGGGCTGCTAGACATTCCCTGATTCCTCGGTTGAATTCGGCAAGCTCAGGATAAGCATCAAGTGATGAGCTACCATATGGCTTTGGCGGCCTCACCCTCAGAGCCGCGCGGCTGGCTTGCCAGGCCTTGAACGCAAGGTGAGCCGAGTAGTCTTTGAAGCAGTTGCGCTCATCCTGCCATTCCGACTCAAGGCCATGCTCGCGCAGTAGCCAAGCTTCAAACTCTTCTCTCATGTCAGGCACGGTCAGGACTCCTTTGGGTGGCCACGCAGACGGTCGGCCAACTCCATCTCGGCGTAATAGGCGCTCATGCTTTCGGCATCGTTGAGGTTCAACGTTCCGTAGACATGGCGGTTATAGAATTGCGTGGTGCCTAGGCAAGGCTTCGACAGGTTCAGGGTGTAGCCGCGCTTGTCGGCCAGGAACTTAGCGACTGCGGCGGATCGGCTCATGCCTGCTTGGCAGTGAACGATGATCGGTTCATCACCACACTCGTTCACGAAGTCGTGGATCTGCTTGGCGTCAATGTGGCTGAACACCCGAAAACCATCGCTTCCCAGGTATCCGTCTACATCATCAAATTCCAGCCGCAGAACGCGCTTGTGATCGCAGGCAAAGGCATACCAGTCGCCCTTGCTGCCGATGCTGATCACGTTACTCGGCGTCTCGATCCTGCTGGCATCCACTGCGGAGAGGAATGTCACCTCTCGCCTGTTCACTGCTTGCTCCATCTGCTCAACTCCTGTCCTTTCAACTCGGTCTGCTCGTATAGGTTCTGGAAGTCCCCGACGACCCGGAAGATTCCCAGGACGAAGAGAACGATGACTATCACTGCCAATATGGTTTCGTTGTCGTTGTCCACAGTTGGTCCTCCGGGGGGGCGGATACGGTTGGGTTCGTTGGGGTTATTCGCCCGCTGCTTTGGAGATCAGGTGCATGAGCATTTCGCGCAGTTGCTCGCGCTCTAGCACCTGTCCGGTTTTCGCGTACTCGTCGGCCTGGCGCAGGATCGCGTCGATCTCGATGTTGAACATCGGCGAGAGCACGTCTGGCTCGCACTGCTCGAGCAGCAACTGGATTGCGCGGGTCGGGTGCGCCATCGTGATCCCGAGCCAGTTGTAGGCCGAGGCAGTGCGGTAGTAGCGAAGGCCGGCGATCTCATGCCGCTGAGGCGGGCGGAAGGGTTTCGTGCGCATATGCAATCCGGGTAGGTTGAGCCTACATTTTCCAGATTGCTGTATATGCGTACAGTGGTTGGCGATGGGTGGCTATGCCTGCTCCGACAGGTACTGCAACTCCCAGGTCGGGTGGAACTTCCTTGGCTTGCTTTCGCCGTCGAGCTTGATCATGAGGTGGGCGCCCTTGGCGCTTGTGATTGTCCCTCGCTCTTCGGTGCCGCGCCCTCGGTAAATGACTTGGCCGCCGCGCTTGCATGGAACGGCATAGGCCTTGCGGATGAACTCCATGCTCATTGCGTCCCTCCCTCCTGCTCGCCCAGCAGGTCGCGCAGGTCGTTCGCAATCTCAAGCATCTTCTTCGCGCGTGTCGTGGCTGCTTTCGTGCCTGCCGGAACGTTTTCGCAGTTCCAATCGGACTCTCGGCGGCACTCCCGCTCTATGCGTCGCAGCAAGTCCTCGGCGACCGGCACATGACCATCCGGGACCATGTAGAGTGCCTTGGTCCTGCGCTCGGTTCTCTCCCTTGATACATGCCCGCAACGACCAGCGAGCGATCGACTGATCCCTAATTCGCTGATGAACCCGACGAGGGACAGCTTATCAGCCATTGCCGTTCTCCTTGCCCTGGTTGAGCAGGACGCGAAGGTCTGCCGTTATCCGGTAGCATTCAGTCGGGAACGAGGTAGACCAGGCGCATGCGCAGTACTCTTCTGGGCCGCGGCATGGCTCGTTCATCACCTGCTTGGCGATCAGTCCATGGCGTTCAGCGCTTTCCTGTATGCCTGCCCCATCGAAGCTTCCGCCATCGAGGGCTCCGCAGATGATCTCGCGCGCGAACTTGGCCATCCCCTGCACAAGCCCCTCGCTGACCGTCATACCGTTGATGCGCGCCAGTTCGTCGAGGCAGGCGTTCCAGCAGCTATTACGATTTAGCCCTGGGACGCCGGCATTTAGAAGCTTCCGCTCCGGCACAACCACCACCCTTGCGCGCAGTGTCGCGAGTTCGGCGCGAAGCTCCTCGATCTCCATCTCCATGCCGCCGCACTGCTGGCGGGCAGCATCTCCCTTTGCCGCTGCGTCCTCGGCCATGGCTAGTTTGGCGACTAGGGCGTCGTAGTCGGAGGCCAGGACGACCTCATACCCCATTACTGCCTGCTCGCCCTGGGTCAAAGAGCGCATGCTCGGCACGTCGAACCGCTTCACCTCACTCATGACCTACCTCCTTGCTGGCTGCTCGGCGCTTCTTCATGATCTCTGCTACGCCGTCGGGGTACGTGATAGCCACGGCCCCGGCTGCGAGAGCTGCTGACTTCTTCGACAGGCAGATATCGAAGTGCTCCTTGATGGTCCCGGCATGCTGAATCCACTTCCGCTGAACACCGATCTTGTCTGCCATTGCGAGCAGTTCCTCGGTCGTGTCCGCGAGCATGTGACACATCTTCATGCGGCCAAAGGTTGCGTTCATGTCGTCGACGTAAACGGCCATCACACCCCCTCCTTGCCGGGCGCGGCGGCCTTCCGAAGTGCGGCGTTCAATGCTCTTTCCATCGATTTGAACGGGGACTCGCCCGGTCGGAAAGCGTCAAGGGCAGCCACGATCATTTCGCCAGTAACCTTCAGCACGCTGTGCTGAGCCGAGCTGCCGGGCGCGGCGGCGAGCAGTTTTCGCGCAATTGCTTGAGCATGCTGTTCGCGCACGATACAGTAGCCATGCTCGTCGCCTTGTTCCGAGTGCTCAGCATTATCGGCAAAAATCTGCAAGATCATGTCGTCATCCGGCACGCTGTGCTGAGCCTTGGCGACCGCTAGCGCCTCGTTGAGCCGGAACCCTTCGTGCACCCAGTCCGTCAACTTCCCTTCCAGCTCCGCGACCCTGGCCAGGGCGACTTCCAGCCGCTTAGCGTTTTCGTCGCGCTCGTACATCACTTTCATGCACTTTTCGAAGCTGCCAACAGGGTCACCTTTGGACTCACTCAGGCGCTCGACTTCGACCAGGGCGGCGTCGCGCTCTTTACGCATTTCATCCCAGTCCGCGAGGCGCTGCTCTGCCTGCTCTGCCCACGAATCGCGATCCGCCCGCAGCTCCCCGACGATGCGGTCGTGCTGTTCGAATAGGTCAGCGGCTTTCTCGGCGTACTCGACGATGGAAACGTCGCACCCTGTATCGCGGCCTTCGGCATCCTCGAAGCGCAGATCAACGTTGTCGCCGTCGATGTCTTCAGCGTCCATAGCGCCGATGTTGCGCAGGACGAACGCGACTTCTGCTACCTCCGGCCGCTCCTCTTCCCCTACCAGATCGGTCCCCCACTTCGCTACAGGCACTTCGAACCGGTCGTTGGCTACATCAATGGCGGCACGCAGGGTTGGGGCCGGAGAGGGTTGAGTCTGCGCTGGGGAGGGTTGCGCCAGGGCGGCGCGGGCCATCCACCCCTTCTTGTTTTCCCGTATGGAGTGGTGGTTTTCGTTCAGATCATACTTGTCTTCAATTCCATACTCCTTGCAGGCCCAGGCTAGGAACTTCTCCAGCTCATCCCCGCCTGCCTGCTCTACCGGTGCCTTGTTCAGTTCCTTGCTCACAATCCCTTCTCCTGCCGCTCAATAGCAGCGATGAATTCGACAATCTCTGTGCTGAGGTCCATGGCGCCAATGCTGTTGTGGACCCCGACGTAGCGGTTTGCGCGCTTCAGAAGGAGCACCGCTGTGCGCAGGCCGGAGTCACGCTTGGTCTTCGCCTTGACTTCCATCATCCACCTCCGGGTAGACCTGAACGCCCTCGGCGCCCTGGGCCTGGTTGATCGCTATCTGCCTCACCGCTCTCGCGAATAGCAGAATGTCGTCTGGGGTCATGAGCTGGCTTTCTTCGGGCCAGCCGGTGACCGTCACACCGCCAGGGCGGTGATGCGCTGTTAGCTGGTGCATGGGGTTATTCCTGTTCGGTCAGGGATGGCAGACTTCGACGACGCGGTGATAGTCGCCACGGAAGGGCATGGCCTTGTAGCCCTGGTTCATGGGGTAGATTCCCCAGGACTGGCGAGAGCAGGCCGCCATCATCGCCGCGTACTTGATGACCTCGATGACGTCTTTCTTGATGTACATGACATGGCCCTCATGCACCCATCGCCGACTTGATCTGTGCCGAGTGACTGCGGCTGACGGGAATCCAGTTCTCTGTTCCGAGCAGCAGCACTTCGCCGGCCTGGGTGTCGTCGGGCCGGCGCTTGAACATGCTGATCAGCGACCGGCGAACCAGGGCCTTACGGTGGGTGCGGATGAACTCGTCGGAGAACTCTGTTTCCAGTTCCCTGATCGTGTCGCGCAGCAGCAGGAACCCATCCGCGTAGTACGCGATGACGTACTTATCCTCGGCGACGAAGTGGGTGATCTGCTCAACTGGGATTTCCTTGGAATGTTTGCCGCATGTGGCTTTGAGTACGGTTCTCATGCTGCCACCCCAGCACCTTCTCCATGCGCTCCTCGAGCAGTTCGTAGAAGGTCTTTACTCGCTCGGACAGCTTGCGTATGTAGGCCTCATCACGGTGGACGCGCACCATGCAAAGTGGCATGCCTGGCCAGTAGCCGAGGAAGTCGATCCACTCGCGCTCCGAAACCCAAAGGCCTCCATAGCACTGAGCCGCGTGCTCAGAAGGCAGCTCGCCTGCGATGATCACGCTCACCAGCTTTTCCGGTACCTTGGTTTTCACCTCTATCAGGCCGTTGTCGCCGACCAGCCCATCCGGCGAATAGCCGATCCCGTGGTTCAGAATGATCCCGGCCTGCTGGATCTGATCTGGCTCGGCATCTGTGCGCAGGCAGTACAAGTCGCGCACAACCGGCTCAAGCTTGTGACCCCTGGCGCTGCTACCGTTACCACGCCATGGCTCGGCCTCTGCTCCGGTGATCCGCTCACCAATTAGACGGTCCATGTAAGTGAAGGCGCCAACGCCGAACCCTGCCTGGCCTTTGCCGTTAACCATCAACACGTCCAGTTCGGAGCAGGTTGCGATTCCAAGACGCGCGTCAAGCCACTCCTGGGAGCCCTGCTCCAGGTCCTTGAAGATCTGCATGATTCACTCCTGGGAGCGCTTGGCGCGCTCGCGAGCCTTGGTAAGCCGTGCCAGTGCCGCATCGAAGTCGGCGGATGGGACACCCTCAGCAGAGCCGTACATAGCATCGAAGGCTTCTTGCGTGTCCTGAAGGCATTGGGAGAGAAGGGTTTTCAGTTGCTGCGCCTGAGCTTGGGTAATGAGCTTCTTTGGCGGAACAGCCGCGTTGCCGTCGTCGTCCTCGCCGCGAGTGGTGATGTTCAGCAGTGCGGACAGCACGTAACGCTTGCCGTAGCTGACCGATGATCCAAGAGACTGAACGGCGTTCTTGCTGCCACTTGTGTCTAGCGGAACGAGCATCGTCGTCTGCTCTCGGTGTCCGGCGCAGTGCATCAGAATTCCAGTAACCGAAACGCCAGTCTGAACAGTCTCGACGCGGAAGCTCACTGCGAAACCGAACCGCTGCATGATCGGCTTCACGATGTCGTTGATGTCTTCGAAGGTCGCGTAGTTGCTGCGCTTTTGGCCGTTGACGGTGATAGCGCCACGCTCGGCAATGCTCGGCAATTCGCTTTGCATGGCGGCCATGGATGCGTTGAACTCAGCCTCTGCGCTGCGGGACTGCATCCGTTCGTGCATGGCCATAAGCCGCTCCATCTTCTCGATGTCGCACGCAGGGTCAGCAGCGGCACGCTGGATCACTTGAAGGATTGTTGCCGACTCACCAGCTTGGATTACGGCAGCACCTTCCTGCCGCTGTGCAATGGAGTTGCTCATGATGGGCCTCAGTAGTTGATTGTGATGTGAGGAACCTTGCGCTGAGCGATCAGTGTGATCGCCTGCTTGGCGCATTCCTCGGGCATGCCGCCGGCGATAAGAGCCGCCAGCGCCTCGTTGTTGATGGCTTTCTTGTGCGCCTTGTCGGCTTCGCGTGCAGCAGCCTCGCGTTCGATGCGGGCCTGCTCATCGGCCTGCCGTTTGCGTTCTGCCGCTGCGGCTTCTTCAGCGCGACGTTGCGCATCACGCTCTGCTTGTTCTGCGCGCTGCTTGGCTTCAATGGCTTCGCGTTCGGCGCGCTCGGCGGCAAGCTTAAGTTCAAGTTCGCGGCGCTCTGCTGCGGCCTGTGCTTCGGCTTCACGGCGTACTGCGGCATCGCGTTCTGCCTGGGCCTTGGCCTCTTCCTGACGCCGTGCCTGCTCTGCTGCTTCGCGGGCAATGCGCTCCTCGCGCTCTTTCTGCTCGCGTGCTGCTGCTTCGGCGCGCAGGCGTTCCAGTTCGGCCTGCTCGGCTTCGAACTTCTCACGGGCAACCAGGGCTTCCCGGAGAGCGATCAAAGCCTTATCTTTGGCGCGAGCAGCCTCTGCCTCGAACTCTTCCCAGGCTTCGCTGATGGCCAGGCCTTCCAGCCAAGCGATGTTGGCTTTGAGTTCAATAGAATCCAGATCGCGGCATTCCAGGCGAAGGTTTATCTTGTCGATCTCGCCCTGATGACGCGCAACCCTCGCCGCTTCAGCCTCTTCCCACTCGGTCAACGGACTGCGCACTTCGGCCTGCCAGGAATCCAACAGATCGCGCATCCGCTTACGCTCGGCATCGACCTTCTTGGGCACTTCCTTCAGCTCGGCGACCAGTTCCTTGCCTACATTGTCCAGCGCCGTCTTAGAGCGGGCGACCTTGTAGGCGATGGAGGCGATGGCATCGCGGCCCTTGCGGGTTGAAACGTCCGGCACGAAGCCGTCGATTTCCTCGCGAATCTTGGCCAGGAACGGGTCAAGGCCATTGGCTGCCGAGTAGACTTGCAGAGCGGTTTCTTTGGCTGGTACTTCGACCAGTTGGTTTTCTGCGGACATGAATGATCCTCGCCGCGCATGCGCAGCCAGTGAAGGGAGGGGTTATTGGCCAGTGGCCGTAGATTCTGCGGTGATGATCCCGCCCCAGATCGGGCCGGCTGCGAGAATGAACAGGTACAGCAGGCCGCCGAAGAGGCTGCCTAGCCAGATTGCTGTGCGTCTGGTGTTCATAGCCCTGCCACCTCAACAAACGCCACGGCGAACATGAACACGCTGCCCACAAAAAAGCCGCCGAAGATCAGGACTTGGGCGGCCTCTTTCAGGTCTATGGTGATGGTCATGGCGTGCTCTCCATTGCTTCATCAACAGCTTTGTCTACGGCCTTCCCGAAAAGCCAGTTAGACACCTGATCGCCACAGTCATCGGTAAGCGACACCATCGGATAGACCCCGTCTGCGTCCGCCGACTTGTCCCGCAACCACCGATAGCGCTTAGCATCAGCCTCAGCAGCGCGCAGGCGAGCGATCAGGCCAAGTATCTCCTCTGCTGGAGTGTTGATATTTACATCCGTCAACACTGGCTCGTTACAGCAGACTTCCTCGCGCGCGCTCATGTATTCGGCCCCGGATTTGAAATTGCCACAACAGACGAATGCCCTCTTGTGGCAGTACTCTTCCAACTCCGCCAATTGCTCATCACTGATCGATTGCACGATAGGGGTTGTCATTTCCCTTCCTCCTGGCGGCGGTAGCCGGCGTCAAATAGCGCGTAAAGCGTAGGGTACTGATATGGAACTCCTTGAATTGACATAGCCATATCACCGACTGCCTTCTCCCGCTCCTCGGCGGCGATCTGCTCAGGGGTTCGGAGCGGGCGGAAAGCAGGAAGAGATCCGAATTTCAAAACGGCATATGACCCGTACTGCCCCTTTCTTTTGCCTTCGCACCAACGGAATACGACACGGCCCTCGTCGTGAGCGAGTATCTTGGCTCGAAAGTACGCAATATCGGCGCCGTCCCAGATGGCCTCGGCCTCAATGCCAATCGGAGGAAAGCCTTGGCCGTCCCATGAGGTAGGCACAAGCCGCGGAACGGAATCTTCAATGAGGGACTTGCCTTCTTCTGGGTTGCAATACCTCATCCAAAAGGGAGGGCAGAAGTACATCGGTATCTCGCCATCCTTCAGCCACGGGTAGGCGAGTTTTTGGTTGTAGTGCGTCGCACCCTCTGGTGCCTTGTTCCAGTCAATGCTCATACTCGTCTCTCCCTAACCAGTCGTTCAGCGTTCTCGATCAGCGTTGCTTCGAATGCGCGGAACCAGATGCGTTGTGCCAGTTCCAGGTCGCCTCGGCGCACTGCAAGCAGTAGCTGCGTCATCGGGCACTCTTTGCCGTCTACC
>NZ_KV819822.1:0-33733 GCF_001815235.1 Pseudomonas sp. HMSC065H01 | reverse complement strand
ATCACCATGCGATTTTTTTGGCGATAGCTAGCGGGCTGTAGAGCAGTAAAATCAAGGCTTTCAGGCGTTCCGATTCGCACTAATTCGCATCGATTGGTACAAAAACTGGTACAGGATCAGCGGTCCGACTCATAAGCCGCGACGCCCTTCCCTACCGCCCGCCATTCGTCCTGCGGCATACGCGAATCACAGATGAATACCTCGACCTCCCCGCCTTCTTTCGGCTCCGCAGGCCGAATAGCAGCATGCCGAAGAATCGTCTCCATGTCCGGTACGTAGCTGCTCTCCGAGCCGTGGAACGACCAGATGCCATGTTTCCCAGCGCTGCCCACCTGGTGGTCGAGTTTCACCGACCAGCCCTTGAATCGAATGACCAGCATCGCCCTGCTCCGTAGGAAAAGGCCGTAGTCTACTCCTAATCCTGGCAGGCCTGGTTCGCAGCCAGGAGCTGCGTCTCGTAACCGATCCGCTGCAAGCGTTCGGCGAGCAACGCACGGACCTTGGTCTGGATATCGTCGCCCTTCCTCAGCCCAGCGGTTGCCCAGGCCGGCACCTCCACCGCCGGCACTCGGCACGGCACCGCAACAGGCACTTCTACGCGCACCGTGCGCGGCTCAGGCTCGACCTGGCCGGCGCATCCCGCCAGCGCGCCCATCACCAGCATTAGCACCACCCTCATAGACCCAGCTCCTGATCAATGACCGCCTCGGCAGCCGCACACTGCTCGCCGGCGGTGCGGTCACGCAGCAGACGGTTGGCGGCGGAATACCGCTCGGCGGCCTGCTGTCGTCCCTGCTCCACCGCCTGGGCTGCATCCCGGGCCCGCTGTTCGCCGGCCAGGCGCAGCTCGGCAACCTGCCGGACCTGCTCCGCCACTGCGGACTCCAACTCTCCCCGGGCGGCGCGGCAGGCAACGAGGTCCGACCGCGCGGCGTCGAGCTGCGGGCGGTAGTGCCGCGCGCCGAGCCAGACACCGCCGGCGGTGCCGAGGCCGACCAGCACCAGGCAGGCCAGCGCGACCGATAAAGCGCGGGCGGAGATCACGACAGCACCCCGCCCGCTGCAAGATAGTGCGCTGCCAGGTCATCGAGAGAATGCTCACGCTGGCCGTAACCAGCCCCCGGCAGGCTGGCCCAAATGTTGGAGCACTTCTGCACGGCATCCGCCAAGCGACCGGCCTGTATATCTGCCAGCGCGCGGCGCTCCTTAATCTGCTGCAACGCCACCAGGTCCTGGTTAGCCGGGGTGAAGCCGCCTTTCAGCGCCAGGCTTTCGCGATAGGCATCCCAATACCTCGAGAGAAGCTGATACCTGCCTGCCGCAGTTGAATAAACCTTGTACCGAGGCAGATAGACCTTCAGGCGCGGGTGATCAGCGTACCCATTGAACAGCCCTCCACCGACAACAACGTTGTAGCCGTTGTCGCTACCTCTGATCGTGCTGGTCCCCTCAGACCACGCAAGCATGTCCAGGAACGCAAGAACGTTCCTCCCTCCAGCGGTTTTCTCGGAAACGACTGCCATCGGCGGTCCCTCTCTCAATAGGTGAATGAAATGAAACGGATCGATATCTCCGGGCTTCGCTATGGGCGCCTTTTGGTGGTCGCCTACGACTCTCCCGGGAAAAACGGAGGATCTGTCTGGCTCTGCCGGTGCGAGTGCGGAGCCGAGGTAAAGGTGAACTCGTCGAACTTGCGAAGCGGCTCGACACGTTCATGCGGGTGCCTCGCCAGCGAATGGGCTTCAGCGCTTGGCTCAAACAGGGAATTCGTCAGGAAGCGTACAGCCAAAGTCACCGCGCACGGGCACAGCCGTCGAGGGTTGAAAACCCCGGAGTACAGAACCTGGCTAGGCATGAAACGCAGGTGCTATGACGAGAAGTACAAGGACTTCCCTAACTGGGGCGGTCGCGGTATCAAGGTCTGCGAACGTTGGAATCAGTCGTTCGAGGCTTTCCTCAAAGACATGGGGCCTCGGCCTGCTGGGAGGTACAGCATCGATCGAATCGACCCAGACGGTGACTACTGTCCTGAAAACTGCCGATGGGCCACGATCCATCAGCAAGCGTCCGAAAACCAGCGACGCCTGACCGGAGTCGAGATCGACGGCACTCAGTTCGCCAGTATTGCCCAGGCCTGTGCTCACTTCGGAGTCAACGTCTCTACCGCCCACCAGCGCATCAAAGCCGGAATACCGGTCGATATTGCGGTAAGGACCTGCGGGCGGCTCGCCGCTCGGCGGGAAAGGGAGTCTTACCTCCGCAGGGATCGGCGAGGTACTGCGTGACGCGCACCAACAAAAACGCCGGCACGAGGGCCGGCGTTCGGGAGTATCTGCAGCAGTTGCTGCTCAGTGATAGGCATAATTCTCCCCATGGGCTTAAGTTGCAAAAACGTATTCGATACCGAGCGACGGATATAGACCATACGCCCAAATCTCCCCAAACAGATTTATGTTATTTAAAGCGATCTTGGCTTTTACGTTCAGACGCAGCTTGGCTACTCCATTCACTAGGTAGTTCGGGTCAGCAGAATCGAACTCAAGATATGGGTTAGAACCAGATCCGGAAATACCCGTGAAGTCTCCGCTGTAGACGGAAATGTTCAGTTCCTCTCCGCTCAGTCCTGTAGAAATTTTGACCAAGCTTCCAGACTGTTTATCCATCACAATAGAGAACACCTTAGCACCAAGCGCTTTAGTCACATTGGGGAACGAGTAAGGCTTGCGGCTGTTCAATACAGCCAGGCTATCATCAGGAAGGGAATAGGTTCGACCTCCGGTAATAACGTAGTTATTACGAAGGTATGAGAGAGATGGGTTCAAAGGCCCTGCTTTCCACGCTCCCAGGAAATGCAAGTTGTTGAATCTCTCAAGTGGCGCCAGCGCTGTATACGGCTCAGAAGCCCACCCGAAGGAACAGTTCGTTACGATTCTGCCTGTGTTCTCCCAGTTGATAGCCTGCCGAGTAGCTCCCGTACCCACAGAGGAAGCTGCTGACGACAAGTAAAGGTTATTAACACGCATCCTCCAATTATCGAACGATACCCGAGAGGTGTAGGTAGAAACCCCTTGAAGAATGAACACGTTGCTCTTGTCGGACAAGCTGGTAGTCGTGTTTGTGAACGCACCATCAGCCGGACAGTTAAGCAGTCCATCCTTGAACTCGAATTCGGCGGCCAGGCCATCAAATAGACAGTGCGTTCCAAAGGTTCCAGAGGCCGAGAACTCATATCCAGTCAGATCGATCTCATTTCCAATCCACGACATGCGACCGAGCGTCGTGGAGAACTGGAACGGGACCGGGCCACCATCGGTGAACCCAACGGTACGCTGCGGAGCGTAGTGCCCACGAACAGCGATTTCGCTCACATGAACCGAGACACTCTTTCCGGGTGAGTTGTCGACGACTCGAAAAACATGGCCGCCTGCAAATTTGTACCCATTTGTTTTGCGCAGGTTGTACTCTGCGAGAATCCAGGCTTGTTCGTCAGTATCAACGCCGGAAGTAAAGGTAGTTCCCTTAATTTGCGTCGTGCAGCCGGTTGGATCAGTTGCGTACCGAAGAACGTCGCAATGACTGTATATATTTGCCTGGAACAGTCCGCCAAGAAGACGGAAATGATGTACGCCGTGTGTATCCAGCCCCTTACGGTAGTTGTGGTGGTAGTAACCGCCACTCACAACCATGTTTCCAACGCGAGTAGAGCCAGTTACTCCGTAGCCAGTTCCGACCTCGCCTGAGATGCCGTTGTATGCAAACTCTCCGCCAGTTACCAGAAGGGAGTCAGTATCTTCGACCCAGAAACCTGAACCTACGTTGTAGAACCCTTCGCACTCGTTGATGATTACCTCTTTAGTCTCAGGGCCATACATCGAGAATCCACGATAGTTGAAGTGCTCTACGCGAACACGATCAAGCCGAATGCGATTCACGTTTTGCAGGATAAATCCCCACACAGCACCCTCATACGTCCAGTTTGAGCCTGGAGTGCCGGTCACAAGCCCTTTCTTGGTCGTGCCCTTGATGGTCAGGTTTGAGAATTCAATACTATCTCCAGACGAGAACTTCGCAATAGCATGGGCAATGTCGTTAGTAACATACCCACCACCAGTTACTGGCGCGTACTCATGAATAAAGTCAATGATGGTTGTGTCAATACCATCACCAACGATTCTAATTTTCTCGAAATTGCTGAAGTTAAGTTGACCAGTCTTGATACCCCAATGGCCAGCCGGAATATGGACACAGGCATCGCCACGACTGATTGCCTCAGCGATCAATGCGGAAAACGCAGCCGTGTTGTCGGTTGCGGTGATTCTGGATCCGTCGTTTCCGTCATACTCGGGAGTTCCAGAATAATCAGCAACTGCCCCGAAGTCTGCCAACGAAATAAGCTCATTCAGCTTTGCGTCTACAGTTCTGCTACGGAAACCGATATTCGAACCGCCATCTGATGCAGCAAGTTGCGAACGAAGGTCTCTATCTACCTGTGTAACAAGCAACAACTGATCAGTTGCCCAGTTTCCGCTGAGGTTCACAGGGAATGATGCCGGACGCTTGACGCTGTAAAGATTATCCCCGCGCTGGATCAGTTGGGTCGGACGATCTACAGTCAGCGGAGAGCCATCTACGTACTCCAGTACGCCTGGCTCGAAGCCCTGAGAGGCAAGGTAGTCGTTGACCTGCTGCTCTATTCCAAACCACGACTTTCGGGAAACACCAAAGCGGTCCACCCAAGAGACGCTCGAACGATCGTTCATCGCCGCGTCGAAGTTCTCGGTGTTGTCGTACAGATCGCGCGGGTCTTTGGAGCCCAGCGGGTTACCGGTGGCGTAGGTCGTCATGCAAATTCTCCGGGCATGAAAAAGCCCGCTCTATGGCGGGCTCTGGATTTGTGTGTGCGGTCAGTTGGGGGCGCTGGCGTTGTCGTAGGTGTAGACCCTGGGGTCGTAATTCACCGCTCGGACGGACGCCGCGGTATTGCCGTTTGGATCGATTGAACTGATCAGGGCTGGGTATGGATTTCCCAGCAGCAGGTGCGGCGGTTCGATTTCCCACGAAACATCAGGGACGAAATCGATGCTGGGAATGCTCAGCCGGTAGTCGTCTATCCTCGACGCCGGATATCCACCGGAAACCGTTCCGTCTGGGCGCCGCAGGTAGAGCGCTGGCGAGTTCAGCAGTGACCAGTCGAGCGGCTCGCTGGACTCGATCAGGACCGAGTTTCCAGAGATAACGAACGATTTCAGGTATGCGCTCTGCGCCAGGCCAGGGCCGGGAACATCGCCGGCGAGAGCCACGTAATCCCAGAACTCGCTGTTCAGCGCGTCTAGGCCGGTATCGAACGAGTACTCTGTTCGCCGATATCGCTGCGCCATCCGGCGGCGCATCCCGTAGCGCCAGGCGCGATCGCGGTTTGTGACACCGACAGCCGTGATCTTCTCGACCTTCCTGCCGACATCGCCGGGCAGCCGGCACTGGACGGTATCTTCGATCCAGCCGTTGGCATTGATGAACTCCACATCGACTCCGTCATAGTCGTCCTCAGACGGAGCGCTGATGCTAATCCTCAGTGGGCCATCCATGTTCTGCGGCGAGTACATGTGCCCGAACGTTGTCCTTGGCTCGTCTCGGGCCGCAGAGATCACGCCGCGCTTGATCGTCTTCTCCGCATACCCAGCCGCAAGCACGTCATCCATGATCTGCGCGACAGTTACCTTGCCGTCCTCGTAGATCATGTCGAATGTGTCGCCGCGGGCCTTCCAGATGGCGTCAAGCCGATCGAGTTCCTCAAGATCGAGATCCGCATCGGTGTAGCCGCGTTCCTTCGCGATGTAGCAGAGGAATGGGACGATGTCTCGCGTTGCTATCTCGGGTGTCCATGCACCGTTCTGCCGAGTCGGTAGCATGCGGGTAGCCTCTACCGAGACGCGGCTTTCTGTCTGCGCCGCGATGCGGTCAGACGACCGATATCGAACAGCCATCGTCGTGACGCCGGTGTAGGACGATGGAGCCTGAAGGCGCGCGCGCATCCCGTACCACTGTGTGCGGTCTCGGTACTCGGATGTTGAGTTGCCACCCTGGTTGACGAACACTTTTCGGATGCGAAACTCGGGCCGCATCATGTACGGAAGCGAAATGCCGTCCGTGAATCCCTGCTGATCGAGCGAGCTTCCCGCATGGTTCATGCTGACCGTCATCCATGCGCCGCCGATAGCCATGTCTCGCCACTGGATGTCGTAATAGGTGCGGATCTGGTAGATCTGTCCTTCCCTGCCTACACCGCAAAGCCCCTCTGGGCAAAATACGTCGATCTCGACGAAGTTGGTCTTCTCCGACACAGGGCACGCCGGGAAGGGACCGCGCCAGCCCCCTTCTAGGCTGGTCGGATCGATGGTGACTCTGGACGTAGACGAGTTGAGAGCGGTGAATCCTGGCCAGTCAACATCGACACCGCCCGCACTGGTCAGCCGCTCGACTGTGAGTTGCTGCGCGCTGTACGCCGTGATCCGATAGCGCAGCCCACGCGGGCCGATTGCTGCATTTCCGGAGCCGGTCTGCAA
The DNA here is from genome assembly GCF_001815235.1 of Pseudomonas sp. HMSC065H01. Lineage (NCBI taxonomy): Bacteria > Pseudomonadati > Pseudomonadota > Gammaproteobacteria > Pseudomonadales > Pseudomonadaceae > Pseudomonas > Pseudomonas sp. HMSC065H01. Next base: position 27,170 of record NZ_KV819822.1, on the reverse strand, counting down.
CGCATTGGCCGGCGAACCGTTGCTGTAGTTGAGCGTCATCGACGTTGAGGTGATGTCGTTCACCAGATAGAGGCCGCCGTTGGTGCCAACCACCTCGATCTCGTCGCCAACATCCAGGCCGAGTTGGGCGATATCCCCCGTCACGACGTCGCGATTCGTCCCGCCGCCATCGTTCACCGAATAGGGGTACATCGCCTCAACCCGGAGGATCGTCCCCGCAACCCAGTCAGAGGGGAACGACCCGGCTCCGGCAGAAATGATGATGTTCGTTCCGGAAAACGTGAACGTAGTTGCCGACGGGTTCGGGGTGAGATTGGAACTCTCGGTCAGGTCCAGGCCGGCATTACCAGTTGAGCTCGCACCAACTTCCTCAACCAGGTGCCACCAGACCGATGCCGGGTGCCCGCTGACGTTCTGCCCTGGTTCGAAAATCTGGAAAGAGGCATCAGCGCCCAGTGCCAGGAACGACGTGTCACCGATTTTCGCTGCCCCTTCGGCGATCTGGAACCGACCACGGCCAATACACAGGAGCATTTCGGTCCACTGCTCACGCGGACCGGCGAAATACTTCCGGGGCGGCAGGATGTAGTCGGGATAAATCAGGCGACGGCCAGCGACTTCGCGTATCGCATCGCCGAGCTTGACCTTGTTTCCACGCGCACTGGTTTCAGAGAGCGACGCGCCCTGCCCTGGGTTCGTTGGCATGCCAGGCAATTGAGGCATGAGCATCCGAAAAACGGATTGCGCACCTTTGAACAGCGCTGCCGTGATCGTGAACGGATCGGTCCCGCGCGGGAGCTTATAGATCCTCACAATGTCGCCGCGATCGATGATGCGCTCGGCCCACTCACCGGGATGGATGAACTCCTCATGGGCCTTTTTTTGCTTGTCGGTCAGGTCACCGCAGAGCGCAACCTCGGCGGGGACAACACCGATGGAGAACGGGTGGACATCGTGGCAGCGGTACCCAGGAGAATTCGCGGTCAGCCAGGCATGAATCGTCATCCTGCGGCCGATCGGATGCCGCTCCAGCGGTTCTCCGTCAAGGAGCGATGGGTAGATTTCGATCACGGTAGAAGACCACCTTGGAGTATTTGTCACCGAACTTCTGGAGCGGGGTAAGCGACACCCCGCTCCCCGGATTGATTTCGAGAACCCGCAGGCGTCCATCTACCTCGACCAGCAGGCCTACGTGATCGAGCAGACGCCCTCTATAGGCCGCGGCGATGACCCCAGGTCCTGGCTCGCATTGCTCGAGCGCGCGCTGGATCTCCATATCGCACGCCCGCTGCATCGAAACCGGGGTGAGTCGCGTGACACCACCGAAGTCGGTCAGCATCGGCAGTCCGAACAGCTCAACCCGCGCTATGAGCGTCAGGCCCCAACAGTCCAGGCACGGCAGGGACCGCCCGCCCTCGGTATAGATGGCGGTGAGGTATCTGTTCGGCATGGGATCAAGGCCAGTATTTGAGTCCGGGGAACTCGCTGACGTTGTAGATGTGGCGCAGCGCGGCGGTGTTGATGAGGTCGTAGTAACCGGCCTCGACCTGAACAGTGAGACCCTCGAAACCCGGCGTCTTGACCCTCATGCGGTATGGCCGCTCAGCGGGTGCTGTGAGATCGCTTTCCAGATATATCCGCAGGATCAGGGTCACATACTCCCCCGCCTCCAGGGCTTCGTTGATACGCTGCTGTGCGAATCCGGTCACGTTGTCGATTGCGAATCCAACGTTCTGGTTTCCGCTGTTGTCTCGCTTCGGAATCGATACGTCGATAGCGCCAGCGATGAACGTCAGCAGGCGCCCGTCTTCGGTCATGCAGGTGAGATCGTCATAGCCCTGGCAGATGAGGATAGGCTCCGGCCACGCCGGGCATGACAACTCGACCGTGGCGAACTGCAGGTCTTCACCGCCGGAGGCATAGAAGCGCTCAAGAGCCGTCGCCATGTCTAGGCCACTCCCTGTTCATCGCGATGTCGAAGATGTCGGCGAGGAGGATGTACTCGGGCAGAATCTCGGCCCAGCCTGGGTCGATGATCGAGCGCTCTCGCATCACGACGGTTGCGTTGAAACGCCAGTGGTCGCGCCCGACGAGATAGCCGCCGTCGTAGATCCCCTCGAAGTGCAGGTTGCACGGAACGATTCCCTCTTCCGTACGCAAATCGCACTCGAACCACTTGACGCCGTCTTTCAGGACGTCTCGGTACCACCCCTTGAACAGACGCGCCTGCTCAGCGGTGAACAGCCAAGAAACCTCCAGAGCAACCGGCACGCCGCTGAAGTTCCGTCGATAGCGTGCCCGGCCGCTCTGGAGGGCGGTCCTGGCCATTGGTTCAACCGTCTTGAAGCCGTACCCCTCCCTGAGCGGAAAGGGAAGGCCATCAGGCCATTTGATCATCGCCCTGCCCTCCTGAATCCATAGGCGCCTTCGATTGCTTTCGGGTAAAGCCCCTGGCCAGACGAAACCTTGTTGGCAAAGTCCTGCTCGACCGCATCGAGAGTTACCCGCAGGTTGTTCCCGTCCATGGCGGCGGTGGCGGAAACCGGCGGACCGTTGTTGATGATCTGCAGGCTGATCTGCGGCGAGCCTTGAGCGGAGGCGTCGCCGTTGCTGATCACCTCTCCACGGGTGTTCGGCAGCATGTACTGCCGGCCATTCGCAGCCTGGAATACCTCTGGTGCGCCGTTCTCGTTGATCCGGTACATGCCGCCCGCCCCTACGGGACCGCCGTACTGGCGACCTCCAGCGAACATCCCAAGCATTGCCGGGATGGCGGCCGCCATTGCGGTAAGGCCAGCCGTTGCCGCCCCGCCGAATGACGCAACCGAAGCGGCAGCGGCGGCTGGCGCGTAGGCAGAAGCCATAGCTGCACCTGTCGCCGCGGCTGTCGTCGCCGCAGCCGCCTGCTGGGCCTGCCCCATGATGAAGTTCTTCGCCTGTTCGATACCGACCTTGACGAGGGCGCCCACGACCTGGTTCAGCATGGCGCCGGCCAGTTGTCGCATTGCATCGGCACCGTTGTTCGCCCCGGTTATCAGCCCTGTCAGAGCGTTCGTGCCGGCCTGCTGCACCTGATCCAGCGTTGCCATGATCATCTCGTTGCCGGCAGCCTGGCGGCGGAATCGCTCCTCCTCCAGTTGCTTCATCGTGGCATCGTGCTGTTGCTCGGCCTGCGCCTTGAGTTCCAGGTAGCGCTGGTCCTCGAGCAACTTGGCCTCGTTCAGCTTTTTCAGATTCTCCAGTTCGGTCTGGTAGCGCTGGTCTTCGCCGGCGATAGGGTCCATTTGCCCCAGCAACTGCTTGTTGGCTTCGACCTGTTGCGCTTCGTACAGAGCTGCGGCGAGCGCGCGGACCTGGGCGACCTGCTCCGGCGTGGCGTACTCGTTGAGTTGCAACTCTGCCTGGGTCTGCATCAGGTCCTTGCCCTTCAGGCCGACAAGAGCGAGTTGCTGGCCGAGGCTGGCAATGGTGTCGATGTTTTCCTTCTGCGCCTGGGCGAGTTCCTGAGCGGCTTTCTTGGCTGCCTTCTGCGCCTCGGTGAGCTTCTTCGTGCCTGCCGTGGCAGCGGCCTCGGCGTTGACAGTGCCTGTCTTCCCGCCAGATTTCCCCTGGGTAGATGGTGGCGCCACATTCGGCACGACTACCGGAGGCTTCTTCTCCTGGTCCTTGTAGAACTGGTCGATCAGCGCTTGTGTCGCGGCGATGTTCGCCTTGATTTCGTCCTCACTGAACAGCGCGATCGCCTGCCCTTTCCCACCGATGCGCAGGCGCTTCAGCGGGTTGGCCAGCATCTCCTGGTACGTGTTGAGCTGGTCCTCCAGGCGGACAATATCGTCAGACGCCGCGCCGTGTAGCGCCGCGGCAATTCCCTCGGCCGCCCATTTGACGATCCGAACGGTTTCTTTCGCGCCGGAGATGATCTGGTTGAGGGCGCCTACCACCCCGGCCGCCAACTCCTGGGCGGCACGAATGGTCTCGGGGTCCTGCAATGCATCCGCGAGTTCGGCGATGTTGCTGGTCAGAATCTGGCTGGCGCCGCTCGACTCGTTCACCTTGCCGATGAACACCGTCATGCTGTTGCGAAGCTTGGTAAACGAGTCTGCGACCGATGTTTCCATCTCATCGGCCAGTGCCTTGTTCTCGTCCCGGGTGCGGCGCAACCCTTCGTTCAACGCCTCGACAGACAGCTTCCCGCTGGCGCCCAACTGCCGGATTTCAGCCTGGGTCCTCCCGGTAGCCTCGGCGATGCCCTCTACGATCGACGGCGTCGCGGCCATGATCGAGGCCCAGCCATTGGCTTCGACCTTGTTCTTCATCAGCGCCTTGGACCACGCATCCATGGCGGTGGTGGCCTGGTCGGCGCGAGCAGCGTCGCGAACCAGCGCGTAGGAGAACGAGTCGGTGATGTCCAGAACGTCGGACGTGGTGTAGCCGAGATCCCTGAGCGTGTCAGCCGTAGCCAGGTAGACCTCTTGAGCCTCGCTCAGCGCCCGGAAGGTGCCGTTGGCGGTCTGCAACAGGCGCTCCTGCACCATGGCGTACTCTTCGGCGCTGCTGGTGGCGTTCCGAATGCGCGAGGCCATCTGGCCGTACTGGTCGGAAAGCTCGATGACCGACTGGAGCGTCCGGAGCGAAAGGTAAGCGGCAACGACCCGGGTCAGCCCGCTGTATGCCGAGGTTTGGGCGCCGATCTGCTGGTTGGCCTGCCGCACAGCCCCGGCCACCCTGGTCATGCGGGTCTGCAACTTCCCAGCAGTCGCATCGGTCCGCTGCATGGAACCCTGCATGCTGTCCAGCGAGCGATCGGCGGCGTTCGCACCGTTGACGAGGCTGGAGGTATCCGCCTCGACGGTGTAGTAGATGCTGCCGACATTCTCAGCCATCAGGGTGCTCCTTTCGCCCGCGCCTTGCGCTTGGCCTCGATCTTGTCGAACCACTCCATCGTCGCGTCATGCTCTGCCGCGGTCGGGGCTCTGGCGCCCGGAGCGTTCGATTCGGTTGGGGGGTATTTCGCGCGCAGGGCGCCGATCAGGCCGGTCATGGTCATGGACCAGGCTTCGCGCTCGCTCAGCCCCAGGTGCGCTATCGCCGTCGCGACGTACTCCCGCGCAACGAATTCCCCCGAGTAGTTCGGCTCTTCGTCGTGGCGCCGGGGGAGCGGCGGAAGCGCCCCAGTGACGCCGTGCTTCAGCAGGCAGCGCGCGAGAGGCACAAGGTGCTCGACGTCCGCAGTTCCTGGCCGGTAGACCAGGTCCTGGTCGTAGTAGCCAAACACGTCGGACAGGTCCTGCTCACTACAGGCCACCACCACGGCCAGGGCGTCCGCGAACTGGTCCGCCTGATGCTTCTCGGTGATCGGGTCGCTCATGACGCGCGCGAAGACGTCGACAATCTCGGCCGGCGTACCGAGCTGGGTCATGGCGTACAGGGACGGCCGCAGGAGAAAGAACTCCCCCGAGGCCGTGTGTACGCCTATCTCACCGATCTCGGTGAGGATCACGGTGCAGTAACGGTTACCGGAACGGTCACGCTCACCGACGGCCGCGCCGCACTGGTGATTTTCACCGTGGTGGTACCGACATCAACACCGGTCACCAGGCCGGTCGAGCTCACGGTGGCAATCGCCGGCGCCGCGCTTTCGTAGACCAGGCCAGGAGCCGCACCGGTCGGGGATACAGCGGCGGTCAGTTGCTGGGTGGCGCCTTCGGCGATCGAGACGGAGGTCGGCGAGACAGTGATGCCCTGCACCAGCGGGACAACCGTGACAGTTGCGGTATCGGTGACGCCCGGGGCGACGCTGGAAGCGGCGGTGATCGTGGCGGTACCGGCCGACAGAGCGCTCACCTCGCCGGTAACCGCGTTCACCGCGGCCACGGTCGGCGCACTGGAAGTCCAGCGCAGGCCTTGCGGAGCGCCAACAGGCAGCACGACGCCCTCGAAGTTGAAGCCTTCGCCAACGGTAAGCGAGAGGGTCTCCGGCACGACCTGAATGCTGGTCGGGTCCGGCGCATCCGCGTCGGGGGTATCCTCGACGATCAGGCCGAAGTCGGAAGCGGTCGCCGAAGCCTCGAAGCTGTAGGTGGTGACATCGTCGTACGGCGCGGAGCGACTGAGGTTGCTGATGAGCATGAATGCGGTGAAGGTCAGGTCCGGGAAGGTCATGCGCATCCAGACAACAGGCTGTCCGCCGGTCGCGTCCGGCTTCACGACATGCTTCGTCAGGTCGATCAGGTTCTGCGCGCCGGCACCGGAGGCCTTCACGGTACCGTCACCGGAAATGGTCAGCGTCTGGAAACTGGCCAGGTTCTCCCGCAGTGCGCCAACCGAGTCGGAATCAGTCGCGTCGATGGTGTCCCACTCGACGGTGAATTCCTTCGTGCGGAGCGACCCAAAACGGCGCCAGTCATTCTCCGCCGGCAGCGCATCGCCGCACCCGATGTAATACTCGAGCACGACGTCGCGGCCCGGAAATTTGAGCTTCTTGCAAGCCATGTCTGGCCTCCTGATTAATAGAGAACTTCAAGGTCCAGGCTGTACCAGGCCCGGTTTTCGGTGGTGTATCCAGGCCCGATCGGCTCGCCGATTGCCCGAACAGATGCGGCGCCACAGGGGACGCTGTCACCAAGCGCTACCTGCGCCAGGGTCTCGATTGAGTTGCCGACGTCGACAACGTGTTTCCGGACGCCCTTCGGGCCGAGGAGGATCACCTTGAACCGCAGGCGACGAATGTCGACCTGAGTCGGGGGGCCGCCGGTTTGCTGGATCGCTGCGATGAATGCCGAGTCGAGCGAGGGGTGGTCGACCCACATCCCGCGGCTGTACTGGTAGCCCTCGCCCAGGATCGAAGCCAGCCAGTCCTGGAAGGCGTCGTAGGGGGTCATACGCGGTATGTCCTGCGGAGGATGGCCGGGATGACTGGAATGATCTGGTCAAAGCCCTTCGTGAGAAATTCAGGCTCCGCATTCGGGTCCCAGTAGTCCCCCCGGCTAGGGTCGTTCTCGTCCCGCGGCTGGCCGGCGAGAGTGCCTGGCGCATCGTGGACTGCTGCTGCGTAGGCAGCGGTGTAACCGACGCTTCCCTCGACCCCGTTTGGGCCAACAGTGATCTGGGGGGCCGTTTGGCTGTTGACCAGAGTCGATGTGTCGATCGGTATTATGGTCTGCGCCATTGCCGCGCCCTGGCTCAGCACCTCATAAACAGCGCGCTCGGAAACGCCGCCGGCAATGTTTTCGACAGCCACACGAAGATTCCGCCGGACGCGGTCGATGCCCTTGACTGGCATGGGTCACCTCAAAGGTTGAAAGGTTGATCTGCAGGACCTCATGCACCGTATTGGATAGAATTCATGCGCCGCACACGCGCAGGAGAATTGACGATGCTCACCGCAAAGCGATTGCAAGAGGTAGTTGTCTACGAACCCGAGACTGGCCTTTTTACCTGGAGGAAAACGCTCTCCAATCGAGCCATAGCCGGTCGTCAGGCGGGCACCATTGATGCGCGTGGATACTTGGTGATCAAGATCGACGGAAAGCGCCATCAAGCAAATCGTCTTGCCTGGATTTACGTCCACGGGAGGCTGCCGAATGGAGTGGTGGATCACTTCGACGGAGTTCTCACCAACAACCGGATATCCAACCTTCGTGAAGTACCTCAATCCACCAACACCAAGAACAATAAAGTCTCGAAGAACAACACTTCTGGGCACCCTGGCGTCTATCTGAACAAGCGAACCGGTCGCTGGTACGCGCAGATATGGGACAACATGAAATGCATCCACCTGGGCAATTTCATAGATAAAGCTGACGCAGTGGCAGCAAGAAAATTGGCTGAGGATAGACTTGGTTACATGGTTCGAATCTAAGTCACGAGCAGAAAATCAGGATCCTCTCCAAAAAAGCTCATGTCCCAGTTCGTCACCGAGCGAATCTCTTCCCAGCCGTTGGAGCCGTCGAACTGGATCAGGTCCAGGTACTTCGGCCGGCGGTCCTCGGTGAATATCTGGTGCCGCGACACGAACTCGGCGCCGTTGTTATCGCGGACCTGCTCACCCTTCGCTACCCAGGTGCAGGCGATCTCGTACTCGGGGCCGTAAACGGCCTCCTGGGTCGAAAGGTCGAAGTGCAGGAATGGCCGAACCGTCGCCGTGTTGGTGTAACTCCAATTCGCTGTCGTGCTCATGAGTCACCACACATGCAGCCACCGCGCGCTATCCAAAGACCGCCGTGTGCGGTCTGGGTTGGGTTCGGGGGAATCAGCCCCGTCGCACATCCGTACTTGTCCAGGGCGTTCAGCAAGGCCAACTGCGCCTTCCAGCGATCAGCAAAGGCCTGGTAGCGGAACGATCGAGAAGCGCCGGATGGTGCCGTCTGGCTGCTGATGTACTTGTCGGCCTGGGCCAAGGCAAACAGCGCCAGCAGGTAGGCCTGAATCAGCAGCGCGGTCGATGCCGGGTAATGGGCATCCAGGCAGTCCTGGATCTGCTGCAACTGCTCGATCCACGCCGCGAGGATGAAATCGGGCACGTTGTCGATGCCCTGGCTCTGCAGGTACTGCCGGGCCTGTTCAACTGTGATCATGTCCGATTCCTGGAAGAAGAAGGCCCCATTTCTGGGGCCAGAAACGACGAAGCCGCCCGCAGGCGGCCTCTCGTCACGCACCGGTCACTTGGCCGGGAACAGCTTCACCAGTTCGCCCTCCGGCAGCAGGGCGGCAAGCGCTTCCTCGCCCTGGCGGCCATCGAACTCGATCTTCAGCTCCTTCAGGCGCGCTTTGATCAGCTCGCGGCGCTCGCTTCCGTCCGGGATCGCCGGGGTCAGGGTGCCGGCCTGGGCCTTGGCCTGCTCCCGGATACTCGCTGCTTCCGCGTTGGCTGCGGCGATGATGCCTTCGGCCTGGGCCTTGGCTTCGTCGATCATGGCATCGACGGATGCACGCGCTTCGGCGAGAGCTTGCCTGGCCGCTTCGTCGACCTGGGCCGAAACGTCCAAGGTCAGGCTTCCGTTCCTGAGTGCGCCAACCTCGCGCACGTTCGGCAGGAGCGCAGCGGCAAGTGATTCGAGTTCCAGCACCTGGCCCTTGGAAACGCCGTTCCAGGGCTTGATCACCTCGTATTTGGGCATGTCGGTCTCCTTACGCCAGGTTGGCGCCGTAGATCACGCCGGACAGACCTTCGTCGTCCTTTTTCACCTGGATGCCCATGGCGCTCATGATCTGGAAGTTGTAGTTGACCTGCGGCAGAGGGCGCGGCAGCGGGATAACACCGGTAGCCATGCCGACCAGCGGGGTGACCACGTCTCGGCGGCGCTGGTAGCCCAGGAACTCGTTGCCGGACAGCGCGTAGGATTCGCGGAACTCGCGGATCTTGGCACGGGCGAGAATGCGGTCGCGGATGGTGCCGTTGACGACGCCCCCATTCACATAGTCGCCGTCCAGGTTGGCCATGATCTCGGGAGAAACCCAGACGACGTCATAGGCGTCCACCTTGTTGGCGCGCGCGGCCTGGCCGAAAGCGCCCTTGGTGAAGAAATCGATCAACTGCTGCTGGGTAGCAGTCGTCAGGTCGATGTTCGCGCCGCCGGCGCCGGAGCCCAGGTTGACCTTGATGGTGTTGCGGTGATTGCGCAGACCCTGAGCCGGGTAGTTCTCGACCTGGATGTTGGTGGCGCCGTCCAGGGTGTAGGCAACGATCCGCTTGTTGAACTTGCGGAGCTTCGCAGCCTGCGAGTCCAGAACCAGGTCGATGCCGACGGTGTTCATGCCGGCGGCATGGCGCCAGTTGACACCGTAGCCGGCGGTGAACACCGGAATGGGGTCGCCATCGGAGTTGTACTCGGTGTGATCGAAGGAGTACGGGGCCTGGCCGTCGATGCTCACCGACACATCATCGGCGATGTCGCCGACCACGTTGTAGAGCTTGGCGGTCTTGCCGATCGGCAGCACGGTCTGCACCTGCAGGAGATCGTTGACGATCTCCATGCCGGTTTCCTGGTTGCGGTACTGGATGATCTGGGCGTCGACCTCGGCCCAGAACTCACGACCCAGGCCGGCGAGCGCGTTGCAGGCCAGCATTTCGGGGGTCATGGCGCCGCGGTGGTGGGTGATCATCGCAGCGTTCTGGTTGTTCCAGATGTTGCGGTTGGCCTGCAACTCCTGGTAGTGGCCCATCAGGCGAGGATGGGCGGCGATTGCTTGCTGGGTGAGGAACATGTGTCCGTACTCCTATTAGGGCGCCGGGGCGGCGACACTGCCGACACGGAAGCGGATGCGGATGAAGTCGGTTTCGCCGGAGGCGATGACTGCATCGTCCTGGCTGTACCCGAGGACCGTGTCGGTATCGCTCGACGCGATGGCACCCTGGCCGCTGGTGCCGAGCTTGATCGGCGTGTCCTTCTTGTAGGTGCCGGCCGGGCACAGCACGGCGAGCTCGCGACCCTCTTCGACGTAGTTGCCCACGGCCGAATGGCCGGCGGGAACCTCATCGCGGATGTTGAGCCCTTCGTGGTGAGCGCAGTCGATGACGTAGAGGCGGCCAACGCTGGCGCTTGCCTGGGCGAACAGGTCGCTGCCATTGATCACGGCGAACGTGCCGGGCAGGAGTGCCGAGGCGGTCTTGCGGGTTTCGGTCTTGAACAGCGACTTGCCGTCGATGTTCACTCGACGATAGCGAGACATGGCTTACTCCTTCGGCAGGTTGGCGATATCGGCGGTGAGGCCGCCTTTGTCGGTGGCAGCATTGGCGCCCAGCGGAGCGGATTCGCCGCACTGCTTGAACATTTCCTTCAGCGCGTCGCCGGCCAGGCTGTTGGCGATGACCTCGCCAAACTTGGCCTTGACCGCTTCGCGCATGCTATCTTCCTCGGCGCGCTGGTTGGCGGTCAGCGTATCGGCCAGCGCCTTGTGATTGGCGACCAGGCCGTCGACCTTGTCGGCCAGGGGCTTGATGATGGTGTCCGCCAGTTCCTTGATGGCGCTGGAGGTGTTGGTGCCGATTTCCTTCACGATTTCGGCCTTTTCTTCGGGGGTCAGGGGCATGTCGCCCTCCTTCTCAGGTTGATCAGGCCGAGCCTGACGATGGGTGAAAATGTTCTTGATGCTGTTGGCCACCATGGCGACCCAGGACTCTTGCCTGACAACGGACTGGCCGGATTCGTCGAAGACGATCTTCCCTGCCTCGAGCTTGTAGCCGTACACCTCGGTCACACCGCCATTGCGGCTGATCACAGCCTGAGAGTCGGTGAAGTCGGCAACCCATGCGTACTGATCGGGCCCGGAGGCGAATCGCTCCTTTGCGGCGCGATCGAGACGCTGCTCCCGCTCCCGATAGGACTCGCCAACCAGAGCGCCGGAATTCGGCTGAAGCGGGACAGCCTGATCGGCGTTTACCATCAGGCCGACGCCCTGCTCAGGAGTGGCCGCCCCTACTTCGTGCAGCAGGATCGCGTCGTGGTCCATGCTCTGGATGTCGGCGACCCACTCCGCGCCCTGGGTACGCTGGCTTTCGTTCGGCTCGATGCGATTGAGGAATGCGGCAACGCTGGTATGGATCGGGGGGACGTCCTCCCCCTTCTCCAGCGCTTCGACGCGCTGCAACAGTTCACGGCCGCCCTCCGTGGACTTGGCGAACTCGACGTCGACCCACTTCTCCATATAGACCCGGTTGCCTGACTTCTTCACGTTGCGGTTCCAGGCGCCGACGTGGGCGGCGTTGATCCCTTCAGGCGAGAACGCAGACACGAACTTCCCGTCGACCATCGGGTGCCCGAGCGGCGCCAGCGTTCCCTCCAGGCCTGGGTAGTGCTTGTCGATCTGCTCGGCGGTGTAGAGACCACCGTTCATGATCACGCCGGCCGGCAGGGTGTAGCTCGGCAGAACCAGATGTTCGCGCCCGTTGTGTGTCTCACGCCGAATGCTGGCGCTGTTGACCTGGGTGGTGATGTTGACCTGCATGGGCATGGCTCAATCCTCTTTCGCCCAGGGCCCGCGCCCTTTGGCTTTCATGACTTGGTAGTTGCGGCGCGCGCGCTCGACGATGGCCGGGACCACCGGGTTCCCTTCGTCATCGACCAGTACCTCGACCTGGCTGCACTTGCAGTTGATCGAGTTTCCGTCTCGGCTGTACCAGTTCCTCACCTCGTCCGAGGTGTAGAGCCTGGCGTGCCTGGCCGCATGGGTTGCCCTGGTGCTGGGGGACAGGGCCGACATATGCATCAGCTTCGACTGAACGCCGTAATCGGCCTCAGCAGCGTCTTTCTCGTCCCAGCGAGCCCTTCGGAGAGCGGTTGTGACTTCGGTGCGTGCGATGCGATGGCCGCGACGCGCCTCGATGCCGGTCTGGGCGGTCAGGTCCCGTGCGATTTCGCGGGGATTTTTCCCGCGCCCCATGCCCTCGGCGAGAATGCGCGCCATGTCGGCCTTGACTTGGCCGGACAAGCCCTTCATCTCCTCGAACTCCCGGGCGCGAAGCAGTGCCATCCGCGCGCGGTAGGCGTCGGATCGAAGCAGGACATCCAGCGATTCCCGGCCGGCGCGGTATGCAGGCGATTGCTGCGCCAGGTTGGCATGCGTCTGTGCGGTACCGCGGATGTAGGCAACCCCGACATAGGATTCGAAGAACCAGAGGTCGCGCTCCCCGCCCTCCTGCAGTATCTCGTCGACCATCAGGTTGGTGTCGGCGAAGATCGCGGAGAGAAGGGCCTGGTCGAGACGGTAGGTGTACTGCTCATTCACCACCGGCTGGGCCGGGATTCGGTCCAAGGCAGCGACATAGCCATCCCGGATTTTCCGCATGCGCCTGTCGAACTCGCGCATTGCGCCCCTTTCCAGTCGATCTACCCCGGTCGGGTCACTGCTGCTCGCCGGTAGGATCGGTGCGCGCGGCATCTTCATCCTCCGGTTTAGTATCAGGCAGCGGGTCACCGCCCACGAGCGGGTCGTAGCCAGCCTCTTCGCGGATCTCCTCCGCGGTGAATACCGGCTCGCCAGTGCCGATTGCGGCGCTGTTGATCTCGCTCATGGTCTTGGAGTTGGCCAGGCGCTCGGCCTTGGTTGGAACGGTGAGGTCATCCCAGATTGCCGTGAACTCGGCCTTCAGCGGGACCACGCCGATGCGCATCAGGTGCCCGAACAGGTCGTTGATCTCGAACGTCAGTTCTTGCACCCGGCGCGCCTGGCATCTGGCGTTGTGGTACTTCTGATCCTCACTGCTCGCCCTTTCGCCGGTCTGCATGCCCACCAGGATCTTGGTCGGGATGTCGACGCCGGCGGCGGCGGTTTGCAGGTTGACGTTGTAGGTTGGGCTGGGGTCCGAAACAGCGGACACCATCTGCGTGACGGTCGCCCCTTGGGTCGGGAGCAGGACATCGACGCCGAGGTTGAGTTGGCGCGCAGCCTCGTTGAAGCGCTCGTTGAGCGCATCGAGGGTCACGCCGTAGGTGCTGGCGATCTCGCCAAGGTTAATCTCCTTGTCGAAGTTCAGCAGGAGCTGGCGTGCGGCGTTCTTCAGGAACGATTCGCCACTGCCTCCCTCGACCTTCTCCAGGCTGATGAATGAGTTGTAGGCAGGCTCCAGGAATCCGATTGCATCGCCGGTCCAGTCTCCGAGAATGAAAACCCGGTCCGGATGGATATCTCGCACCAGACCGGGACGACCGGCTTGGGATGCCTCGGTGTATTCCCACATGGTGGGCTGCCCGTAGGTCTCGCTATCCTGTTTCTCGTCAAACGTCTTGGGCTTAAGGCACCCGGCCCAGGCCGGGGTGACCTTCGCCAGCCCATTGACCTTTCCCGTGACAGGCCTGTCCCACGGCTGGCTATCCCTGATGTGCAAGAGCAACCCGGAATAACGACCAACAAGGCGGCGCCGGTCGGCTTCGGAGACAGCCCGCCAGAACCTGCCGCCTGCTATCAACGGCTTGTTCTTCCTCTCCCACTCGGTTTCGTCCTTGGAGCGGTCCTGGTCGTCACCCTCGATGACCTGCGGATTCGTCTTCCAGCAAGTGGTGACGATCTTCTCGACCGCGCCATGGGCGATGCCGCCCCGGCGGTACATGGTGTACAGGTCGTTGAACGTGATTTCCTGGGGGAATCCGTACTCGCACCATGCCTGGGGCCGCTTCGCGTCATGGCCAATGCCCTGGTTCAGCAGGCTCATTCGGGCACGCGCGATGGCACTGCTCATCGCGTGATTGACCGCGAGGTCGAGTTTGTCAGTCATGGTCAGTCCGATTTCAGGATGAGGCCTGGCTTGTCCGTCTCGCGGACCAGTTCGACAGAAGAGAGGTTGGGGTCGCGCCATACCATCGTCCCTTCAGCGCCAGCGTTCTCGACCGCCACGGTGCGGGCGCAGGACGTGCAGCGAGCACGGACCACCATGGAGCGGCTGGTTGCGCGCTCCGTGAGGATGAAGATGGCCATCAGCGGGCTCCTGGTAGCAGCATACCGACCGCGCCGCGGCGCTTGATCAGCGGGCCCAACGCGTAGCGTGTGGCGTCCCAGTAGTGGTTGTTCTTGTCGACGATATCGGTAAGCACATCCCCGGTCTGCCGGTCTACCTTGTAGCTGTATAGCCTGGCCTCGCGGAGGGTTTTCGTGCATCGCTCATGGATCACGATCTCGACATAGCTGCGAAGGTGGGCAATGCCGTCCTCGACGCTGCCTTTCCATTTCTCGACACCTTCTATCCTGGGCAGACATGCACGACTGCCATCTTTCCCTTTACTCCTGACGTGGCTGATCGTCTCCGGCCTGGCCGAGTCGGCTCGGACTGCATGTCGTTCGATCCCTGGCAAGCGCCTGATCATGTACTCAGCGATATCGTCGTTCTCAAGTCCAACCTTTCCGGCTTCGTGCTCAATCCAAAGCCTGCGGTCGTAAATCCAGCATTTGACGCCGACAGTCGGGTCCTGGCTGAACCCCCAGTCGATGCCGTAGTAAGGGCCATCCCAATCGGGACCAGGCTCGAACTCGGCCACCCGGTACTTGCCAGCAAGGATCTGAGCGTCGCTGTTCTCGCGGTAGGCGCCATCCCAGATCCAGGCATAGGTCTGGTCGTCCAGCGTCTGCCGGTCGTTCAGGCGCTCCTGATCGAGCACATCGGGAAACCACGGATTGTCCGTGTAGTTCATCTCGACGATTTTTGCGCCTGCCGGCATGTTCTTCCGGAACCGGGTGTCGGTGGCGCTTCCATCGCGCTCCGGGTTCCAGGTAATCCAGACCTCCGAGTCGTTCTCACGAACCGTCGGCAGGAGCTTTATCCACGCCGTTTCGCTGACGTTTTCAGCCTCGTCAACCCAGGCGATCAGGATTCTGGCCTTCGACTTGATGCTGTCGAGGTTATGGCGCAATCCGCAGAACACATACGAAATTCGGCGATTCTTGGTCCGAATGTACTTCTCACCAATGTCAAAGTACGCGTCCAGCCATGGCTCGGATAGAATTGCCTGCTTGATTTCCTCCATGGAGGACTCTTCAAGCGAGTTCATGTACTCGCGCGCCCCGAGGATCACGCCACTGATTCCAGCCTCCGCGTACATGTACGCCCTTACTGCCGTCATCTTGGCGAACGTGCGCGTTTTGGCACTGCCTCGTCCACCATGGGCGCCGCGGTACCGGGCAGGGCCTGAGAAGACTGGTATCAGCTTTGGCGGAAGTTCAATCTTCGCCGTGGTCATGGCCTGGCGCCACAAGCTGGATGGTGGTCGGCATTGTCGGGATCGGACCTCCGCCAGGGCCAGAGTGCTCGAGCTGGTGCTTGTTGCTGTACATGCAACCCGACTCCTTGGCGGCCTGCTCGTAAAGCTGGGCAGCCAGGGCCATGTTTCGCATGCCCTCGGCGCGCTCAGCCATCCGGCCCAATGCCCTAAGTCGGTAGGCGCGGTTGGCGATCGGGATGTCGGCGATCTCCTCGCGGAAGCGCTTGCGGGTGTCCTCGAAGAGGATCCGCCACTTCGCGGCAAGGCCCTTGCTGCACACCTTGTTCGGGTCGTGCGACTCGATCTGCTGCCGACTGACCTCGATGCCGAATTCCTTCTTGACCGATTCCGCAACCTGGGATGGCGTATCGAAACAGGCCAGCGCCTGAACGATGAACGCCTTCACGTCGCTGTTCAGGGTTGCCATCGTTTTTCTTCCTGTCATGGGCCTGTCGTGGCTATGCCGACTTCAGCAGGCACGTACCGCAGGCTCTCGAAATGTTAATTTTGGCCACCTCTGGAGGCCTGCTAGCAGCGTCGATGAGATACTGCACGTCCTTGCTTGGGCCGTACCGCCTCACCACGCCGACGAACTCCTCGACGTCATGCCCGCGGAGCTTCAGCTTTGGAAAGCCCTCCTCGGTGAACTTGGGCTCGCCATATTGGTTGTGCTCTTGGCAGATGTGGTAGAGCTCATGCTCGACCAATGCGCAGAACTCCGCGTCGGAGCACTGGGAGCAGTAGTCAGCAGCCAGGGTGATCAGAAACCTCGGCAGGTATCCGAACCAACGGATCATCTGCTGTTCCTGCCTACCCTTCTGCCAGGCTCCACAGCGGAACGTCACCTCTTCGCACTGACCCAGTACCGTCCTCCCCTGCTTGGTGAAGCTGGAGGCAGCCCATAGGAAAGCGAGAGGAGCGTCTTGTAGGTGGGCGTGGTCTTCATTGCCCAGGATTCCGTTCGGATCGATTAACACTGACTTCGCCCAAGCCAGAACATCCTGAGCGGGGACAAAGGCGTCCGCCCAATCTTCGCCTTCCGCGAACTGCCCGATCGTCTCTGGAGGGTTAGGTCGCTTCAGTTCCACGACCAGTCGCTTCCGAATATCTGCCGGCGCCGGGACCAGGCGTAAAGTACGAGCCCAGCATGGAGGATCACCGAAAATGGATTAACCGGTGCGCCCTTCATGATTCCGTACAGGATTCCGAATGCACCACCTGCCACCAGGTAGAAGTAGATACCCAATAGCGGCTGCCCAGACAGCTGGACGGTGCGCAGGAACTCCAGAGCAGCTACAACGACAAGCACACACAGCAGCGCATCCAGCGCCGCCAGAATCGACATGATCATGATCAGGTTCCTCTCGTAGGAAGGAACCGCTCTGTGATTGCCGTTACTGCCGCCTTCAGGCCGGGGATGATATTCATCGCCAGCAAACCAATGGTGAATGCGACACCACTCAGAAATGCGTCATCGAGTGGAATCTCGTACTCACGCGAAAGCCATGCGGCAACCGGAGCAGTCCAATAGGTTGAGCACCCGAATCCGGTTGCTACAGCGAGCGCGGCTTGCCAGCGGTTCAGGCCGCTCAGGAATCCAAGGGACAGAATAGACCCCCAGAACCCGGCAATAGCGACGCTGTACTTGGCGAAGAGACCTCCGCCAACGGTCGTCATCGGGTCCATTTGCTTACTCCAGATGCAGAAAAGCCCAGGTCATTGCCTGGGCCTTGTAGTGTGGTGCCTGCAGCAGGAGTCGAACCCGCAACCCTCTGATTACAAATCAGCAGCGCTCCCTGTTGCGCCATACCGGCGTACTTCAATGCCGAGCACCTTTACTGGCGCGAACCGGCAGATCTTTCTTGCAGATTGGATATCGTCGGGGTGGATGAGAATTGCGTGGATCGGCTTGCCACGTCGCTCAGCCTGAAGAAGCCAGCGTCTTATGCGATGCTCGAGATTCATCCATGCCCCGGAAACGAAAAAGCCCCGGCAGATGCCAGGGCTTCGGTGGTGACTTTCGCCAGAGGCGAATTTGTCACGATGGAGATAAGTCTGCCTCAGCCGCACATTTGTCGTCAAGCAGCATTTTTCATCATTTTTATCGCCGAAGAGACAGGCACAAGCGCGGCCTTGTCGAGATCGTTGCAGGCATCGAAACAGGCCTGGATAAAGCCGTCCCATTCCCTATCCCAGTTTCTTGGGTCAAGTTCAATGCCATGCATACGGTCAAGCCAGGCGCGGAACGACTCAGGGCTTGGGCAGGGATCAACGCCTTCGCTCTGGCCGCCCTGGTGCATGCGACGGTACCGGAACAAGACTCCCGCAGCGACATAGCGCGCCTTCTCGAATTTCTTCGTGTACATCCTTGGGCCAGTTTCGTACGCGACCCTGAACACGATCTCTTCCGCTGTCTCTTTGTCGTCTTCGCCGGCCATCGGGCTGTACATGTGATTGCCGAACACCTTCAGGTGCGCCGGGAGGGTATCGATCGCCTTTTGAATCACGCCGGCGAGCGCCTGGTGAACAGCCCGAGGAGTGCTAATGTCGCGCTCAGTCCTGGTCTGGTGGATTCCTGGCACGAAGGTGTGCTGGCTGTAGGAGACGGCTTCCCCATCATCGTCGATTTCGGTGATACGGCGCCGGACATAACCGCCAGCCTCGACAATTCCAAGAGCAGCTCGCTCCGCCGCCTCAGCCATGCCGCTGTTCCAAGGGGTATAGAACGCATCGTGCCAGGCAATGCGCGCGCTGTTTAGATTCATGCCGTTGCCCTCTTCAGTTCGCGCACCCAGGCCCTGAACTTGGCCTTCCCGTTGTGCGTCAATTTCGGGGCAAAGAGCGCGTCGAAGTCGGACATGCCGGCGGCCTTCCTGCGAAGGATGGTGTGTCCGCTTACCTTCACGCGCGGATCTCTAGCCCAGTTGGTTGCTGTATCGCGCCTTCCCTCGAACTCGATTAGTCCGACCTGGCTGCGCGACTCGTACGACTCCGGTCGAAATCCGCGCTTCACGTTGCAGCCACGGCAGAGAATTCGGAGGTTTCCCTCGGCATTGTTCTGGCGATCATCGTCCTTGTGATCGACATGGCAGGTTGCCCAGGTCTCAGCCTTCCCGCACAGCTCGCACGGCCGGCAGTCAGACCCTACGATCGCCCACATCACTTGTCGATGCTCGAAGACATACCCTCCCTTGTCAGCGAGGGCATGGCCTGGTTCGAATATCCGCACGTAGCCATTTGGCGTAATGATTCGCTGCTGGCGGCTGCTCAGCTTCTTGGCTACCGAGCCATTTCTCCGCATCCGGAAGTAGTGCATCTGGCAGAGCTGGGCTGTCTTGTATTGGGCATCACGCCCGCATCCATCTACGCGGCACTGCATTTGCGTCGAGCCTCCAGCCGGCGAATTTTCTTGGAGAAGACAGCCTTCAGGCGCTTCAGGTAGGGGATGTCATGACGGGCAACAGAGTTGTCACTTTCCAGTCGATCAACCTTGGCCTGGCCAATCTTCTCAATCAGGCGCGGCCGGTAGGCCATCAAATTCCCGCTCAGGTGGTTGTTACAGGCACTGCAGGACTTATTCATATTCCAAAGGTTGAAGCGGAGCTGAGGTGCTGCCCCAACACTACGGAAATGCGAGCAATGCCACTGGCCGCCCCACGTGGCGGGCTTGTCGCAACTAACGCAACCGAGATGATCATCACGGAGCCGGACGTAGCGATTGATTACCGCCTGAGCCTCGCGCAGGTGATCCGACCGACTCTTCAACTTCTCCTTCCGCGCCTTGATCTCCCGGCGGTTGCGGTCGGCGATGGCCTTCCTGGCCGGAGCCTGGTGCTTGTCCTTGGTGGCCAGGGCGCAGGCTGGGGAGCACACGCGCTGCCCCAGGCGCTGCGGGATGAACTTGGTGCCGCACTCGGTGTTCTGGCAGATCTTGGGCTTGAGCTGGCGGGTGGAGAGGCTCATACGAACTCCCAAATCAGCGCAGCCGAGGCGAACCAAAGAGCCGATGCAATCTGACCAGTGATGAGCGACAAAAAGGTCATACCGAGAATGAAGATGGTGAACTTGCTCATGCCTCCACCTCCTTCGCCTTCTGCTGCTCGGGCTGGAAGTCGCCGCGCAGGGGCATGAGATACCGTTCAGGTATGTAGAGCCGGTCTCCTTCATGGAGCACCCACCAAGCTGGCCGAATCACCCGAAAGGTCTGGCCGTCTTCGGCAAACAGATCACCAGGGGCAAGTCGAGACATCAACTCGACTACCACTCCCGCACTGATGCAGCTGGGGATGTCTTGCAGATTAAGAGCGAGATCGCCCGCCTTGAACTTGCTCATGCGGCCTCCCAATAATCACGAGTGGTGAACTTCACTCCGCGCTCAGCAGCGAAGGACTCCATCACCAGGAACATTTCGTTGAACCATTTCTTGGACTGCTTACGGGTCGAGACGCCGAGGACCACGAAGCCGCCGTTGATGCCGGGCACTGCGTCCTGTTGCTGTACCGCCGCGCTGAAGATGTGCTTCCAGCTTTCATCGTCCAGCTTCCGGCCATACCACTCGACCTGTTGGCTGATGTCGCGCAACATGGCCCACATACGCCTGTTCTGGGCGTCACTGCGGGCTTCGTCGTGGAGGCTCCAGGTCTTGCCCTCAGTCAGGTCAACTCGCTGAAGGATCGCTATAGCGCGCTGACGGTCGGTCTCGTTGCGGAGCTGGAATCTGGGGTTAGCCATTTGCCGACCTCCGCCCGGTAGTGATACCGGGGATCATCTCCGCACGGCGACGAAGAACCTCGGCGCGTTCGTGAGGAACACCAGTCCTGTCCGAAACCCCATTTCGATAACCATGCATGTAGGCTGCCGTGGACCGTTCGGCGCGCAGGCCATCCTTGCCGGCCATGTAGCCCTGGACCATTTCCCAATCGGCGTCCGAGTACATTTCTGGCTTGCGATAGTTCCGCATCACTCGACCTCCTCCGGATTGGATTCGGAAACTCCAGAACCACAAGGAACTGGCGGCCAATGGCCCTTGTCCTCGAGCAGTTCCACACACAGAGCAACACATGCATCACAGATAAGCGCCGACGGGCCTTTGATGAGCGCCTTTAGGTCGTGCTCGGACTCTCCGCAGAACGAGCAATAGTGCGTTTTAACATCCATCACACAGCCCTCCGCTCAGCCAGTTCCGCGCAGTCCCGGCACTTCCGAACCCCAGGAACGAGTGCCCGCCGCGCTACCGGAATCTCTTCTCCGCAGTCCTCGCAGTCGGCCAGGCTCTCCCCCAAGTAATGGATGTACTGGACTCGGGCATTAAGCCGTTCGGCAAGTTCACGCTCGGCGTAGTCGTTGGCGATGTCTACGATATCCATGTCACTCACCCTCCCCTTGCAGGCTCTTCAGCAGTGCCTTGAGCTGGCGATAGCTTTCCATCGACTTGGCGTTCGATTCGCGTTCCTGCTCGACTGCCAGCGCGACGTCCTCGATTCGATCAGACAGGCGCTTCATGTGCTCGGCCATGCCGGCGAGCTCGTTTGCCAGTTCGCCCAGCATCTCCAGCGGGGAGGCAGAGCGCTTTGGCTCGGACTGGGTTTCGATCTTCTTCGCGGGCTCGCCCATCTTCGGCTCCTGAGGCTTGGTCTTTTTCTCGACTTGGATTCGTTGGTAGTGGTCAGTACCAGTGCGGCGGATCAGTCCGGAATCGACCAGATCGCGCAGACAGCCCTGGACAATCCGAACGTCCGGCGTGCTTCCGGTCATGTTGCGGAGCGCGGTGAGCACCTGGAACGAACGCCAGGGCTCAGAGATCGGTACGCACTCGTAGACCTTCTTCGCGATGCCGGTCTGTCCCTGCATGAGGGACTCCTGTTTTGCGGGCGTCACTGCTCGATCCTCCCTTCAGGCCAGATGCTCTTCACGACCGCGAGTGGGTCGCAGTCCTCCATCAAAATCATCGTGAAGCGCTTGTTGCCTACGATCACTGTCCAGGAGCGTTTCATTGGGCACCTCGCGGCTTGAAGTCGGCGACCATTGATCGCGCGGAAGGACGCTGCGGACGAACCGTCTGCTCCTGCTGCTCTTCCCGGTCCTGGGCGCAACTGACGAAGCGCGCGAACTCGCCCTGGAACTGCAACAGGCAGAAGCCGGGCTTTGCGTGGCGACACTTCACGACATCAAGCTCGGTGATACCGTTCTGTCCACGCTCAGTGCTCATATCCCGGTGAGCCATGATGATCACGTCGGCGTCTTGTTCGATCTCGCCGGAATCGCGCAGGTCGCTCATTTTTGGCTTGGCGTCGGCCCGGGTTTCGATGCTCCGATTGAGCTGAGCAAGCGCGACAATTGGAATGCCAAGCTCTTTGGCGAGAGCCTTGAGCCCTCGGCTTATGGCGCCAAGTTCTTGGTTTCGGTTCTGATGACGGTGACTCGGATCTGAGGTGATAAGCCCGAGATAGTCGATGACGATGAGACTCAGCGGCTTTGCTCGATGCTGGAATCGGGCGATGGAGCAGATCCGACTGAAAGTCAGTCCTCCCTTGTCGCAAATTCGCACATCACCCCTGGAGACTTGGTCCACTGCGGCAGTCATGCGTGCAATAGAGTCCTGGCACTCCAGCGCTTTGCCTGAGTCGATCGCCGCTTGTGAAACACCAGAAAGCGATGCGAGCGAACGCTTTGCAAGTTCGGCCTGAGACATCTCCAGCGAGAAGATCAACGCGGCTCCCCGGTTGCGAACGGCAATTTCGTCAGCAATCCCCACCCCGAGAACCGTCTTGCCCGTGCCAGGCCGACCAGCGATGATTGCCAGGTTGCCAGGACGCAATCCCTGGATAACGGCATCGAGGTCTGGCAGGTTGAACTTCAGTCCGACCGACTGAGTTCCCTTCCAGCGAACTTCCATTTCGTCGAAGACTGGGAGCATTGCCTCGCGCAGCGTCACCACATCAGGAGTCTCGTCCTGGGCGTTGAGATCAAGAACGATGCTCTGGGCTTCAGCCACCTGGTCCGGGATTTTCCCTCTCTGAAGGGCGATGTTCATGATCCGTTCGCCCGCTTCGTACAGCTCCCGAGCCTTTGCACGCTCGACGACAATCCTGGCGAAGTTTTCGGCGCTAGCTGTGCTTGCAACCTCGCGCCATAGATCGTTGGCGTATGCAAGCGTAAAGGCGCCACTTGGAAGCTCCGACCTAGCCTCCGCCAGAGAAAGCGGGTCAGGCACGATGGCCTTCGAATGACAGGCAAGGATCAGGCTGTAGATCACTGAGTTGTCGGCATGGCTGAAGTCGGTCGGGGAAAGGAAAGCCCCAACAACCTCGCACAGTTCCGGTTTCTTCATCAGCGCGCCAAGCACACTCTGCTCAGCTTCCATCGCTACCAGCGGACGCTCATCCATCACGCGCCCTCCAGGACTTTCAACACGGTCTTCTCGCGGGTCAGAAACTCAATGTCTGCTCGCCAACTACGGTCGTTCTCGCCAAGCCAATGCCGGTTTGTCAGGCAGTCATGGAAATACACCTCCCAAAACTCCCCTTTGCGGAACGGGTATCCACCACCGAACTTGAGATTCCAGCACTTGCGGATGTTGCGCTTGCGATCTTCGCTGAGCTTCAGGCACTCGGGCAGCTTGCCACCGCAAACCCGGTTGTAGATTTCTTGGATCCGAGAGAACGGGATCCGCTCGGACTTTGGTTGATCAGACGATGGCGAACCGTCGAGAACCAAAACCGGATCGGTCGAAGCGACAGCGTCGACAAGTTCCGAAGGAACTGAATTGTCTTTACTGTCTTTATTGTGTGGTAAGAACGCCACATTGGATGTGGTAGAAACGCCACACTGTGGCACTGATTTCTGCTTGTTCTGGTGGGTGTTCTTATCGTCGATTTTCCACTCAGAAACCGGCGCGAAACCCATCGGGCTCCGGCTCCCTCCGGTACGGTAAATCACTCGCTGGCGGATTAACTCGCAGATCGCCCGGGAAACATCCTCTCTGTGGATGCCGGACATATCAGCAATCACCGAGGCGGCTATGCGCGCCTCTGCGACGTTATAGCCAACAGTCAGACGGTGGATAGCCAAGGCTACCCTTAGTTCTCGACCAGACAGGTCAGCCCCAATGAGGGCCTCATACAGGTCATTGTCCATACGGGTAAACCCTTGGGACTTGATTAGGCTAATTACGTTGGTCATACTGTCTCCGTTGGTCATACGCGCTCGGCTGCCACCGAACGCAACGAAGCCCGCAGGTGCATTAAGCAGTCCTTGCGGGCTTTTTCTTTCTGAGAAGGACAGCGGCATACCGCCACTCGAAGTGCAGCTACCATTGCCAAATGCTGATGGGTCGCTTTATTCACTTTTCAGTCCCTCTTCAGTCCTTCCTGAGAAACCGGACTTTCCCGGCCCCTCTTGGCTTGGTTAGTTCGATCAACCGTTCTCGAACAATCCGAGCCGCGTACTCATCAGGCGTCAGCCCTGCTTTCTCAGCTTCTTCAACCAGCTTTCGGTACAGGTGCTCAGAGACGCCGTGAGTAATTGTTGTGTCCGGCATAAGGCCCGCCTCCGGGCCTTCAGGCCGTCATGGACTCTTCGGTATTCTGCTCAACCAGTCGGGACAGCTTTTCCTCGACGCACATACGAACGAACACAGCGGGCTGAAGGCGATGCAGTCGGGCTACTGACTTCACGGCCTCATAGGTTTCTTCGTCGTAGCGCGACTTGATCTCGCGGTCTTTCAGGTGTCGTGTGTCGTCGTACATCTGGTGGATTTCCTTATGCGGCCTTTGGTTTTTTCGGCACCTTCAGGGCGCCACGGGTCAGTTTCTCGATCTCGTACTGGCGGAGCAGAGGGATCTCTTCGCCCCACTGCTGGACCGCTGCGTAAGAGATTCCCAGCGCGGCGGCGAGCTTGGATTTGCCGCCGAAGTGGTTGATCGCTTCGGTCTTGGTCATGTGCTTTCTCCTGAAGACACGTCGTTATGAAAGCATACTTACACTATTTTGTGCAAGGTAAAGAAACCATGCTTCTACGGTCTGCTTATAGAGTTCCGGCATGAACATAACCGACCGTATAGAGCTGCTCCTTGCCAGCAGTGGCGTGCCTAAACGACAGATCAAGACGACCCTGAAGGACGTCTGCGGAATCTCGTATCCCGCTGTTAGCCAATGGTTCAGCGGGAAGACGAAGAGCATCCGAAACGAACACCTCATGGCGATCGCCAAGGCCTATGGGTCTTCGGTCGACTGGCTGATCTCTGGAAAGGGAGAGATGTTCGATCCCGGAGCGGATCGTGGAGGAGAAAAAACCACACAGAATAAAAGTGAAATATCTGAGATCAACGTCTACCCTCAGAGCTTCACGGCTATCCCTGTAATCAGTTGGGTTTCTGCCGGAAATTGGAGTGAGGCCATAGACTTGTACGCGATAGGTGACGCAGAGGAATGGATGCCCTGCCCGGACAGGATCGGTCCGCGGGGCTTTGCTTTGCGGGTAGATGGTGATTCCATGACGAGCCCTTACCCTGGCTCGGAGAGCTACCCCAAAGGGACAGTGATTTTCGTAGATCCCGACGTCGAGGCGCAGAGTGGTGATCCTGTGATCGCCAAGCTACACCCCGACAACGAGGCGACTTTCAAGATGTTCGTGAGGGAGTCTGGCCGCCTTTACCTGAAGCCACTCAATCCTCAGTACCCGCTGACCGAGATATCTGAAGATGTCCAGATAATCGGGGTGATCATCGGTTCGTACATAGCCAGAAGGTAAGCCGCCCGTCAGAAAGCAGCCCGCTATAAGCGGGCTTTCTTTTGCCCTTAAAAAAATCTGTAAGAGGACTTGCATCCATGTGTAAGCATGCTTATAGTTCACTCAACGCCGCAGAACAACGCAGCGCCAGGCCCTGGAAAGGGTCGCCCTTAGCGAGTCACCGGGCCAAAGGTGACCACGGGTAAAAGCGAAGCAGCATCTAATCGCGCCTCGACCCGACCGGAGCAGCGTAGATCCGGACCAGCGCCGAAAGGTAGACCTGGAACAAACATGAGTGCAGGCGGGGAGAGTCCGCGGCCTGCGGGAAAGAAAAACAGATTTCTCAGATGCGCCTGTCTCCAGGCGCATCGAGGAAGTCAAGAACCTACCATAGGGAATAGGATTCCCTCGTATGCAGGGACGCAAGGGGTTAAGCTCACCCGTCACGCAGCTAGGCATGGAGGATGAGCGCTTTGCACATACTTATAATCCCGTCGTGGTATCCAGAATATCCAGGCGATATCAACGGTAGTTTTTTCAAGGAACAGGCTGAAGCGTTAGCGAAGCACGGATGCAAGGTTGGGGTTATCTACCCTCAGCTCCGATCCTTGAGGAACTGGCGTGGAGTGTTGAAAGGCGAATCCGGTCTTTCTCACGAAGTGGAGAACGGGATTCCTACATACAGATGGCACGGCGTGAACTGGTTCCCGAGGATAGCCAAGCTGAACGGGTGGCTATGGGAGCTACACGGAGCAAAGCTGTACGAAAAGTACGTTGATGAGCACGGTAAGCCGGACATAATCCATGCCCACTCTCTACTTTACGCTGGGCACCTGGCCAGCAAGATTTCAGAAAAATCAGGAATCCCGTTCGTTGTTACTGAGCATAGTTCTGCTTATGCAAGGGGGCTGTATAACAAATCACAAATAGCACTTGCTCAGACTGTAGCCCCAAAGGCTGGAGCAAGGATCGCAGTAAGCACTGAGTTCACTAAGCTTTTGAGCAAGCTATTCACTTGCGAGAACAATGATTGGGAGTACATTCCAAACATTGTCAATCAAGACTTCTTTGACAGAAGTCTTGATCAGAAGAATGAAGATGAAGACAGTTTCGTTTTCTTGAATGTAGCTATGCTTGACAGGAACAAAGATCAGGCAACCCTTCTAAAGGCCTTCTCAAAAGCATACGCCAACAACGATAAACTTCGCCTCAGAATAGGAGGAGACGGGCCTTGCCGAGAGGAGCTAGAGAGCCTATCAGAGGAACTAGGTATATCAGATAGTGTAACGTTCCTTGGAAAGCTGAGCCGATCCCAGGTAATTGACGAAATCCAAGCATCAGATGCTTTTGTCCTTTCAAGCATATATGAAACGTTTGGCGTTGTCGTGGTTGAGGCAATGGCACTTGGCAAGCCGGTAATATCGACATCCTGCGGAGGTCCAGAGTCAATAGTTTCTAAGGAGACTGGTATTCTGGTACCTACCACATACGCAGATAAACTCGGACACGCCATGATTTCACTATTCCATAATCGACATAAGTACGATCAGCAATCCATAAGGAACTACTGCTACAGCAGATTCAGTGAGGAATCTGTTGTCAGCTCATTGAAGGGCGTCTATCAGAGCCTGGTTAAGACGTGATCGTCTGAATTCATATTTACCGAATTGAGCCCGCTACCAGCGGGCTTTTTCATGCCGATTATAAGCCAAGTACGCTAACGCGGGAGAAACACCGATTTCACTGGCTGG
>NZ_KV819821.1:0-21741 GCF_001815235.1 Pseudomonas sp. HMSC065H01 | reverse complement strand
TGTTCCTCGACGAGATCGGCGACATGCCGCTGGCCTTGCAAGGCAAGCTGTTGCGCGTGCTACAGGAGAAAGAGTTCGAAGCGGTGGGTTCCAACGAAGTGATCCGCAGCGACATCCGCCTGGTCGCCGCCACTTCCATCGACCTGCAGCAGGCGATGCGCGAAGGCCGTTTCCGCGCTGACCTCTACTACCGGCTGAACGTCCTGCCGATCGAGATCCCGCCGTTGCGCCAGCGCCTGGACGACCTCCCGGCGCTCTGCGAGTCGATCCTCGACAGCCTCGACCACGGCCGTCTCCACGAACTCGGCGACGACGCCCTGGCGCTGCTCGCCCGGCATGCCTGGCCGGGCAATGTCCGCGAATTGCGCAACGTGCTGGAACGCGCGCTGCTGCTGGCCGACCAACCGTTGCTGGACGCCGCCGCCCTCGGCGCGGCGCTGGGGCCCCTGCAACCGCTGCCGGAGCTGCCTCGAGCGGCGGACGACAGGCCGGTCGGGGATTTCCAACAGGCCCGCGAAGCCTTCGAGCGCGACCTGATCGGACGGGCCCTGGCGCAGAGTGCCGGCAATGTGGTGGAAGCGGCGAAACGCCTGGGCCTGGGTCGCTCGACCCTGTACAAGAAGATCGTGGCGCTGGGCATTCGTCTCGATAGCGGGACTCGTCTCGAAATAGAGACGAACTGAGACCTGCATAGCCACGGAACTTTCGCTCGATTACGTCTCCATTTTGAGACAACGCTATTCCCCACGCTCCCCTTCGTCTCGCCGCAGCCCGCGAAAACCGCGATTCTGGGGCCTGGCACGGTTATCGCAACGTGCCTTTCCGACGGCCCTGCCCCGTTCCAGGCCGTCACGCCGGTGCCCGCACCGTTCGACAACAAGAAACAGGCCCGGAGCGCCTTCCCCATGCGAAGCGCGCCCCGCAGCGCCGTGGAGATATGCCCGATGAGCGTGATCATCGCCCTTGCCGCCCTGGGCCTGCTGATGCTGGCCGCCTACCGGGGCTACAGCGTCATCCTGTTCGCCCCCCTCGCCGCCCTCGGCGCCGTCCTGCTCACCGATCCCAGCGCGGTCGCGCCGACCTTCACCGGGGTGTTCATGGAGAAGATGGTCGGTTTCATCAAGCTTTACTTCCCGGTATTCCTGCTTGGCGCGGTGTTCGGCAAGCTGATCGAGCTGGCCGGCTTCTCCCGTTCCATCGTCGCGGCGGCGATCCGCCTGCTCGGCACCCGCCAGGCGATGCTGGTGATCGTACTGGTCTGCGCGCTGCTCACCTACGGCGGCGTCTCGCTGTTCGTGGTGGTGTTCGCGGTCTACCCGTTCGCCGCGGAGATGTTCCGCCAGAGCGACATCCCCAAGCGGTTGATTCCGGCAACCATCGCCCTCGGCGCGTTTTCCTTCACCATGGACGCGCTGCCCGGCACCCCGCAGATCCAGAACATCATCCCCTCGACCTTCTTCGGCACCCACGCCTGGGCCGCGCCCTGGCTCGGCACCCTCGGCGCGCTGTTCGTCTTCGCCGTGGGCATGCTCTACCTGCGACGCCAGGCGAACAAGGCGCGGCGCAACGGCGAAGGCTACGGCAGCGACCTGCGCAACGAGCCGGAGACCGCCGATGAC
Source organism: Pseudomonas sp. HMSC065H01 (assembly GCF_001815235.1). Classification (NCBI taxonomy): domain Bacteria; kingdom Pseudomonadati; phylum Pseudomonadota; class Gammaproteobacteria; order Pseudomonadales; family Pseudomonadaceae; genus Pseudomonas; species Pseudomonas sp. HMSC065H01. Next base: position 20,122 of record NZ_KV819821.1, on the reverse strand, counting down.
CTGCGCCTGCCGAATCCCTGGCTGGCGCTCTCGCCGCTGGTGCTGGTCGGGGTCGCCAACCTGCTGTTCACCCACTGGATCCCGCAATGGTACGGCCAGGTCCATACCCTGCAACTGGCCGGCATGGCCACGCCGTTGCAGACCGAGGTCGGCAAGCTCACCGCGATCTGGGCAGTGCAGGCGGCCCTGCTGCTGGGCATCCTGCTGGTGCTGGCGAGCGGCTTCGCGGCGATCCGCAGCCGCCTCGCCGAAGGCACCCGCAGCGCGGTGGCCGGCTCGCTGCTGGCGGCGATGAACACCGCCTCGGAATACGGCTTCGGTGCGGTGATCGCCTCGCTGCCGGGCTTCCTGGTGCTGGCCGACGCGCTCAAGAGCATTCCCAATCCGCTGGTCAACGAAGCGATCACCGTCACCCTGCTGGCCGGCATCACCGGTTCCGCGTCGGGCGGCATGAGCATCGCCCTGGCGGCGATGTCCGATACCTTCATCGCCGCCGCCAACGCCGCGCAGATCCCCCTGGAAGTCCTCCACCGGGTCGCCGCCATGGCCAGCGGCGGGATGGATACCCTGCCGCACAACGGCGCGGTGATCACCCTCCTGGCGGTCACCGGCCTGACCCATCGGGAGGCGTACAAGGACATTTTCGGTATTACCCTGATCAAGACCCTGGCGGTGTTCTTCGTCATCGGGCTGTTCTACGCCACCGGCCTGGTCTGATCCGCCCTTTTTTCATCCAGCGGGAGAAACAGCATGACCCTGAAAGGCAAGACCGCCCTGGTCACCGGTTCCACCAGCGGCATCGGCCTGGGCATCGCCCTGAGCCTGGCCGAGGCCGGCGCCGACCTGCTCCTCAACGGCTTCGGCGAGGTCGACGCGGCACTGGCGCAGGTCCGCGCCCGCGGCGTGCGCGCAGAGCACCACCCGGCCGACCTCTCCAGCCCGGAGCAGATCGGCGAACTGATGGCCTTCGCCGAGCGGACCTTCGGCGGCGTCGACATCCTCGTCAACAACGCCGGCATCCAGTACGTGGCGCCGGTGCAGGAATTCCCCACGGAACGCTGGGACGCGATCATCGCGATCAACCTGTCCTCAGTGTTCCATACCACCCGCCTGGCCCTGCCGGGCATGCTCGCGCGCGGCTGGGGGCGGATCGTCAACATCGCCTCGACCCACGGCCTGGTCGCCTCGGCCGGGAAGAGCGCCTACGTCGCCGCCAAGCATGGCGTGCTCGGCCTGACCAAGAGTGTGGCGCTGGAAACGGCGCGCACGCCGGTGACCTGCAACGCCATCTGCCCCGGCTGGGTGCTGACCCCGCTGGTGCAGAAGCAGATCGACGCGCGCATCGCCGAGGGCGTCTCGCCCGAACAGGCGGAACACGACCTGCTGGCGGAAAAACAACCCTCGCTGGCCTTCGTCACCCCCGAGCAACTCGGCGGGCTGACGCTGTTCCTCTGCAGCGAAGCCGCCGACCAGGTGCGCGGCGCGGCCTGGAACATGGATGGCGGCTGGGTGGCGCAGTAGCCGGGGCGGCCTGCCTCTCCCCAGACCCTATCCCTGAAGGGAGAGGGAACCATCCGGAGTTCGCCCGCCCCATTGCGTAGGGCGGATAACGCCACAGGCGTTATCCGCCGATACCTCGTTTCCCGGCGCGGCTACCCTCGCCCCAACCTTCTCCCTGAAGGGAGAGGAAGTTATCGGGGGGGCGATGCGCTACGGCATCACCGGCGGGATGTACGCCAGGGTGCTGCCCAGGGCCCAGAGCAGACCCAGCACCAGCGGGATGTGCACCAGCAACTGGACGAACGAGAAGCCGATCAGGTCGCGCGCCTTCAGCCCCAGCACGCCGAGCAACGGCAGCATGTAGAACGGGTTGATCAGGTTCGGCAGCGCCTCGGCGGCGTTGTAGATCTGCACCGCCCAGCCGAGGTGGTATTGCAGCTCGTTGGCCACCTGCATCACGTACGGCGCCTCGATGATCCACTTGCCGCCGCCGGAGGGAATGAAGAAGCCCAGCACCGCCGAGTACACGCCCATCAGCAGCGCGTAGGTGTCGTGGGAGGCGATCTGTACGAAGAAGGTCGAGATATGGTGGGCCAGGGTCTCGCCGTCGCTGCCGTTGACCGTGGTCATGATCGCCGCGATCGAGCCGTACAGCGGGAACTGGATCAGCACCCCGGTGGTGGTCGGCACCGCGCGCGCCACCGCGTCGAGGAAGCTGCGCGGGCGCCAGTGCAGCAACGCGCCGAGCATCAGGAACAGCAGGTTATAGGTGTTCAACCCGGAGATCGCCAGGATCGCCGGCTTGGTCGAGAACTCGTGGACCAGCCAGCCGCCGGCCAGCAGTACCAGCAGGATGATCAGCAACGGGCTGTGCTCCAGCCACTCGCCGGGCCGGGTCGGCGCCAGCCTGGCCGGAGCGGTGAAGCTCACGTCGACCCCGCAATCCTTGGCGTCGCGGGCGCTGGCGGCGCTCGGCGCGGTCATGTAGGCGATCACCAGCGAGACCAGGATCAGCGCCAGCAGCATGACCCCGGACTGCCAGAGGAAGATGGTCTCGGTGAACGGGATCACCCCGGTGATCGCCAGGATCGACGGTGGCAGGCTGGCCGGGTTGGCCTGCAACTGCGCGGCCGACGACGACAGGCCCAGCGCCCACACCGCGCCCAGCCCGAGGTAGGCCGCGGCGCCGGCGGCGCGATAGTCCATGCGCAGGTCGCTGCGGCGCGCCAGGGCGCGTACCAGCAGGCCGCCGAAGACCAGGCTGAGGCCCCAGTTGAGCAGCGAGGCGAGCATCGACACCAGCGCCACCCAGCAGACCGCCGAGCGGCCATTCTTCGGCACCCGCGCGAGCAGGTCGATGAGACGCGAGGCGGGGCCTGAACTGGCCACCACATAGCCGCCGATGACCACGAAGGCCATCTGCATGGTGAACGGGATCAGGCTCCAGAAACCGTCGCCGAAGGCTTTCGCCGTGGCGGTCGGTCCGGCGCCCATGGCCAGCGCGGCCAGGCTGACGATGAGGATGGCCAGGGCGGCGAACACCCAGGAGTCGGGAAACCAGCGCTCGGCCCAGTTCGAGCAACGCATGGCGAAGCGCGCGGAGCGGCTTTCTTGGATGGGAAGGATAGCGGTCATCGCGGATTCTCTCGGTTTTATTGTTATTCGGCGACTACGGGGCCGCCTGTGTGTGCTACGGCTCCCTGGGCACCCGGCCGTCCCGAGGGGCGGAACGGTACGGGGCCGGTCGGACGGTCAAGGCCGTCCGCCGCTCGTTCCCTGGACACGAGCGCGCCATGCCCCCGCGAAAGGACATGGCGCGATCACGCCGCGAGCGGCAGGTCGATGGATCAGTCGCGGGCCAGGGTCAGGGCGACGCCCTGCCCGCCGCCGATGCACAGGGTGGCGAGACCCTTCTTCGCGTCGCGACGGATCATCTCGTACAGCAGGGTCACCAGCACCCGGCAGCCGGACGCGCCGATCGGGTGGCCAAGGGCGATGGCGCCGCCGTTGACGTTGACCCTGGCGGCATCCCAGCCCAGTTCCCGGCCCACCGCCAGGGACTGCGCGGCGAAGGCCTCGTTGGCCTCGATCAGGTCCAGTTGCTCCAGGCTCCAGCCGGCCTTGTCGAGCGCGCGACGGGTGGCGGAGACCGGGCCGATGCCCATGATCGCCGGGTCGACCCCGGCGCTGGCGTAGCTGGCGATCCGCGCCAGCACCGGCAGGCCCAGGGCCTTGGCCTTGGCCGCGCTCATCAGCAATACCGCGGCGGCGCCGTCGTTGAGGCTGGAGGCGTTGCCGGCGGTGACGCTGCCGTCCTTCATGAAGGCCGGCTTGAGCTTGGCCAGGGCCTCGACGGTGGTGCCGGCGCGCGGCTGCTCGTCGGTATCGAAGCTCAGCGGCTCGCCCTTGCGCTGCGGGACCTGGATCGGCGTGATCTCGTCGCGGAAGCGCCCGCCCTCGATGGCGGCGATGGCCTTCTGCTGCGAAGCGGCGGCGAAGGCGTCCTGCTCCTCGCGGGTCAGGCCGTACTTCTCCGCCAGGTTCTCGGCGGTGATGCCCATGTGGTAGTCGTTGAAGGCGTCCCACAGGCCGTCCTCGATCATGCTGTCGACCAGCTTCGCATGGCCCATGCGCAGGCCGGTGCGGGCGCCGGGCATGACGTAGGGCGCCAGGCTCATGTTCTCCTGGCCGCCGGCGACGATCACCTCGGCGTCGCCGCAGCGGATCGCCTGGGCGCCCAGGTGCAGGGCCTTGAGGCCGGAGCCGCAGACCTTGTTCAGGGTCATGGCCGGCACGCCGACCGGCAGGCCGGCCTTGATCGCCGCCTGGCGCGCCGGGTTCTGCCCGGAACCGGCGGTGAGCACCTGGCCGAGGATCACTTCGTCGACCTGGCCGGCATCGAGACCGGTCTGTTCGAGCAGGCGGCGGATCACCGCGGCGCCCAGCTCGGGGGCGGGAATGCCGGCCAGCGAGCCCTGGAAGCTGCCGACGGCGGTACGGGTAGCGGCGACGATGACGACGTCTTGCATGGATGGTTCTCCTGGATTCGCCCGTGGCCGGGCCGAATCGCTGCGGGTGGACGTAGGCGGTGCGACAGGCTCCTATCCTACGCCCTCTGGAAAGGACGGTCCGCGCGGCCGGCGCCTTGCGTGGAGGCGCCGGCCGCGCGGGCCGCGATTCAGAAACTCATTTCCGGCACGTGCTCGGGGACGATCAGCTTGCCGGCGGTCTTCGCCACGATCTCCTCGACGCTGACCCCGGGGGCGCGCTCGCGGAGGATGAAGGCGCCGTCCTCGATCTCCAGGTAGGCCAGGTCGGTGAGCACCTTGCGAATGCAGCCGCAACCGGTCAGCGGCAGGGTGCAGTACGGCAGCAGCTTGGACTCGCCGTCCTTGGAGGCGTGGGTCATGGTGACGATGATGTTCTCGGCGCCGGCCACCAGGTCCATGGCGCCGCCCATGCCCTTGACCAGCTTGCCGGGGATCATCCAGGAGGCGATGTTGCCGCGCACGTCCACCTCGAAGGCACCGAGCACGGTGAGGTCGACGTGGCCGCCACGGATCATGGCGAAGGACTGCGCCGAGTCGAAGATCGACGCGCCGACGCGGGCGGTCACGGTCTGCTTGCCGGCGTTGATCATGTCGGCGTCGACTTCCGCCTCGCTGGGAAACGCGCCCATGCCGAGCAGGCCGTTCTCCGACTGGAGCATGACGTCGATGCCCTCCGGCACGTAGTTGGCCACCAGGGTCGGGATACCGATGCCGAGGTTGACGTAGTAGCCGTCCTTCAATTCGCGCGCCACGCGCTGCGCCATCTGTTCGCGGGTAAGTGCCATCTGGGGAAACCTCTTGTCGTTGTAGCGGCCGCCGTCAGGCGCGCAGCGTGCGTTTCTCGATGCGTTTCTCGAAGCGACCCTGGATGATCCGGTCGACGTAGATGCCGGGGGTGTGGATCTGCGTCGGGTCCAGTTCGCCGGGCTCGACGATCTCCTCCACCTCGACCACCGTGATGCGCCCGGCGGTGGCGACCAGCGGGTTGAAGTTCTGCGCGGTGTGGCGATAGACGACGTTGCCGAAATGGTCGGCCTTCCAGCCCTTGACGATGGCGAAGTCGCCGGTGATGGCCGGTTCGAGGATGTAGTGGCGGCCATTGAACTCGCGCGCCTCCTTGCCCTCGGCGACCGGGGTGCCGTAGCCGGTGGCGGTGAAGAAGGCCGGGATGCCGGCGCCGCCGGCGCGGATCTTCTCGGCCAGCGAGCCTTGCGGGGTCAGTTCGACTTCCAGCTCGCCACTGAGCAGTTGTTGCTCGAACAGGGCGTTCTCGCCGACATAGGAGGCGATCATCTTGCGGATCTGCCGGTCTTCCAGCAGCACGCCGAGGCCGAAACCGTCGACGCCGCAGTTGTTCGAGACCACCGTGAGGTCTCTGACCCCGCGCCGGCGGATTTCCGCGATCAGGTTCTCGGGAATCCCGCAGAGGCCGAAGCCCCCGGCGAGGACGGTCATGCCGTCGGTCAGGCCTTCGAGGGCCTCTTCGTAACTGCCTACTCGCTTGTCGAGTCCGCTCATGCTGCTGTGCCTCTTCCGGCTCTTGTGATTGTGCGTGCGGCAGTCTGACTGCCGGGTCGCAAAGAGCTTCTCCGCTGCGGACTGATTTGTTAAGTTTGTTTTTCCAATCCATTGATGAGAAAAACAAATAAATGACCGTCAAGCAGTTGCGCGCCTTCCTCGCCGTGGCGCAGAGCCTCAGCTTCGCCCAGGCCGGCGAACGCCTGCACCTCTCCCAGCCGGCCCTGAGCCTGGCGATCAAGAGCCTGGAGGAAAGCCTCGGCGGTCCGCTGCTGGAACGTACCACCCGCAGCGTCAGCCTCACCCCCGAGGGCGAGACCCTGCTGCCGTTGGCGCTGCGCCTGCTGGCCGACTGGGACAATACCGAGGAATTGCTGCGCCAGCACTTCACCCTGCAACTGGGCAAGGTCTCCATCGCCGCCATGCCCTCCTTCGCCGGCAACCTGCTGCCGCTGGTCTTGAAGACCTTTCGCGAACGCCACCCGCGGGTCAACGTGGCGGTGCACGACGTGATCAACGAGCAGGTGCTGGAGATGGTCCGCAACCGACGCGTCGAGTTGGGCATCGCCTTCGAGCCGGAGTCCCTGGAAAACCTCGAGTTCACCCCGTTCTACAGCGACCGCTTCGTCGCCGTGGTGCCGACCGGCTCGTCGCTGTCCGGGCAGGAGCGGATCAGTTGGCGCGAACTGCTCGGCGAGCCCTTCATCACCCTGCAACGCCCCTCGGCGGTGCGCCTGCTCCTGGAAGAAAGCGTGGCCGCCGAGCACGGTCGCTTGCCGGTGGCGTTCGAGAGCCACCAATTGGTCACGGTCGGGCGGATGGTCGCCCAGGGACTCGGTGTCAGCGCCGTGCCGACCCTGTGCATCCAGCAGATGCAGGAACTCGGCGCGCGCTGCCTGCCGCTCTACGCGCCGCAGGTGCAGCGACGGGTCGGCCTGCTGCGGCTGAGCGAGCACAAGCTGTCCACCGCCGCCCAGGCCCTCAGCGACGTGCTGCTGCATGGCACCGACTGGCGCTCGCTGGCGCTGCCGCAGGACCAGTCCACGGAGTGAGGCAGGCAGCGGCGGGTCCGGTTATGCTTCCTGCATGTCCCGGAACAACAACAAGGACGGACACGCCATGCCCGCACCGCTCTGGAGCCCTTCCGCCGAACGCATCGCCGCCAGTCGCATGGAGGCCTTCCGACGCTTCGTCAACCAGCGCCATGCCCTCGGCCTGGTCGACTACCCGGCGCTGCATGCCTGGAGCGTGCAGCGGCGCGAGGCGTTCTGGCAGGCCATCGTCGACTTCTTCGAGGTGCGCTTCCAGCAACCGCCGCGTGCGGTCCTCGAGGAAGGCGCGCAGATGCCCTCGGCGCGCTGGTTCCCCGGCGCCACGCTGAATTTCGCCGAACACCTGCTGCGCCGCCGCGATGATGCCCCGGCGCTGATCGCGGTGAGCGAAGACGGTCGCCGCGAGGTGCTCAGCCACGCCGAACTGGCCCGTCACGTGGCGGGCCTGCAGAAGCGCCTCGCCGCCCTGGGCATAGGCCCCGGCGACCGGGTCGCCGCGCTGATGCCGAACACCTGGCAGACCGTGGTCGGCATGCTCGCCACCGCCAGCCTCGGCGCGACCTGGTCGAGCTGCTCGCCGGACTTCGGTACCCAGGGCGTGATCGACCGCTTCGGCCAGATCGAACCGCGCGTGCTGATCGCCTGTGCCGGCTACCGCTACGCCGGCAAGTCGCTGGACCTGACCGCCAAGCTCAACGAGGTGCTCGCCGACCTGCCCGGCCTGGAGCAACTGCTGGTGGTGCCCTACGACCGTCCGCAGGCGCAGCCGCAGGACTACCGCTGCCAGGCGCAGGTCGCGCTGTGGGACGGGTTCTACCAGGCCGAGGGCGAGCCGGTCTTCACCCCGGTGCCCTTCGAGCAGCCGCTGTACATCCTCTATTCGTCGGGCACCACCGGAGTCCCCAAGTGCATCGTCCATGCCACCGGCGGCGTGCTCCTGCAACATCTCAAGGAGCACGGCCTGCACACCGACCTGGGCGACGGCGACCGGCTGTTCTACTACACCACCTGCGGCTGGATGATGTGGAACTGGCTGGCCTCCGGTCTGGCGGTGGGCGCCAGCCTGGTGCTCTACGACGGCTCGCCGTTCCACCCCGGCCCCGAGCGCCTGCTGGACCTCATCGACGCCGAGGACATCGCCGTGTTCGGCGCCAGCGCCAAGTACCTGGCGGCGCTCGAGAAGGCCGGCATGCGCCCGCGCCACAGCCACCGCCTGGACAGCCTGAGGACACTGCTCTCCACCGGTTCGCCGCTGGCCCACGAAAGCTTCGACTACGTCTACCGCGAGCTGAAGAGCGACCTCTGCCTGTCGTCGATCTCCGGCGGCACCGACATCGTTTCCTGCTTCGCCATCGGCAACCCGGTGCTGCCGGTGTGGCGCGGCGAACTGCAATGCAAGGCGCTGGGCATGGCCGTGGAAATCTGGGACGACGACGGCCGCCGCCTCGCCAGCGGCAAGGGCGAGCTGGTCTGCACCCGGCATTTCCCGTCGATCCCGCTGGGCTTCTGGAACGACCCGGATGGCACCAGGTTCCACGACGCCTACTTCGCCAGCTTTCCCGGCGTCTGGGCCCATGGCGACTACGCCGAGGAAACCGTCCACGGCGGGCTGGTCATCCACGGCCGCTCCGACGCGGTGCTCAATCCCGGCGGCGTGCGCATCGGCACCGCGGAAATCTACCGCCAGGTGGAAAAGGTCGAGGAAGTCCTCGAGTCCATCGCCATCGGCCAGGACTGGCAGGGCGATGTGCGTGTGCTGCTGTTCGTCCGCCTGCGCGACGGCGTGCGACTCGACGAGCCGCTGCGCGAACGCATCCGCCAGACCATCCGCGCCAACGCCACGCCGCGCCACGTACCGGCGAAGATCATCCAGGTCGCCGATATCCCGCGCACCCTGAGCGGCAAGATCGTCGAGCTTGCGGTGCGCAACGTGATCCACGGCCGCCCGGTGAAGAACACCGACGCCCTGGCCAACCCGCAGGCGCTGGAGCTTTATCGCGACCTCGCCGAACTGCGCGACTGAAGCCGCGGCGAGCCTGGGCTAGAATGCGCGTTCCGTCCTACCGCAAAAGGTAATTCCATGCCCGTCGCCATGGCCCGCCACATCCTGGTCAAGACCGAAGCCGAGGCCGCGCAACTGAAGCAGCGCCTGGCCAAGGGCGAGGACTTCGCCACGCTGGCGAAGAAGCATTCGACCTGCCCGTCCGGCAAGCGCGGCGGCGACCTCGGCGAGGTGCGCCCGGGGCAGATGGTCAGGTCCATCGACAATGCCATCTTCAGGAAACCCGTGGGCGTGCTCCAGGGTCCGCTGAAGAGCCAGTTCGGCTACCATCTCCTGGAAGTGTATTTCCGCGACTGAACCGCCACCGGAGCGTCCATGACCGCCGACCAGATCGCCGCCTTCTGCCTGCAACTGCCCGGCGCCCGGGAAGACCTCAAGTGGGGTTCGAACCGGGTGTTCTCGGTGGCCGGCAACAAGATGTTCGCCATCCTCGACTTCGTCGACAAGGACGGCGGCCTGGCCTTCAAGGTCGGCAGCGAGCTGTTCCTCGGCTATGTCGACCGCCCCGGCATCCGTCCGGCGCCCTACCTGGCGCGCGCGCACTGGATCGTCATGGCCCGCCCCTACCCGATGAAGGCGGCGGAGTTGCGCGAGGCCCTGGTCCGTTCCCATCAACTGGTGGTGGCGCGCCTGCCCAAGCGCCAGCGCCTCGGCCTGGTACTCGACGCATGAGTCGCGACCGTCTGTACACCTGGGCCGGCCTGTGGCGCTCGCCGTCGTCCAGCTGGGAGGCCCTGCGCCTGGAGGACGACCAGGCGGAAAGCCAGTTGCGCGCGCCGGACGAACGCAGCGGCCTGCCCTACCAATTGGACTACCGGCTGCGCTGGGACGCCGACTGGCATCTGCGTGAGGCGGTGTTCCACGTCGAAAGCGAAACCGGGGTGCGCAAGCTGCACCTGCTCGCCGATGGCCGCGGCCACTGGCAGGACGGCGACGGCGAAGCGCTACCGGCATTCGACGGTTGCCTGGACATCGATATTTGGCCAAGCCCCTTCACCAACACCTTCCCGATCCGCCGCCTGGGCCTGGCCGATGGCCAGCGCGCGGAAATCCGCGCGCTCTACATCGAGGCCCCGGCCCTGGAGCCGCGTAGCATGCGCCAGGCATACACCCGTCTGGACGCCAGCCACTACCTCTACGAGAACCTCGAAGGCAGCGCGTTCAAAGCGGTACTGCTGGTGGACGAACAGGGCCTGGTGATCGATTACCCGGGTCTCTTCCAGCGTCTCTGAACGCGCTAGCGCCGGGCACCGCGCGTCGCCGATAGCCCGGCGAATCCGTTAGCCTGCTTTCATTCGTCATCCGCAACGGTCATCATGGCGGACCGCGACAACCCACTGCGACCGCGTTTCCCACATGTCCGTCGATATCCGCCCCACCCCGCCGGCGCAGGACAGCGCCCGGCAAAACGTCACCCTGCAGATCGTCTCGGTGGTGATGTTCACCTTCATCGGCTACCTGACCATCGGTATCCCGCTGGCGGTGCTGCCCGGCTACGTGCACGACGACCTCGGCTACGGCTCGGTGCTGGCCGGCCTGGTGATCAGCCTGCAGTACCTCGCCACCCTGCTCGCCCGGCCCTACGCCGGGCGCGTCATCGACGGCCTCGGTCCGAAGCGCGCGGTGCTCTACGGCATGGCCGGCAGCGCCGCGAGCGGGCTGTTCATGCTGCTCTCGGTGGCGATCCAGGGCTGGCCGGCGCTGAGCCTGGCCAGCCTGCTGGTCGGCCGCCTGGTACTCGGCGCGGCGGAAAGCCTGGTCGGCTCGGCGGCGATCGGCTGGGGCATCGGCCGGGTCGGCGCGCCGCACACCGCCAAGGTGATTTCCTGGAACGGCATCGCCAGCTACGGCGCCATCGCCCTCGGGGCGCCGCTAGGGGTGCTGCTGGTGCAGTGGCTGGGGCTGTGGAGCATGGGCGCGTCCATCGTCCTGCTCGGGGCGCTCGGCTTCGCCCTGGCCTGGCCGAAGTTGCCGGCGCCGCTGGTGCACGGCGAGCGACTGCCGTTCCACCATGTGCTCGGCCGGGTCACCCCGCACGGTATGGGCCTGGCGCTGGGGGCGATCGGCTTCGGCACCATCGCCACCTTCATCACCCTTTACTACGCCAGCCGTGGCTGGGCCAACGCAGTGCTCTGCCTGAGTGCCTTCGGCGGTTGCTTCATCGGCGCCCGGCTGTTGTTCGCCAATAGCATCAACCGGCTCGGCGGCTTCCGCGTGGCGATCATCTGCCTCGGCGTCGAAAGCCTCGGCCTGCTGTTGCTGTGGAGCGCGCCGAATCCCTGGGTCGGCCTGGCCGGCGCGGCCCTCACCGGCTTCGGCTTCTCCCTGGTGTTCCCGGCGTTCGGCGTGGAAGCGGTGAACCTGGTACCGGCTTCCAACCGTGGCGCGGCGCTGGGCGCCTACTCGCTGTTCGTCGACCTGTCGCTGGGCATCACCGGGCCGCTGGTGGGCTTCGTCGCCAACCTGTTCGGCTTCCGCTCGATGTTCCTCTTCGCCTGCCTGGCCTCGCTCGGCGGGCTGGCCCTGGCCGTCGCACTGCACCGGCGCAGCCGCCGGCCTGGCTAGGGCGTGCACCGTCCCAGGCGGCGGTACGCGTTCTAGAGCTCGCCGAGCAAGGCGCTCAGGGCCGCGCGCAGCTTGCCGGGCTTCAGCGGCTTGTTGAGCAGCGGCACGCCCAGGCGGGCCAGCGCGCGGCGGCAATCGTCGCTGCGGTCGGCGGTGATCATCACCGCGGCGATCTCCGCGCCGTAGTCCTCGCGCAAGGCGCCCAGCAACTGGCAACCGGTAGCGCCGTGGTCCAGGTGGTAGTCGACCAGGATCGCATCCGGCGCGCGGCCATCGAGCGCCTTGCGCGCGCCTTCCAGGTCGGTGGCGGTAAGCACCTCGCAGCCCCACTGGCCGAGCAGCGCGGACATGCTGAAGAGAATCTCGGTCTCGTTGTCCACCACCAGCAGCCGCCGTCCCGGCAGCGGATCACCAGCCGAAACCCGCGCAATCGCCTCGCCGGGTGCTGGCCGCGCCGGCTTGCGGACCAGCGGCACCTCGATGGCGAACAGCGAGCCTCGGCCTGGAGTCGAATGCACCTCGATGCGGTAGCCGAGGATGCCGGCGATACGGTCGACGATGGCCAGCCCGAGTCCGACGCCACGGCGCTCGGAAGCGCGCCCGGCGTCCAGTTGGTTGAACTCGAGGAAGATCGCCTGCAACTGGTCGGCGGGGATGCCCCGGCCAGTGTCCCACACCTCCAGGCGTACCTTGCCGCCACGCCGGCGCGCCCCCAGCAGCACGCTGCCGCGCTCGGTGTAGCGGCAGGCGTTGCTGAGCAAGTTGCGCAGGATCCGCGACAGCAGGCGCGCGTCGGTGCGCACTGCCAGTCGCGGGATCCGCGCACGCAGGGCCAGGCCGGCGGCACGCGCGACTTCCTCGAACTCCGAGGCCAGCGGAGCGAGCAGTTCGTCGAGGGAATAGTCGTCCAGGTCCGGACGGATCGCGCTCTGGTCGAGCCGGGCGATTTCCAGCAGGTCGGTGAGCAAGGTCTCGGCGCCTTCCAGGGCCAGGTGGGTGCGCTCCACCAGTTGCAGTTCGGCGGCCGGCAGGCCCCGTTCGCGCAGGGTGTCGACCAGCAGCCGCGCCGCGTTGAGCGGTTGCAGCAGGTCGTGGCTGGCGGCGGCGAGGTACTTGTCCTTGCTGTGGTTGGCGGCTTCGGCGGCGTCGCGCGCCTGGCGCAACTGGCGGTTGAGCTCTTCCAGCTCGTGGGTGCGCTCGGCTACCCGCCGCTCCAGCTCCTCGTTCATGGTCTGCAGGCGCTGCTGGGCCTGGACCCGCTCGGTGATGTCGGCGACGAAACCTTCGACCAATTCTTCCTCGTCGTGCCTGAGCAGCAGGTTCATCAATACCTCGATGTGACTGCCGTCCCTGCGCCAGAGGCGCGTCTCGTAGCCGAACAGGCCGCCGCGCTCGCGCAGCAGCGCGCGGATCCGTCGCATCTCGGCCTCGCCGCCGACGAACAGTTGCCCGGCCATGTCCTCCAGCGACCAGAGCACCTGTTGCGGATCGTCGTAGCCGAGCATCTGCGCCAGCGCCGGATTGGCGGCGCGCAGCCCCTGGCCGAGGCTGGCCTGGAAGATGCCGTGCACCGCGTGCTCGAACAGCCATTTGTAGCGGTTGCGCTCGGCCTCCAGCTCCTCCAGGCGCGCCAGCAGCTCCGGGTAGTGGCTCTTGCGCGCGGAGTGGCTGCCCAGGCCGAGTAACCCGGCCAGGGCCTCCTGCTGCTGCTCAGAGGGCCTCGCCATAGACCACCTCGACATCGCGCTGGCTCGACTCGCGCGGGTTGGTAAGGATGCACGGGTCCTGCATCGCGTGGCGCGAGAGGAAAGGAATGTCGGAGCTGCCGACCCCGTGCAGGGCGAGGCTCTCGTGGAAACCCACGGCGTGCTTGAAGGCGATCAGGTGGTCCACCAGGCGCTGGCGGACCTGCCCCTGGGTCAGACCGCGGCAATCGATGCCGAAGGTCTCGGCGATCACCTTGAAGCGTTCCGGCGCGGCGCTGTAGTTGAACGCCACCACGTGTTCGACCAGCGCCGCGTTGCACAGGCCGTGGGGCAGGTCGAGATAGCCGCCGAGGCTGTGCGACATGGCATGCACCGCGCCGAGGATGGCGTTGGAGAAGGCCAGCCCGGCCTGCATGCTCCCGAGCATGATCTTCTCGCGCAGGGCGATGTCGCCGGGATTGGCGATCATCTGTACCAGATTGCCATCGATCAGGCGCATCGCTTCCAGCGCGTGGGGATCGGTCAGCGGCCCGTGGCCGGTGGAGACGAACGCCTCGATGGCGTGTACCAGTGCATCGATGCCGGTACAGGCCGAAAGGAAGGGATCCATGGTCAACGTGGTTTCCGGGTCGATCAGCGAGACGTCAGGCACCACCGCCTTGCTCACCACGGAGAACTTCATGCGCTCGTCCTGGTTGGAAATGATCACGAACTGCGAGACGTCCGCCGAAGTCCCGGCGGTGGTCGGGATCAGGATCAGCGGCGGACTCGGCACCCGCAGCCGGTCGACGCCTTCGAACTCGAGGATGCTGCGGCCATGGGCGGCGACGATGCCGATGCCCTTGGCGCAATCCATCGGGCTGCCGCCGCCCACCGCGACGATCACGTTGCAGCCCTCGCTGCGATAGAACTCGGCGCCGAGCATCACCTCGTCGACCCGGGGGTTGGGCGAAACGTCGGTATACAGGCAGTAGTCGATGCCCTGCCCCTCCAGGCTTGCCTGGATGTCGGCGACCCAGCCGGCGGCGAGCACGCCGGGGTCGGAGACCAGCAGGACCTTGCGCGCACCGAAGGTCTTCACGTAGTTGGCGACGCTGTGCCGGCAGCCGGCGCCGAAGATGATCTCGGGCGAGACGAATTTACGCAGTTGGCTGAGGTCGTGGCTCATCTGACAGACCATTCTTATTGTTATCGGACATTGCCGGCAGCCTACTGCATTCGTCGGTTATTGCAATGCGACCTTGGCGGGTCCTTTCAATCCTCCAGCAAGCCCAGGTAGAAGCGCCATTCCGCCAGCAGCGCATGGGCGCGATTGGCCGGCTGGCGGAAACCGTGGCGTTCCTGCGGATAGCGGTGGCACTCCACGCGCACGCCGCTACGCCGCAGGCCGGCGACCATCGCCTCGGTCTGCTCCGGCACCACCACCGCGTCGAGCCCGCCCTGGAAGAACACCACCGGCGCGCGGATGCGCCCGACCTGCAGCACCGGACTGCGCGCCAGGTAGCGACGGCGCTGGCGCTGCGGGTCGCCGATCAGCCAGTCGAGGTAGTCACCCTCGAACTTGTGGGTGCAACGCGCCAGTGCCAACGGATCGCTGACCCCATAGAGACTGGCGCCGCCGCGCAGGCCATCGAGGCAAGCCAGGGCGCGCAACGCGCTGTAGCCTCCGGCGCTGGCGCCACGGACGAAGACCCGGGCGCGGTCGATCCGTCCCTCCGCGTCCAGCTGCGCCAGCGCGGCCTCGATATCGCGCAACTCCAGGCGCCCCCACTGGCCGCGCAAGCGCTGCCGATAGGCGCGGCCGTAGCCGCTGCTGCCCCGGTAGTTCAGCGCCGCCACGGCGAAACCGCGCTGGGTCCAGAACTGCAGGCCGGCATCGAACGCCGGCGAATGCATCGAGGTCGGTCCGCCATGCAGCCACACCAGCAGCGGCGGTGATCGTCGGGGATCGACGCGGCGGCGGGCATTGCGCGGCGGATAGAAGAAACCGTGGCCGTTTTCGCCGTTGCCCAGCCCATAGACGAAGGCCTGCGGATGCGACAGGTCGTCCTCCGCCAGCGGTCGCTCGCCGCCACGCAGCACCTCGACACGCAGCTCGTCGCGATGGATCGCCAGCAGCGCCGGCAGGCGCCCGGCCGCCGCCGCGATGCAGTAGAACGCCCGGGCATCCGCGGCCAGTCCGGCGAACCGGTTCCAGTCCGCGGCCAGGCGCCGCTCGCTGCCGTCCGCTTCGCGCAGGAACAGTTGCCCGCCGCCGGCCTCGACGCGACTGAGCAGCAGCCTTCCCTCTCCCAGCGGCAGGTAGCTGCAAGCGCCCAATTGCCAGGGCGCGCCAGCGTGGTCGGCATCGGCGAAGCGGCCGGCCAACGCTACCTCGGCGCAGGGACGCCACCAGCCGTCGCGGTCGCTCAGCCAGTGAAGGCGGCCGGCGGGATCGAAGCGTGGTTGCTGGATCGACTCGCCGCCTCCGGCTCCGGCCAGGCAGCGCGTACGCCCATTCTCCGCCAGGCCCAGGCGGGTCTCGGTCCAGGGCTGGTGCGGACGGTCCCATTCGATCCAGGCCAGCCGCCGCCCCTGGCCGGCGGCACGCGGCGCGGCGTAGAAATCGGCGCCCTCGACCAGCACCCGGCGCGCGCCATCGGCGTCCAGGCGCACGATGCGATGCACGACCCCGGTCGGCCCATGGCTCTCTTCCACCGCCAGCAGGGCATCCCAGGCATCGACGTAGGCCAGGTCGCCGTAGCGACACTGCGCCCCGCCGCCCAGCACTTGGGCTGCGCGGCCCGCTCGCCAGCGGCGTACCTGCTGGTCGGTTTCGTCGACCCAGGCCAGCCCGTCGAGCGTCACGCAGCAGGCGCCGCCGCCGTACTCGTAGACCCGGCTGCGCACCGAGCCGTCCGGCGCGGTGGGCTCCTCCAGCACGCCGTCGCGCCACAGGTACAGGCGCGAGCGCGCGCTGGCCGGATCGAATTCCACCCAGGCCAGCCCGCCATGGGCCGCCTTCAGCTCGCTGAAATCGCGCCCGGCGGCCACCGCGCGCTCGGCGCTCCAGTCGCTCGGCCAGTCGCCGTAGTCGACCATTGCCTCAGGCCTTGCAGATCAGGCGTGACGCGCGCTGGTTGCGCCAGGTCAGCGCGTCCAGGCCAAGCGGCGCCTCCTCGGCCTGGCGACGGGCCGCGAGGATCAGGTCGTGCCGTGCCGACTTGGCGCAGACCGGGTCGGTGGCGTCGGCATCGCCGGTGAGGAGGAACGCCTGGCAGCGGCAGCCGCCGTGGTCCCTCTCCTTCTCCTCGCAGGAACGGCAGGGTTCGGGCATCCAGGCGTCGCCGCGGTAACGGTTGAAGCCGAACGATTCGTACCAGATGTGGCGCAGGCTGTGCTCGCGCACGTTGGGAAACTGCACCGGCAATTGCCGCGCGCTGTGACACGGCAGCGCGGTGCCGTCGGGGGTGATGTCGAGGAATACGCTGGCCCAGCCGCCCATGCAGGCCTTCGGCCGTTCCTCGTAGTAGTCGGGGGTGACGAAGATCAGCTTGCACGGGTTGCCTTCGGCGGCCAGCCGCTGGCGGTATTCGGCGGTGATCCGCTCGGCGCGCTCCAGTTGGGCGCGGGTCGGCAGCAGCCCGGCACGGTTCAGCGCGGCCCAGCCGTAGAACTGGCAAGTGGCGAGTTCGACGTAATCGGCTTCCAGCTCGATGCACAGCTGGATGATCCGCTCGATGTTGTCGATGTTGTGCCGGTGGGTGACGAAGTTGAGCACCATCGGATAGCCGTGCGCCTTCACCGCGCGGGCCATCGCCAGTTTCTGGGCGAAGGCCTTGCGTGAGCCGGCGAGCAGGTTGTTCACTTCTTCGTCGGCGGCCTGGAAGCTGATCTGCACGTGGTCCAGCCCGGCCTCGGCGAAGCGCGCCAGGCGTGCCTCGTCGAGGCCGATGCCGGAGGTGATCAGGTTGGTGTAGAAGCCCAGGCCGCGCCCTGCCTCGATCAGTTCGGCGAGGTCCTGGCGCAGCAGCGGCTCGCCGCCGGAGAAACCGAGCTGTGCGGCGCCCAGCTCGCGGGCCTGGCGGAACACCTCGATCCATTCCGCGGTACTCAGCTCGGCGCCCTCGCGGGCGAATTCCAGCGGGTTCGAGCAGTACGGGCACTGCAACGGACAGCGATAGGTCAGCTCGGCCAGCAGCCAGAGCGGCGGCCCCACGCTTTCACTGCAGCTCGATCCAGAATTGCGCATGGGCCACCTCGAGGAACGCCAGGATGTCTTCGTCTATGCCGGGGACTTCGGGGAAACGCTCGCGCAGCGCCGCGACGATGGCCGCCACGTCGCGGCGGCCATCGACCAGCTTGAGGATTTCCCCGGCGCTGTCGTTGAGCTTGACCATGCCTTCGGGGTAGAGCAGCACATGGCAGTCCTGGGCCGGTTCGAACTGGAAGCGGAAGCCCCGGCGCAGCATCGGCACGCTGTCGAGCGACGGCAGGCTCATGATGCCAGCCCCCGATGCCAGACCCGCTCGCGGGTCACCGTGTGGTACGGCGGGCGTTCGAGTTCGTAGGCCATGCTCATCGCGTCGAGCATGCTCCACAACACGTCCAGCTTGAATTGCAGGATATCCAGCATGCGTTCCTGTGCCTCGCGGGTCCGATAGTGCTCCAGGGTGATCCGCAGGCCGTGCTCGACGTCGCGCCGGGCCTGGGCCAGGCGACTGCGGAAATACTCGTAGCCGGCCGCCTCGATCCACGGATAGTGGCGCGGCCAGCTGTCCAGCCGCGACTGGTGGATCTGCGGGGCGAAGAGTTCGGTCAGCGAACTGCTCGCCGCCTCCTGCCAACTGGCGCGACGGGCGAAGTTGACGTAGGCGTCGACGGCGAAGCGCACGCCGGGCAGCACCCGCTCCTCGGACAGCACCTGCTCGCGCTCCAGGCCCACCGCTTCCGCCAGGCGCAGCCAGGCCTCGATGCCGCCCGCCTCGCCGGGGGCGCCGTCGTGGTCGAGGATGCGCTGGATCCACTCGCGGCGGACCTCGCGGTCGGGACAGTTGGCTAGGATCGCCGCGTCCTTCAGCGGGATGTTGACCTGGTAGTAGAAACGGTTCGCCACCCAGCCCTGGATCTGTTCGCGACTGGCACGGCCCTCGTACATCGCGACATGGAACGGATGGTGGATATGGTAGTAGCGTCCCTTGTCGCGCAGCGCCCGTTCGAATTCGGCGCGATCCATGGCGGCACGGCTCATGTTGGCCCCCTACAGCTGGATGTGCATGCCATCCCAGGCCACTTCGATGCCACTGGCATCCAGTTCGGCGCGTTCGGCCGAAGCGGTGTCGAGGATGGGATTGGTGTTGTTGATGTGGATGAGCACCTTGCGCGCGGCCGGCACCTTCGCCAGCACCTCGAGCATGCCGCCCGGCCCGCTCTGCGCCAGGTGCCCCATCTGCCGGCCGAGCTTGTCGCCGACCTCGCAGACCAGCATCTCGTCATCGCGCCAGAGCGTACCGTCCACCAGCAGGCAGTCGGCGCGGCGCATCCATTCGAGCAGCGCCTCGTCCACCTCGCCGAGGCCCGGCGCATAGAACAGGGTACCGGCGCTATCGAGGTCCTCGACGAACAGGCCGATGTTGTCGCCCGGATGGGGGTCGCCGCGATGCGGGGAATACGGCGGCGCGCTGCTGCGCAGGGGGATCGCGGTGAAGCGCAGGCGCGGACAGGCCGGAATGGCGAAAGGCTCGCCATCGAGGGCGATCGGCCGATGGCGCAGGCCGCCGTTCCAGTGGGAAAGCATAGGGAACAGCGGGAAGCCTTCGCTGAGGTCCTGGTGGACCATCTGCGTGCACCAGACTTCGTGCGGGCAGCCTTCGCGCAGGCTGAGCAGGCCGGTGGTGTGGTCGATCTGGCTGTCGAGCAGGACGATCGCGCCGATCGCCGTATCGCGCGGCCGACGCGCCGGCTGGAGGGCCGGGAAGGCGGCGATCTGGGCACGGATGTCGGGCGAGGCGTTGCAGAGGATCCAGCGCTCGCCGTCGTCGGACAGGGCGATGGAGGATTGCGTGCGTGGCTGGGCCGCTACGCTGCCGTCGCGGACCCCGCGACAGTTGCGGCAGTTGCAGTTCCACTGGGGGAAGCCGCCGCCGGCGGCCGAACCGAGAATACGGATGTGCATGGGTCTGCCCCGCGGGCTGGAGGGAGGCCCCGGAAGACCGGGGCCGAACGGATCAGCGGTTGGCGAAGTAGAGGGTCACTTCGAAACCGAGACGCAGGTCGGTGAAGCTGGGCTTGGTCCACATGGGGTCGATCCTCTCTGGTGGGGCCGGGCGATTCCGGCAGGTCGAGTTAAACATCAGCGGGGCTCGCTCCGAATGAGACTTTCGAAGGAGTTTTCCCCCTGATTTGGTAGGGACTGCCTGTCCCGCTCAAGGTTCGCCGGGAGAACGCCGTTGCGCCCCCCTGGTTCGCCCTGGTGCAGGGCAGAAGCCTAGTCCATGCAGGGGCGGCGGCGAGGCGAAAAAAAAGACGCGGCCAGGGCCGCGTCGCGCCAGAACCCGCCATGGGGAAAGCCGCGTCGGGACGCGGGACGAGCGCACCCGCAGGTGCCTTGGCGGAAAGGCCGCGGGTCGGAGCGATCCGCGGCGGCTGAGGACCGCTCAGAAGAAGCCCAGCGGGTTGATGTCGTAGCTC